>CAJFUR010000001.1 GCA_904420215.1 uncultured Eggerthellaceae bacterium
GCCTTCGCCGACGAGGTGGGCGCCGACTCCTACACCGACGACGCCGGCTCCGCGGCCAACGCCGCCGCGGCCATCCTGGCCGCCTAGCGCAGGCTTTCCGCCTTGGCCCCGTGCACCGCGCAGGGGAGGGGCGGCTTTCGAAAGAGGTGCTGCGAACGGACGGGCCGTCTTCCCCGCAGGGAGGGCGGCCCGTTTCGCGTTCCGGTTCCGCGTGCTGCAGGCCGGTCGGGCCGCACGTGGAACTGTGGGATTGCGCCCCGCGTGCGGAAGCGCGGAACGCATGGCCTTGGCGGCCCCGCTTACGCTCCCGCGCGCATTCCTATTCCTCGAACCCCATGTTCTCCACGTAGAGCTCGTTGAAGGTGGCGCTGGTGGAAAGCTCCAGATACGTGCAGGCCCGCGCCACTTCGGCCACGGCGGCCTGCCCGTCTTCGAACAGGCAGCGCACCGCCCCCGCGCCCGCCGTGTTGCCCAGCGCCCTGATGCGGTCGTCCAGCGCGGGGGGGATGAGGCCGATGGCGGTGGCGCTCGCGGGGTTCAGGTGCATACCGAAGCCCCCGGCAAGCGCCACGTGCCCGATGTCGGCGTAGGAGACGCCCATCTCGGCCACCATGGTGTCGATGCCGGCGCGGATGGCGGCCTTGGCAAGTTGCACCTTGCGCACGTCGGTCTGCGTGAGGTACACGCGCCTTTCGTCGTCCAAGTAGAACGCCGTCTGCCCCGCTTCCTCCCCGATGCGCCCCGCCAAGTGGGCGCACGGGCCCTCTGCCGCCTCGTCGGCGTCCAACAGGTAGCCCGTTTCGTCCACCACGCCGGCCTTCACCAGGCAGGCCACGGCGTCCAGCAGCCCCGACCCGCATATGCCCACGGCCGGCGCGCCGTCCACGGTTTCCACCTCCAGCCCGTCTGCGGTCAGCCTCGCGGCGCTCACGGCCCCAGGCATGGCCGGTATGCCCAGCGTGATGCTGGCGCCCTCGAAGGCGGGGCCCGCCGCCGTGGCGCAGCAGATGGCGCGCTCGCGGTTGCCGAGCGCCATTTCCCCGTTGGTGCCAATGTCGATGAAAAGCTGCATCTCGTCGCCCTCGCGCATGCCCGACGCCACGAGGCCGGCAGTGATGTCGCCACCCACGTAGCCGGCCGCCGCCGGCGCCAGGAAGGCGCGCAGCTCCGGCGCGGCTTGGCCGCCCGCGCCGCCTTCGGGCGCGTACAGGGCCGTCTCGCTTCCGAACAGCGACAGCGGGGTGAAGGGGGACACGCCTATGGAGTGCGGGTTCAGCCCCGTTGCGAAGTGCTCCATGGTGGTGTTGCCCACGATGGAGCGCCGCACGATGCGCGCGCGGCTTATGCCCGCCGCCGCGCAGAGCGCCCTTTCGGCTTCGTCGATGCTGTCGCGCAGCAGCCCGCACAGGGTGGCAAGCCCTCCCGGCGCGTCGGCCGCGTCGATGCGCGCGATCACGTCGCCGCCGAACGCCACTTGCGGGTTCACCTTTCCCAGCGTTTCCACTGCCGTGCGCGTTTCCAAGTCCACGAGGAAGAACACCATGGTGGTGGTGCCGATGTCCACGGCAAGGCCGAAGTCGGCCCCTTGCCGGACGGGCGCGCCCGTGGCGCCGTCCGCGCCCTCCACGTGCACGTTGGCCGTGTCTTCGAGGAGGACGTGCAGTCCGTCTGCGGCCGGCGTCTGGCAGGCCAGGCAGTAATGCACGCCCTCGGCGTCGCGCACGAGCACCTTGCACCTGCCGCAGGTTCCCGCGCCGCCACAGGGCGCAAACACCGTCTCGCCCGTCTGCTGCAGCACGTCGAGCAGGGTCTGCCCTCCGCGCGCTTCGATGCGCCGGGCGCTTTCCCGGGGCGGCACGATCGTCAGTTCCATGGATTGCCCTTTCTTCCCGAACGCGGGCGCCGTCGCGCGGCGGGCGGCGGGCGGGACCCGCAAGACTGCAGAAGCCGCGCAGCCTTCTGTCTCGCAGGTCCCGCCTGCCGCCCGCGAGATCGGCGAGGCTGCAGAAACTGCGCAGCCTTTCATCTCGCGGGTCCCGTCCGCCGCCTACGGGGGTCGGCCCAACGTCTGGCATGCGCCCGCGCCGCGGCCCTTCCGCGCCGCCTGCGTCCCTCCTTCTTCGTTGTCCATGATACCGCACCTCCGATGCCTGCGCGAAAAGTCCAAGGCGGGAAAACGGGGGCGGCGCAAAATAAGGCGCGGCACCTTATGACGCGCCGCCGACCTGCCCGTACAATCTGCATGGAGACATTGGATCACAGGCCGCGCGGCGGCCATGTCAACGGGAGGTTTCGCATGCCCAACCGCAAGGAAAACGTGCTCGCGTACTTGAAGGGAGACAGGAATGCCCCAGACCCCGGCATCGTGCTGATGACCGGCGGGGACTTCGGGGTGGTGGAGCATTTGGAGCTGCCCATATGCGAGCGCCCCATCCACGACGAAGGCTACGACGTGTTCGGCGTGCACTGGACGGCCGCCACCCCTGCGGCGCACTACACGCCCGGGCAGGACGCGATCTACGACGACATCGAGGACTGGCGCGAGCAGGTGAAGTTCCCCCATGTGGACCGCTTCGACTGGGACGCCTTCGCCGCGAAGGCTCAGCGCGCCGACCGCGAGAACAAGATCACCACGGTGGTGTCCATCGTGGGGCCGTTCGAGCGCGTGAGCTGCTTGTCTTCCTTCGAGGACTGCCTGGTCAACTCCATGGAGGACCCGGAGGCGTTCGGGGAGCTGGTGGGCGCCATCGCCGACTACAAGATAGAGATCGTGAAGCGCGCCTACGACGCCGCCCGCCCCGAGGTGTTCATGTTCCACGACGACTGGGGCACGTCCGTGAGCACGTTCTTCGCCCCGGATGTGTGGCGCGAGCTGTTCAAGCCCCACGTGAAGCGCATCTGCGACGCCATTCTTGACCGCGGCATGGTGTGCGGCCTGCATTCGTGTGGCGCCATCAGCCCGCTCATCGGCGACGTGGTGGACATGGGCATCAGCTTCTGGGAAGCTCAGGGCGAATGCAACGACCTCGACGCCCTGCGGGCGCAGTACCCCTCGCTCACCATCCTGACCACGCCCCCTTCCGAGGTGGTGGGCGGCTTCCTGAAAAGCGGCGAGCTGGGGCCCTGGAACCCGGCTCCCGGCTATGCCGAAAAGCCCACGTTCCTGTGGGACTAGCGGACTAGCGCGGACGCGGCGGCAGGTGGTGGGCGGCAGGCGGGACCCGCAAGATTGCAGAAGCTGCGCAGCCTTCCGTCTTGCGGGTCCCGCCTGCCGTCCACGGGGTCGGCAAGACTGCAGAAGCTGCGCAGCCTTCCGTCTTGCGGGTCTCGCCCGCCGCCCGCGGGGTTGGCCCGGCGCCCGCCATGCCGTGCCCGCACACGCGAAGAAGGCCCCCTGCGGGGCCTTCTTCGTTGCATGGCCTTTTCCGTCCGGTCCTCGAACGCCTCCCGAAAGCCGGCGGCCCGGCAGTCCCCGAAGGGACCGCCGGGCCGCGAACTGCCGGACGGGCCTGTGCGCCGCCGCTACATGAACACGATGGTGATGTCCTTGCGGGCGGGTTCCTGCCCCTTGTCCAGATAGGCCTTGCCGCCGCCGATCTGGGTTCCCTGCGCATCGTAGGTCATGCATACGCCCATGTACGTCTTCACGTGCTCCTGGCCGTCCTTGGCCTTGTCGGCGGCAAGCACGTACTTGTTGGCCTTCTCGTCGGCGAGGAATTGCGCCTTCAGGTCCTCCTTGGCGGCTTCGAGGTCCATCGTGGCGTTTTCCTCGATGAAGGCCTGGAACTTCTCTTCGCCGCGTATGGTCACGTTCACTTCCATGGTGCGTCCTCTCTCGATGGTCTGAAAAGCTGCAGGGTGCGCGCCCGCGCGGGGCGGGCGCGCCTTGAACGGGCCGTTGCCCGGCTGTCTCGGGTCCGAGATCCAAAGTCCGGGACTCAGGGCTCGGCCGGCCGCTCGGGGCTACTCGGAGACGGTGGTGTAGAGCGCCCAGCGCGTCTTGCCGTCCATCTTCTTCACCAGGTCTTCCACCTCGCCGTAGTACATGCACCACGCCTGGCACGTCTGCACGCACGAGGGCATCTTGCCCTGGGCGGTGCGCTTCGCGCACATGTCGCACGCCTTGGTGATGGTGGGGTTGTACACCCACTCGTAGGGCGTTTCGGCGTTGATGTCGGTCTCGTACTTGTACGGGCCCACTTCGGTGAGCTTGATGCCGTATTCGCCGTGGGTCAGGCCCAGTTCGTTGCGGCAGGCCACCTCGCAGGAGTGGCAGCCCGTGCAGTACTCGTAGTTGATGAGAATGCCCTTCATTGTGTCTCCTCCTCCCGCGCTAGTTGATGGTGGTCACGACCGGCTCTTCCACCGGCTTGTACGGCTTGCCCGGCTCGTACTCGGCGAAGTCGCCCTTCTCGGCGATGACCTCGTGCGGCAGCACGTCGCCTTCCTTCACCGGGTAGATCTTGCACAGCATGCTCTTGATGGCGCTGCCGATGCCGCCCTGGCCGGTGCGGAACGCCTCGGTCATGTTGTTGAGGTTCGACTCGTAGGTGCCGTAGAAGTTCGGCTCGGCGCCGTCCTGCTCGGGGAACCACCAGCCGTGCTCGGCATGCACGCGGCCCGGGGTGACCTCGATGGTCTCCTTGACCTTCTGCTTGAAGCGGGCGCCGCGGCTGTTCTCCACCCAGATCCACTCGCCGTCCTTCACGCCGTACTTCTGGCAGTCCTCGGGGCTCACCATGATGAGCGGGTCGGGATGGAACTCGCGGATGGTGGGCAGCTGACGGTGCTCGGAGTGGAAGAACTCGAAGGAGCGGCCGCCGCCGGAGAGGATGATGGGGAATTCCTTGTAGGTCTCGGGCGTGGAAAGCGGGCTTTCGGGCGGCTCCACGTGGTAGGGCAGCGGATCGACGCCCCAGTGGTCAAAGCCGAACGACCACAGCTCGATGCGTCCGGTGGGCGTGTTGAAGCCGGGCTGCCCGTCGGGGCGCAGCATGCCCTTGGCGTACTTGTGGTACGTGGCGTCCCATTCCCAGTAGGCGGTGCCGTTGCAGCTGTCGCCGTAGCACTCCTCCACGTCGCCGGAGGGGTTCTGCACCGTTTCCTCCCACGTGCGGTGGTACTCGGTGCCGTTGGGGTTCAGCTGGTCGTTCAGGTACCACGTGCACCATTCCTTGTCGTCTTTCCAAGGCCAGTGCTCGGGCTTGATGCGCTTGCCCAGATCGAGGCAGATCTGCTCGTCGGAGCGCGCCTCGTAGTAGTCGGTCACCTTCACCATGGTGCGCACGGGCGTCCACCACGTGCGGCAGCTGTTGCGCTCGCAGCTCATGGCCACGGGCAGCACGATGTCGGCCAGCGCCTGGGCGGTCGGCGTCATGAAGGGGTCGGCCACCACGATGAACGGCACCTTCATGAGGGCCGCACGCGTGCGGGCCGGGTCCATGGAGGCGCAGGCCAGCGCGTTGGAGCTTTGGATCCAGAACATCTGGATGGCGTAGGGCTCGCCCGTTTCGATGGCGGCCAGGATGGCGTCGGAGTCGGCGCAGGACACGATGTTGGACTCGTTGATGCCCGACGTGACCGGGATGAGCTTCTTGGCGTACACCTCGGGGTCGATGTACTCGTCGCCCAGGCCGTAGCGCTTCTCGATGAGGAAGGCGCAGCGGTACAGCGCATTGCCGCCGGGGTTGTCGATGTTGCCGGTGATGGCCATGATGTCGGCCACCGACTCGGTCACGCCCAGCGCGGCGATCTGCTGCTCGAAGGCCAGGCCCCACTGGCAGGCGCAGCTGGACGACGTGGCGATGAGACGCGCCGCGCCGCGCAGCGTCTCGGGCTCCACGCCGCAGATCTCGGAGGCCCATTCGGGCGTCTTGTCGGCCACGCGCTCGGCCAGGGCCTCGAAGCCGTAGGTCCACGATTCCACGAACTCGTGGTCGTAGAGGTCCTCGCCGATGATGACGTTCAGCATGGCCATGGCGGCCACGGCGTCGGTGCCGGGACGCACGGGCAGCCAGTAGGCGGCGCGCGCACCCCACCAGGTCAGGCGCGGGTCAACCGAGATGATCTTCGAACCCATCTGCACGCACTGCACCAGCCAGTGGCCCAGGAAGCCGTCGGCGTTGGACTTGATGGGCTCGTTGCCCCACACCAGGATGACGCCGGGGACTTCCCAGCGCTCGGCGGCGTAGCGCTCCGGGTGCGCCTGCGAGGCGTCAACGATGAACATGTCGCCGAACTTGGCGGACGTGCCGATCATGCGGGGCAGGTAGCACGCGAAGCCGGTGAAGCCGAACGTGGAAACGTTGGGCGTCTCCATGCAGGCGGAGGCGAAGTAGGGCACCTGCCAGCCGATGTTGCGGCCCGTGCCGTGCACGACCACGATGGTCTGGGAGCCGTACTCCTCCTTGATCTTCAAGACCTTTTCGGTGATTTCGTCATAGGCCTCGTCCCAGGTGATGCGCTCCCACTTGTCCTCGCCGCGCTCGCCCGCGCGCTTGAGCGGGTACTTCAGGCGGTCGGGATGGTTCACGGCCTCCGGCATGGTCAAACAGCGCATGCACAGCTTGCCGTTCGCCACGGCGTTCAGGGGGTCGCCCTCCACCTTGACCAGCTTGTTGTCCTTCGTGTACAGAAGAACGCCGCAGCCCATGTGGCAGCCCGGAGGCGACCAGTGCGTCGTGCGCGTGACGGTGAAGTCCCCCTCCTGCCACTGCCACTCTCCGTCGTGGTAGGCCTTGCGGTCCAGCTGTTCCAACCACTCCTTGTAGTCGGCCATACTGTCTCCTTCCTCGCTTCGTTGGGCCGTGCGTTGCATGACCCTCTCGAAACGAGATTCTAGGGAGTGGGGCCAAGGCGGGCATTCAGCGGGAACTCCTATACTTCTTTCGGAGGCGATTCCGCTCATGGGATGTGGCACCTTATTTTCGCCCCCGCCCGCCGCGCGCGCGGGAGGGGAGGGAAGGGGGAGCGAAGTTGCGTGGGAGATATGGCCTTAAATCGCCGAAACGCATAACCCGTCAAGTACTATGTTATGCTGTGCGCCGCATTTCGGGGGGTTGCAAGGCTATACAATGAAGGGCAGGCCAATTGATGACTTTCTTCCATAGGCATATCTGGGTTGCCGCGCCGCCTCGCACGTAAGGCGCGAGGGGCGAGAGACATAGGACTCGGGCGGACGGCGGCTTTCCGAAGCCCTGCAGGACCCTGACGGGATGCGGCTTTGACGGCTCGGTTTTCAAGGGGGTTGAGAATCGTTGAAACTCGATGAGCGTACATCTGGACCGTCTGGATCGCCCGGCGCCTCCGATGCGTCGGAGGGCAGGCAGGCGGCGAAGGACTGGATTCTGGTCAATCCGAGGATGCTGGTGGGGCTGGTGGGCGCCGTTGCATGCTACGCGTGGCTGTTCATCATGCTGGGCACGTCGGCGTTTCTGCCGGGCGCGGGCGGGCTTGACGTGGCGTCGGGCGCGGGGCATTTGGCGTGCATCGTGGGCGTGGTTGCGGCGCTTTTCGTTTCCTGGGCGTTTTCGAACGCGCTTTCTGCGCACCGCCTCGTGCAGTTCTGCCTGGCTGCGGCGCTGGCGGCCGCCGGCTGCGCGGGGCTGTGGCTCGCAGGCGGCGCCTCCCCCGTGGCGTGGGTCCCCGCGCTCGCGCTGGGCCTGGGGTTCGGCTTCCTGTACCCGCTTTATGGCGAGCTCGTCTGCCTGTTTTTCTACGGGAACGTGCGTCCTTACGTGCACGGCGTGTTCCTGTGCGCCGCCTTCGCCTGTTGCGGCCTTTTGTTCGCTGGTATGGAGACGGGTTTTTTCTTCGCCGTCGTCTTCCCCCTCGTGGCGTTTGCCGCCTATTTGTTCGAGCTGGTGGTGTACCGGCTCGACGCGCGCCCGGTGGTGGACCGCCGGGAATCGGACGGGCGTGCGCGCGTGGTGTGGCGCTCCTACTTGGCGACGGTCACGTCGGGCATGGCCGCCGGGTTCGCGCTCGGCTGCCTCGTTTCCGTGGAGAACACCCAGTCGGGGGCCTATGTGCTGGCGGAGGTGCTGGTTTTCGCCACGTGCCTTTTCCTGCTCGTGGATTCGCTCAAATGGCGCAAGGTGAACGAGACCATGACCATGCGGCTGTTTCTGCCCGGAGCCGCGCTGGTGGTGTTCCCGCTGGTGTTCGTGCCCGACGAGGGCAGGTTCGTGTTCGCGCTGCTTCTTCTGTGCGGCTCGCTTCTGCCCACGACGTGCTCCATTTCGGCCATCTGCAAGCACATCGTCATCTGCGACCTTTCGGCCATACGCGCGTTCTCCCTTGGGCGCATGATGAGCTTTCTGGGGCTGCTTTTGGGCATGGGCCTGGCGTTTCTGGGCTTTTCGCCCATCGGGCGCATGTGGTTCGGCGACTTGGTGACCGCCGCCTCGGTGGTGGCCTTCATGCTGCTGGTCATCTTCTCGGCGTCGTTCGTCATGACCGAGGACAACTATCCGGACGAGTCGCGCTTCCACGTGCGGGGCGAGAAGGAGGGCGAGGGGCTGGACGTGGAGCCCGGCACGCCCATCCGCAAGATCGTCGCGCTGATGCCGGAAGACGCGCCCGCCGTGGCGCTCGACGACGCGGTGCCCTCGTGGCCGGGGCTTTTCCATGTGAAGTGCGAGATCGTGTCGGACCGCTACGGCCTTTCCGCACGCCAGCGCGAAGTGCTGGCCATGCTGGCCAAGGGGCGCAACGCCGACTACATCACCGAGAAGCTGGTCATATCCTCGCACACGGCCAAGGCGCACATCTACAACATATACCAGAAGACCGGCGTGCATTCGCGTCAGGAGCTGATGGACTTGGTGGAGAACACCGAAGTGGACGAGGCGGCGCCCGCCAAGGCGGACGTCCCGCCTTCCGCGGCGCCCCGGCGGGGGGGGGGGCTGATAGCCGCATGTAGGCCGCGTGTGGCCGCCTGCCTCGCGGCCTGACGGCCACGGGGCGGCGTGCGCCTAATCCCCCAGGGCTTACATTTCCAAATTAGCGTTTGCCGCCCCATGAAAGGCGGCCTTTTCTTTCTTATGGTGTGTCCAACAGGCAAAAGGGGCTGCACTGCGTCCCCTTCGGGGCCTGCCCCGGCGGCTTTCCCCGCCGGGGCGCCCCGCGGGACGCCTCCGCATGCCCGATCGCCTGCCTGCGACGCAAGGGACGGGCCTGGCCGTCCTTCCCGAGCGGTTCCACGGACGAGAGAGAGGAGAGCGGATACATGCTGTTCAACTATCAAGAGTTCCTTGATGGTATCGACCGCAAGGCGTACCACGAGGGCGAATGGCAGTGGGAGGAGGATGGCTACACCGTCACGCGCACCTACACCTATTCCGCCCCCGGCTGCCACGACTCCTGCGGCGTGCTCATGTACGTGAAGGACGGCAAGCTGGAAAAGATCGAGGGCGATCCGCTGGACCCGTGCGCCAACGGGCGTTTGTGCATGCGCTGCCTGAACCTGGTGGAGGCCGTGAACTACGAGAAGCGCCCGAAGTACCCGCTCAAGCGCGTGGGCAAGCGCGGCGAGAACAAGTGGGAGCGCATTTCGTGGGAAGAGGCGCTCGACACCATTGCCGACTTCATCCACAACGAGATCGACGCCAAGGGCTTCGGCCGCGAGTCCATCTTCGTGAACCACGGCACCGGGCGCAACATCTCGTCCTGGGTGCCGTTTTTGGGCGGGGCGTGCCTGGGCACGCCGAACATCGGCGCCATCGGCTTCTCCGGCTATTCGTGCTACCTGCCGCGCACGTGCGGCACGGCGGCCGGCATCGGCGACTTCCCCATCGTGGACGCCTCCGAGGGGCACGAGGACCGCTACAACAACCCCGAATGGAAGAACCCCGACGTCGTGGTGGTGTGGGGCTCCGAGCCGCTGAAGTCCAACGCCGACGGCTACCTGGGCCACTGGCTGAACGTGTGCGTGCAGATGGGCACCGAAGTCATCTCCATCGACCCGCAGCTCACGTGGTGGGGCGCGCGTGCCGCCTACTGGCTGAACCTGCGTCCCGGCACCGACTTGGCCGTGGCGCTGGCGTGGCTGAACGTCATCACCACCGAGGAGCTGCAGGACAAGGAGTTCATCGAGTACTGGTGCGCGTACTACGACGAGCTGAAGGACCACGTGGCCCAGTTCACGCCGGAGTGGGCCAGCGAGATCACCGGCCTTTCGCCCGAGCTCATCGCCGAGTCGGCGCGCTTCTACGCCAACGCCGAGCGCGGCGCCATCCACTGGGGTCTCGCCTTCGACACGCAAGTGGACTCCATCCAGCTGTGCCAGACGGTGAGCAACCTCATGAGCGTGTGCGGCAACATCGACAAGCCGGGCACGAACCTGCTGGTGCGCAACGGCTTCGAGATCAACCCGGGCTACGCCACGGCGCAGCTGTACTGCGACCCCGACACGTTCGCCAAGAAGCTGACCGTTGACCTGGTGCATCCCGGCTGCGTGCAGTTCATCGGCATGGCCGACTGCGACGCGGTGAACCGCGCGTTCGAGACCGGCGAGCCCTATCCCATGAAGATGTACTGGGCGCAGGGCACCAACGGCTACGTGTGCTCCTCCACGGCCGCCCCGCGCGTGTACAAGATGCTGGAGAACGTGGAGTTCTGCGTGGTGGCCGACCCGTACATGACGCCTTTGGCGGTGGCCTTGGCAGACATCTTCCTGCCGCTCAAGACCACGGCCGAGCGCGACTCCATGCGCGTGTGGTGGACGCCGCTGCGCGCCATGAAGGCGGTTTCCGAGTGGTACGAGGCCAAGTCCGACGAGGAACTCATCATCGCCCTGGGCCACAAGCTCAATCCCGAGCTGTTCCAGAAGCGCTGGCCCAACCTGGAGGCGCTGCTGAACGACTACCTGGTGCGCGGCTTCAACATCTACGACCCCGAAACGGGCAAGAGCTTCAAGAGCGCCGGGCGCTCGAAGGCCGGCATGGTGGAAGTGGACGACGTGTACACCGACTACTGGCGCCGCCGCGGGGCCGACGGCAACTGCACCTTCGACTACCTGGTGAAGGAGCAGTGCTGCTACGAGTACGACGACTTCTGCGCCACGTACTACAAGTACGAGAAGGGCCTGCTGCGCGCCGACGGGCAACCCGGCTTCTCCACGCCCTCCGGCCGCATCGAGCTGGTGCCGTTCGCCACGTTCGGCGCGTGGGGCATCCCGCCGCTGGCCGAGCATGTGAAGTCGCTTTCCATCAAGCGCCACTTGGAGGACGAGGCGTTCCGCTCCGAGTACCCCTACATCTGCATCAACGGCAGCCGCTCCTACGAGTTCTTCCATTCCGAGAACCGCCAGCAGAAGACCATGCGCGAGTTCCACCCGTGGCCCATCGTGCGCATCAGCCCGCAGGCCGCGGCCGACAACGGCATCGAGGAAGGGCAGTGGATCTGGCTGGAGAACACCGAGGGCCGCTGCAAGCAGAAGGCGCACATCGACCCGATGCTCGACCCGCACTACGTGCACGCCGAGCATGCCTGGTGGTTCCCCGAGCAGGAGCCGGCGGCGCCGCATCTGTACGGGTCGTTCGACTGCAACATCAACAACCTCACCACGTCGTACGAGACGGGCTTCGGCGGCATCGGCAATCCGCTCAAGGCGCCGGTGTGCAAGATCTACCCCGTGACGCCCGAGAACGAGGAGCCCTCTCCCGGCAAGGTGGTAACGCAGATGGGCGGCTTCCGCAACGACTACGTGGCGGGCGAGCCCTACGCTTGGACCCATGACAACACCACGCGCGAAGGGGGACGATTCTAAATGAAGGGCATTCTCATCAACTACGAGTACTGCACGGGCTGCCACTCCTGCGAGGTGGCCTGCAAGAAGCACTTGGACCTTCCCGAGGGCGAGTTCGGCATCAAGCTCACCGAGACGGGTCCCTTCGAGTACTCCGGCGCCGAGAACAACAAGGAGCGCTGGGAGTGGACGTGGCTTCCCGTCATGACCAAGGCGTGCGACATGTGCGAAGACCGCGTAGCCAAGGGCAAGATGCCCATGTGCGTGCAGCACTGCCAGGCGTGGTGCATGTACTACGGCGAGGTGGAGGACTTGGCCCGGAAGATGGACGGCTCCTCCCGCTGCGCCCTGTTCACTCGCTAAGCCCATCGGGCCGTCATAGGCCCAACAAAGTCAGCGAGGCGTGCTGTGGCGAGTGCGTTTGGCGCGAGGGGGAGGCGTGGTGTGCCAAGGCATGCGAGCCTCCCCCGCAGCGGCAAAGGCGCCGCCACGGCGCGCCGCAGCGTCAACGGGTCCGGCGGCCGCGAGGCCGCCGGAACCATAAAAAAGGGAGGAAGCTTCATGTTGTTCAACTATCAGGAATTCCTCGACGGCATCGACCGCAAGGCCTACCACGAAGGCGAGTGGCAGTGGGAGGAGGACGGCTACACCGTCACGCGCACCTACACCTATTCGGCCCCCGGCTGCCACACGTCGTGCGGCGTGCTCATGTACGTGAAGGACGGCAAGCTGGAAAAGATCGAGGGCGACCCGCTGGACCCGTGCGCCAACGGCAGGCTGTGCATGCGCTGCCTGAACCTGGTGGAGGGCGTGAACTACGAAGACCGCCCGAAGTGGCCGCTCAAGCGCGTGGGCAAGCGCGGCGAGAACAAGTGGGAGCGCATCAGCTGGGAGGAGGCGCTCGACACCATCGCCGACTGGATCCACACCAACATCGACGAGGCGGGATACGGCCGCGAGTCCATCTTCGTGAACCACGGCACCGGGCGCAACATCTCGTCGTGGGTGCCGTTTCTGGGCGGGGCGTGCCTGGGTACGCCGAACATCGGCGCCATCGGGTCTTCGGGCTACTCGTGCTACCTGCCGCGCACGTGCGGCACGGCGGCGAGCATCGGCGACTTTCCCATCGTGGACGCCTCCGAGGGGCACGAGGACCGCTACGCGAACGGGGAGTGGGAGCGCCCCGACGTGGTGGTGGTGTGGGGCTGCGAGCCGCTGAAGTCCAACGCCGACGGCTATTTGGGGCATTGGCTCATCGCCTGCATGCAGCAGGGCACCGAGTTCATAAGCATCGACCCGCAGCTCACGTGGATTGGCGCGCACGCCGCCTACTGGCTGCCGCTGCGCCCCGCCACCGACATGGCCATCGCGCTTTCGTGGCTGAACGTCATCACGCAGGAGGACCTGCAGGACAAGGACTTCGTTGACAAGTGGTGCGCCTACTACGACGACCTCAAGGACTACGTGGCCCAGTACACGCCCGAATGGGCGGCCGAGGTCACGGGGCTCGACCCGCAGCTCATCCGCGACTCGGCGCGCTTCTATGCGGCGGCCGACAAGGGGGCCATCCAGTGGGGGCTGGCCTTCGACACGCAAAACGACTCCATCCAGCTGTGCCAGACGGTGAGCGACATCATGAGCGTGTGCGGCAACATCGACAAGCCGGGCACGAACCTGCTGGTGCGCAACGGCTTCGACATCAA
>CAJFUR010000002.1 GCA_904420215.1 uncultured Eggerthellaceae bacterium
AGGAGATGAAGGAGGCGGGCTACACCATCCTGTGCCCGCAGATGGCGCCCATCCACTTCGACCTGCTCATCGACATCTTCCACCGCTTCGGCTACAACCTGGAGCTTCTGCCCAGCGTGGACCACGGCGCGGTGGACGCGGGCCTGAAGTACGTGAACAACGACATCTGCTACCCGTCCATCCTGGTGACCGGCCAGATCATGGAAGCGGTGATGAGCGGGCGCTACGACACCGACAAGCTGGCCGTCATCATCACGCAGACCGGCGGCGGCTGCCGCGCGACGAACTACATCTCGCTCATCCGCAAGGCGCTTGCCAGCGTGGGGCTGTCGCACGTGCCGGTGATAGCGCTGTCGTTCAAGGACCTGGGCGAAGACAACCCCGGCTTCAAGATCACGCCGAAGATGCTGCTGCAGGCCGTGTATGCGCTCATGTACGGCGACCTGCTGATGATGTGCCTGTACCGCACGCGGCCCTACGAGGCGGAAAGCGGCGCGGCCACCGCGTTGTTCGACCACTGGATGGGCGCGTGCAAGGAGCAGTTGCACCGCGGCGTGAAGCGCGGCGAGTTCAAGCGCACGGTGCGGGCCATCGTGGAGGACTTCGACACGCTGCCGCTTGTGGGCGAGGGCACGAAGCCGCGCGTGGGCGTGGTGGGCGAGATCTTGGTGAAGTTCCATCCCACGGCGAACAACCAGATAGTGGACGTCATCGAGCGCGAGGGCTGCGAGGCCGTGGTGCCGGGACTCATAGAGTTCTTCCTGTTCGGCATTGCGGGCGGCATTTTCCAGCGCCGGTTGGGCAAGTCGAAGAAAAGCGAGGTGGGCAGCCGCATTGCGCTTTCGGTCATCGACAGGTTCCGCGCGCCGGTGACCCGCGCGCTCCGGGAGTCCAGCCGCTTCGAGCCGCCGGCGAACATCTACGAGCTGGCCGAATACGCCAGCGAGATCCTGTCGCTGTGCAACAGCATGGGCGAGGGGTGGCTGCTCACGGCCGAAATGTGCGAGCTCATCAAAACCGGCGCGCCGAACGTGGTGTGCACGCAGCCCTTCGCCTGCCTTCCGAACCACGTGGTGGGCAAGGCGGTCATCAAGGAGCTGCGCCGCCGCTATCCGGAAAGCAACATCGTGGCCGTGGACTACGACCCCGGCGCGTCCGAGGTGAACCAGCTCAACCGCATCAAGCTGATGATCAGCGTGGCGAAGGCGAACCTGGCCGAAAAGGAGACGCAGGCCAAAGCCGCCCGCGACGCGTTCGTGGACGCCAGCCGCGCGCACGCCGCGAAGGAAGACGCCGGGCAATTGGAAGTGGAAACCGAACGCGCATAGGGGCGCGGGCGCAGGGTTCGCTCGAGGGGGGCGCTTCGCCCCCCCCCCCGCTTGATTTTCGCCGAAAACGGGACGCTGGCCCGGCGTTGGGCCGAGTCCGTACTCGCGACCCCGCCCGCAGCCCGTCACCTGCGTCAGTTGCGGATATAGCGCGCGTTGCGATACGTGCCGATCTTCTTCGCCGTTCCATCGCGCACCATTTTCCCAAGGACGGTTTCGATGGTGGAGGGACTCACGTCGGGCAAACAGTCTTTGATCTCGGCTTTTGAAATAGGAAACAAGCTGTTGAGGACGACGCGCTCCACTCTTTGGGCCTTGCCGGGGCTGTCGCGCACGAGAGCGAGGCGCTTGTCGAGTTCCCGGTAGCAGGAAAGAAGCGTGGAAACGAAGTTTTCCATGAAGGGGGTGTAGTTGTTCGCGTTTTCATGCCAGCCTTCCGAGGATGTTTCGAGCGCATCGTAGTACCATGCCTTGCGTTTGTTGACCTGTTCCTCGAAAGAAACGTATTTTCCCACCTCGTAGCCTTCTTTGTACAGCATCAGGAGTGAAAGCAGCCGAGAGAGCCTTCCATTGCCGTCGGAAAAGGGATGGATGCAAAGGAAATCTAGAATGAAGCAGGGTATGAGAAGCAGGCGGTTCGTCTGCATTTCGTCATGGGCGATTGCATAGGCAAGGACAAGCTGCTCCATGTCATCGGGAGTGTCTTTTGCCGACGACGGGCGGAAGCGCACCCGGCGCCTCCCCTGAGAGTCGAAGTCGGCAATGACGTTGTCGGTCTTCTTGTATCCGCTGCTTTTTTGCCCTGTGTGCCCAAGCAAAAGGCCGTGGAGATGGAGGATGGCTTCCTCGTTGATTTGCAGGTCCGCGTGATGCTGATGCACGAAGTCGAGCGCGTCACGATAGCCGGCGATTTCCTGCTCGTCGTGGTCGAGCGGCGCGCTGCTCTGGTTCACGATGGCTGCAATGCGGGCGTCGCTGGTGACGATGCCTTCCAGCTCGTTTGACGTCTTCACGGACTGCACGCGCGCGATTTGCGCAAGGGAGTCGAACAGGCTTCGGTTGCGTGAAGCGCGCATTCCATCGAGGGCCTTGATTTCGCTGATGGCGTTCGTTGCGTTGACAAGTGTCATGGGAACGCTACCGGTGGAAAGGAAAGTGTAATCGAAGAAATGCACTGGCTCTCCTTTACTGCATATTTTTATGCCTATAGTATGCAGTAAAATCGCCAACTGCCTAGTTTACTGCATAAAATAGGCGCAGAAATGTGCAGTAAAGGGGCGGCACCAAGGGGTAAATTCTTATGCCAAGGGGCAAGAATCACGCCCTGCGGGTTTGTGCACTGGAAATGGCAATTGCGCGCTCATCCTGCCGCATAGAGAGCCACCTCGTCCCTTTTGGCTTTGGCAAGGAACCGCTCGCTTGCTCCGGCAGCGGTCACGACATCGACGGGCCGGTCGAGCCTTCTCAAATACTGCACTATTTATATCATTGTTTTTTGTACAAAAAATATATACAATTGGGGCGAGGCTAGGATGGAAGGAGTTGGCCATGCCTTTGACTGCGAGCTTTAGCGAGGTGCGCCGTGACTTCACGGCCATTACCGACAAGGTGATGAACGAAAAGGTGCAGGTCACCGTCTTCAAGCACAACAAGCCGGCTTTCAAGATCGTCCCGATTGACGCGTCGTCGAAAAACCCCCAAGAAGCCTATTTCGAGGCGGCATGCGAGCTTGACGACGAATACCACGACGTTTTCGAGGCGCTTGCGCGATGAAGCCCGCAGAGCCCATTGTCAAAGAAACCGTGATGAGGATCCACCGGATGCAAATAGCCCGCCACGGCGGCATGGATGGCCTGCGGGACGAAGGGCTTCTGGAAGCGGCCATCGCCCAGCCTTGGCAGGGATTCGGCGGCGTGGAGCTTTATCCCTCGCTTGTCGAGAAAGCGGCCAGAATTGGCTATGAGGTGGTCAGCCAGCACCCCTTCAATGACGGGAACAAGCGCACGGGTGCGGCTCTTGTC
The DNA here is from genome assembly GCA_904420215.1 of uncultured Eggerthellaceae bacterium. Lineage (GTDB taxonomy): Bacteria > Actinomycetota > Coriobacteriia > Coriobacteriales > Eggerthellaceae > CAJFUR01. The sequence goes on from CAJFUR010000002.1 coordinate 3,350, forward strand.
GGCGCACTGTTGAGGGCGAACGGGGCGAGGTTCAAGCCCAAGGCAGATGACTACTGCAGGGTCATTCTGGGCGTTGCCGATGGAACGCTCGGCTACGACGACTTGTTGGAGTTCGTGAAAAGAAGCGTCGGGTAGCAGCTTTCTTGGCATCTGCTACGGCTTGCTTTCAGTCCATCGCCTCCAAACTCGGCTACGGACGGACTGGGTTCGTGCGGCCGGATTCCCGGCGTAAGGGAAAGCCGGGAAAACGTCCCCGGCGCTTGGAAGCCCTTCTGTTGGAGAACCGGCTATTTCATACCGCAGAAACTCCTCGCATCGCAATGCGTGTGCGTCGGGTGATTTCGGGGGGGGGGGGGAGGGTTATAGGCAAAAAGGGGCTTCGGACGTTTATTTGGAGACTTTTGCCAGTCTAGCGCGATGCTCTTTGATGCTGAGTCCTCCCAGCGACATCTTTATCCTGCGATTGTGTCATTAAAAAGATACTTTTGCAGCATGAATGGCTTATTTGGGTGGCGCATGACCCGCGTGGCTGAAATCGCCGGAGCAGCCATGCGCAAATGACCGACCTACCCCGTTTCGGCAGCCAGACGTCAAACGAAAACGGGGCAGAACCGCTTGCGCAGTCCCGCCCCGATAAGCCCGAAGGTTTTGCAACGTGGGCTTAGTTTAGCGGACCGAGGGATGCTGTCAAGCGCTTGAGGAACAGAAGCGCCGCCATGCTCGGATTCTCCAGAGGTAGGTCGCTCGCGTCAACGGCCTCAAACAGGCATGCAAGCGCCATCTTGCGGTCGGAGCGAACCGACCCGGCGGGGACGATGCACGAGAAGAGGTGCAACAGGCTGCACACCTGCACCATCCTGCGGCTACGGAGCCATTTCGCACGCAGGCGTTTCGGGATGCCGTGCGCGTTCATTGCGTTTACGAGGGAAGCGGGTGGGCGCGGCGCGGGCGCGTAGCTCATCACATCGTTCAGGATGCAGGCTCCGTGGGCGCCCGCGTTGCGGATCTGACGGGAGTTCTTGAGCTGATAGTGGATGTCTGCAAGGAATCTGTCTTCCCATCGCGCTGAACAAAACTTGACGAGGTCGGCGAAGATACCGAAAGAAACCACCTCGTAGAACGCCCATATGGGTATGTCTTCCAGATACTTCCTTACGACTTGGCCTGTGTATGGATCGTTTTGCCGCCGTGCAAGCTCACCGTCTATGCGTGAGCGTTCTCCCTCTGTCAGGCATTTGCGATAGTCGTGCATGATGGTATAGCCGTCCTCCCCGTTGTCCTCTGCGGCGGCGAGCAGGCGAACCTTGGCGAAGTGCTCGACATCGAGCGTCATGGGGAGCAGAGCATCGCGCAGCATCCGGTCGAGGTTCGAGAGCGCCTTGAGGTGGCCGAAGTCAAGTCCGACGTACTGGCCATCCCGCGATCCCCCTCCGTGTTTGACGAAGTTCCGTCGATAGGCATAGATGCGGAAAAACTGGCACTTCTCCCGCAGATGCTTCGCTGCGTCTTTCTCGGAGCAGAGGTCGAAGGTTATGCCCTTGGACTTCGTGTGGGCTATCTGTTGTCCGACGGTCAGCAGGGGCTTGGGGTACTCTGCAGCGTCGGGGTTGGTGGGATGGGGCGATGGGGACAACTCGGGTGAAATTGCCGGTTGACGAATGCCATGGGAGCTGCATGCACGGGAGTTTGCATCTGTCGGAAAATGCTAGCGCAACGTATATGGGGTGCAATGAGACGGAGGCGAATTATGGGTGGTGGAAAGATCTACGGATATGCACGCGTTTCCTCGAAGGATCAGAATCTTGACAGGCAGTTAGACGCACTTGCGGCGTTTCCTATATTGCGAGAAAACGTCTATGCAGACAAAGCAAGCGGCAAAAGCTTTGGCCGGCCTGCATACAAGAGGTTGATGGAGGACATAGCGGCTGGTGACACATTGGTAGTGAAGAGCATTGATCGACTTGGGCGCAATTACGATGAGATCATCGAGGAATGGCGAACCATTACCAAGTGCATGGGATGTGCGGTTGATGCATTTATGGCGGGGTGAGTTGACGCGCAAAGAGGCCGCAGGCAAACCCAAAGTCAGTATCACAACATTTTTCGTAACTCTTTGATGCCGCTGCGGCTAATGGAAGCGAGTGGGCGCAAGATGCTCTCACGCATTTTAAAAGGAAGATACTTGGTGGCTGGGAATTCAGCGTTTAGAAATGGGCAGTTCTGGGTTGCAGGAGATATAGATGGAGTTTTGAAAAGCTTTTTGAAAGAAATGAGGCATGGGGTAGCTATATGCCTGCGACGATGATTCGTTTGCTCGGTGCGGTAGCGTCTTGAAAGTCTGGGAGGAAGCAAGGAAAACACGGAATTGCTTTTCACGAAACTCGGGACGTGCTCTGCAAGTGACGATTATTCGGGTGGCGCGAAGCGGAAGCGCAATTGTTGGGGGACTGAAAGTGCTGGCGCTAGTTGCTGGCACTTTCAGTCCCCTTTCCGCAGCTGGCCCCTTACGCGTACTTCTCCATGAGGCTGCCGCCGCAGGAGCTGCCGCAGCCGGCGGCGCAGGTGTAGCAGAGGGGGCTTGTGGCTATCCTGCGCGTGGGCAGCGGGCGCTCCACGATGTCGCGCACGGTGAGGGCGCGCCCGTGCCCGCTGTTGGGTGCTGTCGCGCCCAACAGCGCGGCTGAGCTGTCGGCGCCGGCCGCTGTGGCGAGCGCTGTCTCTGCCCCGCCCGCCTTGGCGGTGCGGGTGCCCGCCGCGTCGCTCGCGTCTGCTCTGGCGCTGCCGGCCGGCGCTCCCGCGTCCGTCCCGCCGCCAGCCGACGCCGCGCCCACCAGCGCGTCTTCGGTGATGGGCAGGCCCACCACGTGGTTCACTTCGCAGTCGTACAGCGTGCCGTCCACGTCCACGTTCACTTGGCTGCGGCACATCATGTGTGCCACCACGGCGGCGTTGTAGTTCTCTGCAAGCAGGTTCAAGTAGTAGTCGAACTTGTTCTCGCCTATCAGGTGCGTGGCGAAGCGCCCGAGCGCCCAGTTGTTGAAGGCGAACAGGTTGTTGAACTTCACGCCCTGCTCGCGCTCCAGCTCGAACGCGTAGTATTCTTCCAGTTCCCGCTGGTCGGGAGGCAGGAAGGGGCCGGACACGTTGTAGGCCACGTCCAGCTTGAGGCGCGGGTCCACGCCGTAGCCCCGCTCGTTCAGCTGGCGCATCGATGCGATGATGCGGTCGAACACGCGGCGCCCGCGCTGCAGGTCGCAGCCCGAATTGTTGAAGTACGGCAGCGACGTGACCACGTGTACGCCGCATTCCGTGTACACGTCCATGAAGTGCCGGTATTCCGGCTCGTCTAGAATGGCAAGGTTGCTGCGCACGATCACCTCGTCGGCAATCTTCGACGCCTCGCGCACGAACCATTCCAGATGCGGGTTCGTTTCGGGCGACCCCCCGGTGACGTCGAGCGTGGAGAACCCGCCCGCCGCAAAGGCCGCAAGCACGTCTTCCATGGTGTCGCGGCCCATGCATTCGGTGCGTTGCGGGCCGCATTCCAAATAGCAGTGCGTGCAGGCGAGGTTGCAGCGGTAGCTCACGTTCACCTGCATGGTGGGCGTTGCGGGCGCGCTGCGCAGCAGGTCCTTGTCGTGGACACGCTCGTCGAACGCCTCGATGCCCAGCGCACGGTGGGCATCCTCCAGTCGGGCGAGGCCCACCTGTTCCTTGCCGCGCCTGAGGGCCAGCGCCTCCTGGGCGGACGCGAAGTCGTAGGTGCCCACGTGGTGCTCGCGCGTGCCGCGCACCTCGAAGTGCGGCGCATAGCGCGACGCGCTCAGCATGGCGGCCATGTTGCCGCTTACGGCAAGCGGCTTTCCCTTGATGAAGCGCACCTCCTCGGTGAGGTCGAAGTAGCGCTTGTTTTCCGGCATGGTGCCCAAGTACGTGGCCACCTGTCCGTAGTTTTCCTCGCGGTCCTCCAAGTCGGCGCACTTGATGGCGCGCACGGTGTGCGACGCGAACCCGATGCATCCCAGCTTCGTGGCTATCTGGAAGTCGCCCACGTGCAGTTCGGCCGTTTCCACGTCGTAGAATGCATGGATGCCGTGCTTGGCCAGAATGCGGCGGAAGTCCTCGATGTAGAGCGCGCCCGACAGGCATTCGCCGCGCAGGACGGGGTCGTCATAGAACTCCGGGGGCACGCGCCGGTCGGAGAAGATGTCGGAGAAGTACAGCTCGCCGCCCGGCTTGAGCACGCGCGCTATCTCGGCGAACACCTGGTCCTTGAAGGGGGACAGGTTGATGACGCAGTTGGAGATGACCACGTCCACCGATTCGTCCTCGATGCCGATGCCGGCCAGGTCCTCGATGTAGCCCTGGTGGAACTCCACGTTGGACTGCGCGAACCCGAAGCGCTCCATCTGCCGCGCCTCGTAGCGCCGCGCGAAGGCCAGCTGCTGCTCGGTCATGTCCACGCCGATCACGCGGCCGGTGGGTCCTACCAGCTTCGAGCACACGTACACGTCGCGCCCGGTGCCGCACCCCAAGTCCAGCACCGTGGCGCCGGAAAGCGCCGGCGGAATGGGGGACCCGCAGCCGTAGAAGTGCGCCATGATGTCGTCCTCGATGTCGCCCATGACGTCCAGCACGTACTTCGGCGGCGTGGCGGTGGTGCAGCAGCAGGCGTCGGTCTTGAGGTCGTCCGACCCCTGCAGCGTCTGCCCGTAATAGGTGCGCACCAGCTCGCGTATGTCTTGGCTCTCGTCGAATTCCATGAGGCTCCCTTGTGTTTGCAATGTCGCGTGCGCTTTTCTCGCGGTCGATGGGTGACTCGCCGGTGGGGCCGGGCGGGGGTTCGCACGGAGTTCCGCACGAGCCGAAACGTCCAGTGGACGTTTCGTGCGAGCACAGGACTGTTTGAGTACGAGCCCCCGCCCGGCCCCACCGGCGAGCCGTGGCGCTGACCGGGACCGGCGGCCTGCCGGCCGCCGGTCCCTACCTTCCCTCGTCGGCCATGCCGAAGCATTCCGTGAAGAACACTTGGCAGTCCAGGTCGTACTTCTCGCACACCTCGTCGAGCGCGTCGTCCATGAGGCGGGCAAGCGGGCGCGACTCGCACACGGCGCGCGCGTTGACGATCATGCGCAGGTTCTTGTGCGGGCGCAGGAACTGCTGGGCGTATTCCACGTCGTAGTCCACGCCGATGAGCGACGCCTTGTTGAAGTCGCCGTTGCCCGAGGTGGCGAACGTCTTCAAGTGCGGCACGTTGCGCTTCTTCTCGATGAGGCCCATGCGGATGCCCTCTATGAGGTCGTCCACCACGGCGTTGCAGTCTATCTTGCTGCCGTCGTTCGTCTTCAGGTACAGCCGGCGGTTGTACCAGGTCAGCTTCGCCTCGGCGTCGGCGAACTCCTGGTTGTCGCGCACCGAGAAGTTCTTGAGCGCCGTTTCGTGCGTGGTGACGAACTCCGCCAGTTCCGCAATGCCCGTGCGCTCCAGTGCCGAAATGACCAGCACGGGAATGTCGGGGCAGGCCGTGTGCAGGAAGTCCACGTAGCGTGCGACGTCTTCGGGCGAAAGCAGGTCGGCCTTGTTGAGTACCACCAAATCGGCTTCCTCCAGCTGCAGCTTCAGCAGGTACACCAGTTCTTCGGGCAGGTGGATGTCGGCGCGCTCGGGCATGATCATGCGCAAACGCTCGGGGTCCACCACCACGGTGAAGGGCGAAAGCGTGAACTCGTCGGCGTTTTCGCGGGCGAGGCGGTGGTACACGTGGTCGAGCGCGCCCACGCCGCAGCCGGGGATGTCGCTCATCACGAACACGGCGCCGTCCTTGTCGCGCAGGCGGCGGATCTGGTCGATGGTGTTGTCCATCTGGTAGCAGATGCAGCCCGAGGCGATTTCGGCCACCGTGCAGCCCGACGTCTGCGTGAGGTTGGTGTCCACCAGGTTCGCGCCCAAGTCGTTGGCGATGATGGCCGCTTCGCCATACGTCTTGTTCATGTGCTCGGCCAGCGCAATCATCGTGGTGGTTTTGCCGGCCCCCAGAAAGCCGCTCACCACCATGAAGCGTATCTTTTCCATCGTTTCCTTCTATCCTAACCAACAGCTCCAATGAGGCAGGTTCGGCTAAAGCCAGCGAGTGCGACCTCCGACACCCCAGGTTGCCCCGCCTTGGGGTCAGGCGGCCTTTGGGCCGCGCCGTGCCCCAGGCAAGGGGCATGGTGGAGTGCCGGAACCACGCACGGCGTCGGCACGTTCCGCCTTTCTGCCGTTTGCCGGAGCGGCGGAACTCCTTAGCAGCAGCTCACCTGAATGGGCTGGTCGTCTTCGTCCATGACGTTTTCCCAGTCGGGCGCGCACTTGACGATGTGGTCGCCGTGGATGTCGCCGTAATGCACCGAGCGGTCGCCCTTCACGGAAATGACCTTCGCGTAGCGGCACCCTTCCAGTCCCAGCACCGACACATTGTCGCACACGTGGCACGCCTTGCCGGCGGGAAAGCGGATGTCCTTGTCGAAAAGGAAGAAATCGGGATAGTCGGGCAGCGACCCGTCGTACACGATCTCCTCGCCGTAGTCCTCGCAGTGGTCGGAGGTGAGTTCGGAATTCAGGAGGCGGCAGGTGATGGTGGCGAACGAGATGCCGGGATAGACCGCGGCCTCGTCGGCAGAGACGGGCGTCTTGCGCGTGATCACGTAGCGCGGGTCGTGGAAGCCCGCGGCCTGCGCCATGCGGCGGAAGTCCTCCACGAACACCGCACCGCCCAGGCGCATGGCCACGTTCGCCACGTCGTCGGAGGTGGCCTGCGGGATGCGCCGGTCGGTGAACACGTCGGTGAAGTACCATTCGCCCTGCGGCTTCAGGATGCGCTTCACTTCGGCGATGTAGGCGCCCTTGTCGGGCGACAGGTTGAAGGTGCAGTTGGAGATGACCACGTCAATCGAATGGTCGGGGATGAAGGAGAGGTCCTCGGGCACGCCCTGCACCAACTCCACGTTGCTGGTTTCGTAGCCGAACTGCTTGATTTCCTTGGCGAGGTACTTCTGCGCGATGGCCAGGCGGCTGGCGTTCGGCTCGACGCCGATGACCTTGCCGGCGGGCCCTACCAGCTGAGCGGCCAAGTACGTGTCGCGCCCGCTTCCGCAGCACAGGTCCACCACCGTGCAGCCCTCCAGCAGCGGGGGCAGGGGCGCGCCGAACTCGTGGAAGGTGTTCTTTATCTCTGCGGCCACATTGAACAGCTTTTCACGAGCCTCGCCGGGAATGGCGTCCTCGGCGTTGCACGTGCGCGCGGTGGCCTGTGGGTCGGCGCCCTGGGCCTGGGCTATGGCGTCGTAGTAGGTCTGGTAGCTTGTGCCTTCCACCTTGCGGTAGTATGCGGGGTAGTCCATGCGTTCCTGCCTTTCGTCGTGCTGCTTGCTGCTCGCTAGTTGTTTGCGGCCAGTTAATATAGGATATAGTCTATCACTTGGCAAGGCACAGGGGAATGCCCCGCATGCGGGATTCTTCCGGGAGGTTGCGGGTGGCTCCTGTTGGCTACGGGTGGCACGCGCCGCCCCACATGCTGGTTGCCATGTCGCCGGGTGTAGGGGGCTGTCAAGCCCGGGGCTCTTTTTTGGTGGGCGCGTGTCGTCCCGCCGTTCAATATTGCGACCTTTTGGGTCAGGGACTACACTGTGCCTGTCGGTCGATCGATAGGAGGCAGTGCGTGAAAACAGTTGCGATCATTGGCACCTTCGACACCAAAGGCGAGGAATTCGCCTACGTCACGTCCCGGTTCAAGGAATTGGGGCTGAACACCTTGACCATCCACTGCGGCGTGTTCGACCCGCAGACCATGCCCGACGTGCCCAACACCGAGGTGACGGCGGCCATCGACATC
>CAJFUR010000003.1 GCA_904420215.1 uncultured Eggerthellaceae bacterium
GCGCGGCGGGCGGGACCTGCAAGACTGCAGAAGCTGCGCAGCCTTCCGTCTTGCAGGTCCCGCCCGCCGCTTCGCGATTGAGGACGATGCACGGGATGCGGGTGCAGAAGCTGCGTAGCCTTTCGCTTTGCTGCCGCTTCGCGTTCTGGAGGCGCCTCGCATTGTCTGTCCTGTCAGTGCGGCCGGTGCGAGGCGCAGCAGGTGGAAGCGTGCGGCTTTCTTCTTGCGTGTTCTGCCGCCGCTTCGTGCGGGGGTGGGGCTTGTACGTTCTGCTTGCGGCGGGCCGGGGAGGGGGGTGAACGGATTTCCCGTACCTCGGGGCTATGGCGGCGGGGTGCCTCGCACCGTGGGTTGCGCCGGTGTTAGGCGTGGCGTCAACGGTGGTGCAACGGTGGGCGAACGGCGGGGCGACCCCGTTGCGCAACTGGCGTCCGGCAGGGGTAAAATGCCTGATGGAATTTGCGAATCAGTCTATAGGTATTATCGATTTCTTCTCATTTAGGAGGTATCGGGGGATGTGTTTGGACGGGCCTTCCATTAGAGTTCCAGCCTGAGTGATCGGCGGTAGTTCCAGCATCGGCTTGCTGCGGGGTTTCGTGCGTGCTGCAACCGGTGCCGCGCGGCGATCTCTCCGCGATGCGGCGAGGTGCTCGATAGGGGGCGGGCCGCGCGTGCAGCAATGTTGGGAACGAGAAAGGATTGTCTATGTGCTTCAGACCAGCAGCAGTTGAGATCGACAAGACGTGCCCGAAGTGCGGCGCCAAAGCGCAGATGTCCGACAAGGTGTGCCCCGAGTGCGGCGCCGAGCTTCCCGAAGGCCCGGCCATGCCCGGCGCTCCCGGTGCCCCCGGAGCTCCTGCGGCCCCCGGCGCTCCCGGAGCCCCGAAGGCTCCCGGTGCCCCCGGTGCTCCCGGCGCCCCGAAGGCCCCCGGTAGCAACTAGGCTGTCGAAGGCGCCGCGCCTGACGACGCGCGACGCGGCATGAACGCGCGAGGCCCAGTCTGCACGCAGGCTGGGCCTCGTCTTCTATGCGGGTGCATTCGGCGTTTCGCGGATCGCGCCGAAACGGCCATGCACGGCGCGGAAGGACTGCGGCGGCGGGTTCGGGCACCCGAACCCGCAGGTGGGGAAGTGGGGTAGCCCGGAAACCGGCACGGGGGCGCCTTTGGCGGTGCGGGCGGCGCGGGAATCGGCCAATTTCGGCGTTTTGCACGGCGTGTCCGGCGTCCTAGGCAAAAAGGCTGATGGGCGCAGCCGAGTTCGAGGGGCGAAAGTGGTACTTCCAGTATGATGCCCGGCGTCAAAATAAGCTTGCAAGCATAATGCGCGCTGTGCGTTTCTGGGATATAGTTCTCACCACGCTGCACGATGCGCACGCTCCATGGGCGAATCGGTTGAACCCCCTGAACAAACCTTTTCGCTTGCGTGACCGAATCGTGCAGCTTTCTTTTTCCTTGTTGCCGCCCGGGGCCGCATCGCCCGCCCGCCTGCCGCCGCCTGGGAGCCGCACTGCCCGCAGCGGCTCTCTGCGATTTTCGTGCGGGCGCGGCCTTCGCGTCCGGCGGCGTCCGCAACCACGCCGCGCCCGTTGCTTCCCGCGGCGCCCGCGCGGGCGCAAGTGCGCCCAGGCGGGCCTGAAGGTGGACACCCAGAACAAGTTGCTTCCCGCGGTGCCCGCGCGGGCGCAAGTTCGCGAGCGCAAATTCGCGCGGGCGCCAATCTTTCCGCCTTATCGCTTCTGGCGAAGATGTGCGCTACAATAGCAGCTTGACGAGAACAGGAGAGGAAAAGCCGTGTGTTACCCCTGTACCCATTGCAACAAGTGCGGCCGCAACGTCGAGCCGGGCACGTGCCCCAGCTGCGGGCACGTGAACGCTCTGGTCGTGGCGCGCTGTGAGCAGTGCGGGGCGGCCTTTCCCGCCCCGCCTGGGGTTTCCCAGCAAGACGCCCGTGCAAAGGAGACGCGAACATCATGAAAGTGACGCAAAAGAAGCTCGGCGACGGCAAGGTGCAGCTTGACGCCGTGGCAACCGTGGACGAGGTGAACCGCGCGCTGCAGCAGGCGCACATCGGGTTCGCCCAGCAGATGGGCCTGCGCCCCGAAAAGGACAAGACGGTGGCCCAGGTGGCCGAGGAGAAGATGGGCATCAAGAACCTGGACTCCGTGGTGGAGTCGCAGGCCATCGAGGCGCTGATCCCGTTCGCCATCGACAAGAAGAACATCATCCCGGCCTATCCGCCCAAGCCGCAGGCCCGAACGGCCATGCGCCGCGGGCAGGAGTTCTCCTTCACGCTGACGGTGGCGCTGAAGCCCGACTACGAGCTTTCCTCCTACGACCCGGTCACCATAACCGTGCCGCCGTTCCAGATTGACGAGCGCCTGATCGACGATCAGATCGCCCAGCTGGCCGAGCGCTACGCCGAATATGTGGCGGACGACCCGCGCCCGGTGGAGAAGGGCGACAGCTGCCTGGTGGCGCTGGAATGCTACGAGAACGGCGAGCGGATGGGAGGGCTTTCCACCGAGGGCCGCACCTACACCACGGGCGCCGGCTACATGCCCGACGGCTTCGACGAGAACATCATTGGCATGAAGCCGGGGGAGACGAAGACCTTCACCTTCGAAGGCCCCGGCCTTGACGACGACGGCAACGAGATCGTGGAGACGGTGGAATGCACCGCCACCGTGAAGGAGATCCAGAAGCAGGTCATTCCCGCCATCAACGACGCATGGGTGAAGAAGAACATGCCCATGTTCAAGGACGCCGAGGCCCTGCGGGCAAGCATGCGCGACCAGATGACGCAGCAGGGGCGCCAGCAATACGAGGACTACAAGCGTCAGGCGGCCGCGAGCGAGCTGGCGCGCCGCTTCAAGGGGCGCATCGAGGACCCGGTGTACGAGGCCATGCAGCAGAACCTCATGACGAACCTGCGCGGGCAGCTGCAGCAGCAGAACATGACCTACGAGCAGTTCATCGAGCAGCAGGGCGGCGAGCAGCAGTTCAACATGATGATGATGATGCA
>CAJFUR010000004.1 GCA_904420215.1 uncultured Eggerthellaceae bacterium
GAGGCGGGAGAAGAATAGCCTGCAGGCTGACGCAGGCAGAGCCGGTCGTCGCGAAGGCGCCGACGAGGAGTGCGAACTCCCCGCCGGCGCCTTTCCGTTTTCCGGGCGACCCTGAAATCGGCCTGAAGGAACCGACGTGCCGCCGCGGCGTTTCAGGATAACTTCAGGGTGCTGGCCTATCCTTGCCGACACGATGCGGCCGCGGCTCTGCGGCCCTTGCCCTCCGCCCGGCCCTGACGCCATGGCGCCGCGTGCCTCCCACCCAGGTGGCGCCCGTCCGGGCGGACTCCCATCCAGGCGTGGCGGGCTGCTGCCGTCCGCCACGGCGCAAAGGGGCCGGACCGCGTGCCGCATCCCGTGAAAAGAGGCAAGGAGAAAACGTGGCTTCCTACTGCGAAGTGTTCGAACGAACGGAGAAGAAGTACCGCCTGGACGCATGCCAGCACCGCTCGATGCTGGCGGCGCTGGCGGGCCGCATGGAACCGGACGTGTTCGGCGTCACCCGCATCACCAGCCTGTACTTCGACACGCCCGACCGCCTGCTCATCGAGCGGTCGCTCGACAAGCCGCTCTACAAGGAGAAATTGCGCCTGCGCCGCTACGGCGACGCGCAGGGCGATGACGGCTGCGTGTTCGTGGAGATAAAGAAGAAGTTCCGGGGCGTGGTGTACAAGCGGCGCGTGGGCCTGTCGCCGGCGGCGGCGCGGGCGTACTGGGGCGGGATGCCCTACGCGCAGGCGTGCGCGCGCTTCCCGCTGGCCGACGCCGCGCTGGACGCCGAGTCGAAAAGCGCGCGCAGCCTGCAGATAGCGCGCGAGATCGACCAGTTCAGGAAGCGCTACGGGCGGCTGGTTCCCTCCATGGACATCAGGTGCCGCCGCTCGGCGTATGCGCCGCTCGATCTGGACGACGGCGAGCTGCGCATCACGTTCGACGAGGGCATATCCTACCGCGACCGCTTCGCGCGGCATGCCGCCGCCCGTGAGCTTCTGGCTCCGGGCGAAGTGGTCATGGAGGTGAAGAACGCGGGGCCGTGGCCCCTGTGGCTCTCGCATGCGTTGACGGCCTGCGGAGCGTACCCGTCGTCGTTTTCCAAGTACGGCGAGGCGTACCGCGCCTGCATGCGCGCCGATGGGGCGGCAGGCGTGCCGGTGCCGGCGGCCGCCGCGCACGCGGATGTTACTGCCGATGTGAACGCAGGGACGGGCACGCGGCGCGTCTCCGTGCCCGCCGCCGAGCCGGCCCACGCTTCCGCGTCCGCGGCTTCCATCTGCGCAGCCGTCGCGCCTTCCCGCGCCGCAGAGCCTGATCATGCCGTCGCTCCTGCGCACGCGGGCGCTGCGGCGACCCCTCGCAAACCGACCTCGAAAGAAAGGGTGCTTGACTGTGCTTGATGCTGCATTCACTTCCATGTTCGGCACGGCCGACTCGCTCATCTCCAGCGTGTCCACCGCCGAATTCCTGCTGTGCTGCCTCGCTTCCATCGTGCTGGGCGCGGTGGCGGCGGGCGTCTACATGTTCCGCCACGCCTACTCCAAGAACTTCGTGGTCACGTTGGCGCTGCTGCCGCTCATCGTGCAGATGGTCATCACGCTGGTGAACGGCAACCTGGGCGCGGGCATTGCGGTCATGGGCGTGTTCAACCTGGTGCGGTTCCGCTCCATCCCCGGCAGCGCCAAAGACATCGGCAGCGTGTTTCTGGCCATGGCCATCGGCCTTGCCACCGGCATGGGTTTCCTGCTGCTGGCGTGCGTGTTCACGGCGGTGGTGGCGGTGGCGAACGTGGCATACGTGCTGTCTCCCTTCGGCAAGCAGAAAGAGCCGGAAAAGACGCTGCGCATCACCATTCCCGAGGACTTGGAATACGATGGCGTGTTCGACGAGACGCTGGCGCGCTACACCGACGCCCACGAACTCACCGAAGTGCAGACCACGAACATGGGCAGCCTGTTTCTGCTGGAGTATGCCGTGCGCATGAAGGAGCCGGGGCTGGAGAAGCGCATGATAGACGAGCTGCGGTGCCTGAACGGCAACCTGAAGATATCGCTGGGCCGCGCGGCTGCAGTGCGGGAGACGCTGTAATGGAAGGCGAAGGGGGTTTGGCGATGGCGGAAGGAAGCGTTGCCATGAAAGGGAATCGGCGCGATTTCGTGCTTGCATGCCTGCGGGGCGCGGCGATGCTGGTGGTGGCGTGCTTGGCCTGCATCCTGTGCCTGACCGGGTGCTCGGGGTCGGGCGACGCCGCGTCGGGCGATGCGGCGTCGGGCGGGTCGGACTCGGACGGCGGCACGGCGACGCTTTCCGCCAACACGGCGAACATGGACTTCTCGTACACCGACCGCGAACGGGACGCCAGCTACGACGAGGCGTCGGCGACGCGCATCCTGCTTTCCGGCGATGCGGCCACAGTGGAGGGGGAGGGCGCCGCGGCGGACGGCTCCACGGTGACCATTGCGCAGGCGGGCACGTATGTGGTGTCGGGCCAGCTCGACGACGGGCAGATTGTGGTGGAAACCCCCGATGACGAGAAGGTTCAGCTGGTGCTTGCCGGGGCGAGCGTCCATAACGAAACCGGGCCGGCCCTGTACGTGAAGGAGGCGGACAAGTGTTTCGTCACGCTGGCGGAAGGCACGGAAAACACGCTGTCGGACGGCGCGTCCTACGTGCTGGAAGAGGGCGAGGACGAGCCGAACGCCACGCTGTACAGCAAGGCCGACCTGTGCATCAACGGAGCAGGCGCGCTGGTGGTGGACGCGGCGTACCAACATGGCGTGAACTCCAAGGACGACTTGGTGGTGACGGGCGGCGAGCTGAGCGTCACGTCGGTGGAGGACGCTCTGCGGGGCAAGGACTGCGTGAAGATAGACGGCGGCACCTTCGTTCTGAATGCGGGCGGCGACGGCATCAAGTCGAACAACGACGAGGACGCGACGCGCGGGTTCGTGAGCGTGACGGGCGGCACGTTCCAAATTTCGGCCGGCGACGACGGCGTGCAGGCGGTCACCTTCGTGCGCCTGGCCGGCGGGGACTGGGAGGTGGACGCCGCGGACGACGCGGTGCACTCGGATGTGGAGGCCCTGATTGCGGGCGGCACGTTCCAAATTGCGGCAGGAGACGACGCGGTGCATGCCGAAACGCTGCTCACCGTGGACGACGGCACGGTGAACGTGACGGCGTGCTACGAGGGATACGAGGCCGAGAAAGTGGTGGTCAACGGCGGCGAGACGCACATCGTCGCCAGCGACGACGGCATCAACGCGGCCACGGCGGACCTGACGGCGGACGCGGCTGCGGATGCGGGTGCGGCGGGCGGTGCAGATGCAGGTGCTGATGGCTCGGCGGCCGGCGGCGCGACGTCCGGTGAAGATGCGGGCGCGGACGCCGGGGCCGCAGGTGCAGCTGCGGGCGCGGCCAGCGGCGAGGATGCCGGCGCAGGCGATGCGGCCGGCAACATGGGTGGGCGCGGCGACATGGTGCCGCCCGACGACGCGGGTGCGGCCGATGTGGCGGGCAACATGGCGGTTCCCAGCACGGACGGCGGCGGCGGCGAGGTGCCCGCCGACGTGCCGCAGGGCGGCGGCATGATGGGCGGCGGCCCGGCTGCGGAAAGCCCCAACGAAAGCATGCTCAACGGCGGCATACCCGAAACCGGCGTGGCGGAAGGCGGCATGGGCGTGTCCAATTCCGACTGCGTGATAGAGATCAACGGCGGCTACACGGTGGTGGACGCGGCAGGCGACGGCATCGACAGCAACGGTAGCTTCTCCATGACCGGCGGCGTGCTTTTGGTGTGCGGTCCCACCGACGGCGCCAACGGGGCGTTCGACTACGACCTCGAGGCGACCATTTCCGGCGGGACGTTCGTCATGGTGGGTTCCGCGGGCATGGCACAGAACTTCACGAGCGGCACGCAGGCGTTCGCGTTCAACACCGTAAGCGGGCAGGCGGGGCAGAACGTCGCCGTGGCCGACGAGTCGGGAGAAGTGCTGGCTTCGTTCACGCCGCAGAAGGCTTACGGCATGGTGCTGGTCAGCAGCCCGGAATTCGAGGAAGGCGGCACGTACAACCTGGTGATTGGCGGCACGGCGGTGGACGCGAACGCCGACGGCTATGCCGACGGCGGCACCGTGGAGGGCGGCACGTCGAGTTCCTTCGAAGCGTCCACCACGCCGACGGGCGGCATGGGTGGCCTGGGCATGGACGGCAACCTCATGGCCCCCGGTACCCCCGGAGCAGGCGCCCAACGCGGCGGCCGCATGATGTAGCTCCATTCCCGTCGCGCCTGTGCATCTGTCGGCCATGCGCTCGCCGGGCGCGTGCGGCGGGAAGAAAGCCGCCATGCGCTCGCCGGGCGCGTGCGGCGGGAAGAAGGCCACGTTTTCGGCGATTTCCGACATCGGCCACTCAACGAAAGGAGACTTGCCGGGTCGGAGGTTTGCGGATGCGCAGAAAACACCAGCTCGGAGCGAGTGTGCCCCTGGCCTCCGGGCTGTAGGGGCCGGGCCGTCCTTTCCCGCAATGCAGGAATCGGCGAATTTGTGGCAAAAACGCTTGCGCATGTTCGCGCTTCTCCGGCATGTTGGGAGTCTTCGCGCTAGGCGAGCGGGCGTTGCCCTTGTCCGCCACCCGCTGCGGCGCGAAAGCGAGGTTCGGAAGCGGGCTGGAAGTGGAGCGTGCCGCATACTCACGCCCAGAACGCGCGCCGCTTCTGCCGTCGTGTACACGCGGGCTTCCTTTCGCCATTTCCGGCTGGTTCGGAAATCATGCCAAATGCGGAACTATTTTCTATAGTATGGAATAAACTAAATACTCCAATTGGAGAATGGGCGTGGGAGATGATTGTTGTGGGCTTGCTGCGTCATTGCTCCCCGCCGCTTCAATGTTGGCTGCAGCGTGGCGGTGGGGAGCGCCGAGGGCATGTCGCAGGCATGTGCCGAACATGGGTGGTGTAGAATAGGCGTGCATGTATGTTGGCGGTTACGGAGGGGGCCATGGCGCAGTTCGTTGGAAAGCGGGAATCCATGCACTCCGATGCGGTGGGGCGGTCCCGGACGAGGGCTTCGTCTCGCTGGTCTCGCAGCAACCGAACTGCGGCGCTTTTCCTGTTCTTGCTGGCGCTCGCGCTGCTTTCTGCTTGGGAGGAAGTGTTCTTCCTGAACTCCATCGTGACTTTCGAGGTGGAGTTTAGCGGTCATCAGGTGTATTTCGCTTCAAAAGGCGTTGTTCTGTTGCTGTTCTCTATTTTTTGCAGGAGGCTGTCCGCCGGCCTTTTGCGTCCTTCGATTGTCTTCGCTGGCGGCGGCGCCCTCCTTTTTTCCACTGTCTGTTTGATCGCCGCGATGTCGTTCGACGTTTCCGCATCGGCATCCCTCGTCTTCGTTGGCTGCATTTTGGGCGGAGCCGGTTTCGCCCTCCTTCTGCTTGTCTGGTTCACTCAAAGTTGCTGGGCTAATTCGACTGCGGTGTTAGTGCTCTACATCGTTTCGGGTTTTGCGTCCGCATTGCTTTCGGCTTTCTGTGCCAGTCTGGGAGTTGTTGGGTCCGTGGCGGTGGCGTGCGCCATGGGCCTCGGTGCGGTGGCGTTTTCGTTTGCCGCCTTCAAGATGTCGCCCGAAGAACCCGATTACGGCGGCGTTGGCGATGGGTCGGAGATTTCTGCGGCGTCCTGCAATTCCGGTGGCGTGGAGCCTCCCGGGCGCTTTCCGTCCGACCTGCTTTGGCGAGTGGCCGTTCTCATGGGCGCGCAGCGTTTCCCGTTCGCCTTCAACGAAGCGTTGGCAACGACGTCCATTTTTGGCATGGGATCGCATAGTTCGGCGGGCTATTTGCTTGCGTTTGCGGCCATTTTGCTTTGCATCGTGCTGCGTTGGAATGCAAACACCTTCGTAGTGCTTGCAAGGTATGCCCTCCCTGCGGCTGCCGTCGTGTTTCTGGCGCTGCCACGTTCCACGGTCGCCATGGACCTTGCGGCGAATTCGTTCGCTTCGGTGTACTGCGCAATCAACAACGCCGTCGCCGTGCTGCTTCTTGCCATGGCGTGCCGTTGCGGCCATGCCAAGCCCGCAACGGCGTTCGGGCTGGTTTTCGGC
Organism: uncultured Eggerthellaceae bacterium; assembly: GCA_904420215.1. GTDB lineage: Bacteria > Actinomycetota > Coriobacteriia > Coriobacteriales > Eggerthellaceae > CAJFUR01. The sequence goes on from CAJFUR010000004.1 coordinate 6,090, forward strand.
GTGGGGTATTGTTGCGTGGCGGCGGGCGAGTCGGTCTTTTTGGCCATGTCTGCCTTGGGAATGGCCGATGGGGCGGTAGACCAGGCTTTCGGCATCATTGCCGTCGTTTCCCTCGTCGTTCTTGTTGTGGCGCTTCCCGATGCGAATCGTCTTCGCTCTTGGGCGTCGCCGCTTGACGAACAGGGTGGGGCACTGCAGGGAATGGTGGAAGGGGACGAGGTCTCACTCGAAGCCGGGAACGTGCACATCCTGTCGCGTCAGTATGGCCTGACGCTGCGCGAAGAAGAAATACTGGGGTTGATAGCCGAGGGGATGTCGGCCGATGAAATAGGGGCAAGCCTGTTCATCACGAAAGAGACCGTTCGCACGCATTGCCGCCACATCTATGCCAAGTTCGGCGTAAGCTCGCGAGACGAGCTTATGGGGCTGATGGCTTCGTAGTCCGACTGTACTCGCCCGTTTTCGTTTCCGCCGCCGTTCTGTCATCTTCGTGCCTTTTCCGCTTTTCGTAGTTATATTCGGTAAAAAACAGATAGCGGTGCGGTACGTTTCTCCCGCATTGCGTTCCCAATCTACCGGGCTGCCGGAAGAACCTCCCCCTTCCTCACCGGCTTCGCGTCTTTCTATCCTTGCGTTCTATGGCGAGCCGTCTGCCGCATGGCGGCTTCGGATACGGTCGCCATGGAGGAAAAGACGAGACACGAGGAGAAAGGCGAAAGGGACCCATGTCGAAAACAGCCATAAGCCGCAGGAAGTTTCTTGCGGCCACGACAGTCGCTGGCCTTGGTGCCGTTTTGGCGGGATGCGCGTCAAGCGGTCTTGAGGAAGCTTCCGACGGGCCTGTAGCGGAAACGGAAGATGTTCGCGTGGTGAAAACGCTCTGCCGCGGATGCGTGGGGCATTGCGGCGTGCTTGCCCATGTCAAAAACGGCCGCGTCATCAAGGTGGAGGGCGACCCCGACCAGCTTTACTCCCAGGGGGTCATGTGCGCGAAGGGCCTTTCGCAGGTCCAGGCGCTCTACAATCCCAATCGCGTCAAATATCCCATGCGTCGCGTTGGGAAACGCGGCGAAAACAAGTGGGAACGCATATCCTGGGACGAGGCACTGGATGAAATCGCCGAGCAGATAGTGAAGTACGCCCAGGAGTACGGTCCGGAAAGCCTCTTAGTCGGCTACGGTGGAGGCGGCCATCCCTTCCAGGGGTCGTATGCCATGCGATTCCTCAACGTGGCAGATTCTCCGAACATCTTCGAACCGGGTGGCTTGCAGTGCCTGCAGCCCCGCGCGGTCATCGGCAATCTTATGTGGGGAAACGGTCCCATAGACATCACGTCGTGGGGTCTTGACGAATGCGAGGATTTCGGCGGCACCGATGCCAAGGCCATGGTGTTGTGGGGTATCAACCCTTGCGGGTCGAACCTCGGCAATGCCGGACGTCCCGTGAATGCCATGCGGGCGCGCGGAATGAAGACTGTGGTCATCGATCCGCGCTTCACGCCCGACGCCTCGAAAGCCGACGTGTGGCTTCCCATTCGTCCCGGCACCGACTTGGCCCTCATGATGTGCTGGATCAAGTACATCATCGACAACGAATTGTACGACGAGGACATCGTGTACCGGTGGTCAACCTTGCCTTTCCTCGTGAACCTTGACACCATGATGCTGGTGAGGCCCGAAGACGTGGGCATGGAGGCCGAGGACTTGGCATATGTCGTGTGGGACCGGAACACGAATGCTGCCCAGAAAATGCCCTATCCATATGACGATGCCTTGGATCCCGCCCTTGATGGCGGCCCCTATGAAGTAGGCGGCCTGACGTGCAAGCCTGCATTCCAGCTACTCAAAGAACGCTGCGACGAATGGACCATCGAAAGGGCCGCCGAAGTCTGCTGGCTTGAAGCGGACATGATAGAGGAGGCCATCCGCATATACACCGACAACTCCCCGCAGGCGGGGCTTACGGTGGGCATGGCGTCCGACCACACGGAGCATTCCTGTCAGGCCGGCATTGCCCACATCATTCTCAACATGATAATGGGCAACGTGTGCAAACCGGGCACACTTGCGCAGATGTTCACTTCTGGCAGCAACCCCTATGGTGCGGCTTGCGGCGAACTCCAACACTTCATTTCCGAGGGCCAATACAAGAAGCGCTTCGGCATCACCGAGTACAAGGCCATGAACAACCGGGGCTGGTGCCACAATTCGATTCTGCTCGAGGCCATGCTCACCGGCGAGCCGTATCGCCCGCACGTTCTCATCGAGTGTTCGCTCAACAAGATGATCAACATGCCGAACGCCCAGAAATGGGATCTTGCCTTCCAGCAGTTGGAATACATCGTGCACCGCACCCTTTACCCGACTTCCTTCACGAACTACGCCGATCTGATGCTGCCTTCCACCGAGTGGTTGGAAATATACTGGGTCGGCACGTATGCGAACAGGGTGTATGTGCGCCAACCGGTGGTGCATCTGTGGGAAGGGATGGACGAACCAACGTTTTTTGGCCTGCTTGCCCAAAAGCTTGCCGCCATGGGCCATGGCCGTTTCCCCGACTCCATGGACCCGGAGAAATGCGCCGTAAACGAAAACACGCTGCCGCCGAATTTCGTCAAGAGCATTGGCAACGGCGGGCAGATTCCCTGGTGGAGCTCGACGGAAGAGATGCTCGACATGATGTACGAGCAGCGTGGCGCCGACATGACGTGGAAGGAACTGTGCGATCACGTGGCGGAAAACGGCTGGTATGAAACCACGTCTTCGGAAGATTACCACACCTACGAAACGTACAAGCAGCTTGACGAGGAGACGGGGCTGCCGGTGGGCTTCGGGACGCCGTCCAAACGCCTGGAGCTGTATTGCGATCGCATTGTCACGCTTGGGCGCACGGGCGCGCCGCTTGCGAACTACGAGCTCGAGCCCGCTTCCTACGAGTACGATCCCCTGCCGTATTACCACGAAATGTCGGAAAGTCCGCTGAATCCCGAATTTTCCGAGGAGTACCCCTTGGTGAGCACGAGCGGGCACATTCCCATGTACACGCATGGGACGTTGCGCAACGTGCCTTGGATTCGCGAGCGGCATCCCGTTCCCCAGTTGTCCATCAACCCCGTCGATGCCGACAAGTACGGCGTCGAAGACGGCGATTGGGTGTGGGTGGAATCCAAACGCGGCAGGACGCAGGGAAAGGCGCTGGTCACCACGGCGGTGGGTCCTGGCGTCACGCACATGGAGCGCTTTTGGTTTCCGGAAACCGCGAACACCGCGACCAAGGGCATGACCGAAATGAACGTGGGCATGCTTACCAGCGACGAGGGGCCTTTCAGCACCATCATCGGGTCGTGCACGTATCGCGGGTTCCAAGTGAAGGTGTACAAGGCCGACGGTGCCCCCGAGGGCGTGTGGACGGAGCCGGAGCAGTTCCGCGCATGGGTGCCGAATTACGACGAAGTGGAAGAAACGAGTCTCGACGAGGCTTTTGGAGGTGTTTCCGTTGACTAGGACGACGATGGTCGTGGACCTCGACCGCTGCATCGGCTGCTATGGCTGCGAGATTGCCTGCAAGCAGGAAAACGATGTGGATTTGGGCGCGTACTGGAACAGGGTTGACCAGATGGGGCCTTATGGAGACTTCCCCCGCATCAGCGCTTACTGGCTGCCTCATGCCTGTCAGCATTGCGCGGAACCGGCCTGCGTGGAGGCATGCCCGACAGGCGCCTCGCATCGGGCCGACGACGGCGTCGTGCTTGTCGATGCCGATTCGTGCATTGGCTGCGAATCGTGCATGAAGGCGTGCCCTTACGGTGCCCGCTCCATAGACTCGCGCACCCACGTTGCCGGCAAGTGCACACTCTGCGTGGATTTGCGCGAGGCGGGCGGCAGACCCGCATGCGTGAAGAACTGCGTGGGACAGGCACGTTTCGTCGGCGACCTTGACGATCCGAACTCCGATGTGTCGCAGGCTGTTGCCAATGCCGGCGAAGGCAACGTTTACTACCTTGCGGATGCGGGCACCGGTCCCACGGTGGCCTACATCCTCCATGGAAACATCTGCGACTGGCACGAGCCGGACGTTACGGAATGGTAGGGGGCGCTTAGGCTTTTCTGGGGCGGATGCGGCGCTCGGGCGCGCTCGGGCCGCAGCATGCGCGGCATGGTTGCGATCCGGCATGCGCGGCATGGTTGCGATCCGGGTTGCACGGTGTGGTTGCGGTCCCGGTCGCGTGTGCACGGTTGCAGCCTGCGACGCCCGTGGCGCGCATCCACCCCTCCAATGAAAGGGCGAACATGAATTTGTGTGAGGATTATCTTGAATCTGCCGAGAACCGCCAGAATTTCTATGGCCTGCTTGCCTGCATTTACCGAAAGGAAGCGGATGCTCTCCTGCTGGAGGGGATGAAGGGATTGGCGTTTGCCGGCGAGGATGCCGAAAGCCTGTTTGGGCGTGGCGCGTGCGAACTGGATGCCTATTTGGGCGGGCTTCAACCCAATGCGCGCACGGATTTGGCCGTGGACTATGCACGCGTGTTTCTGGGCGCGGGCATTGCCACGAGCGAGGCGGCCTATCCCTACGAAAGCGTCTACACCTCCGAAGACCATCTGGTCATGCAGGAAGCCCACGACGCGATGGGCGCGCTCTTGCGCTCGAGCGGCCTTGCATGCAAGGGAAGCCCGAACGAACCCGCCGATCATATAGCGCTCGAGTTGGACTACATGGCGCATCTTGTCGGGCAAGGGCTTTGTGCGGCGGAAGCGGGAAACGGCGAGGCTGTTTCGTCCAGCGTTGCAAGCCAGCTCGCCTTTCTGCGGGAGCATTTGCTGAACTGGGTGCCGAGCTTCGCGCACGATGTGGAACGCTATGCCGAAACTGGCTTTTATCGGGGGATTGGGAAGATGACCCTGGGTTTCCTGGAAATGGACGAGGGCGAATTGCGCCGTTTGTCTGACGGGGGCGAAAGCGGAGAAGATGCGGCGCCGGCGGGAGAAGTTGCAGTTGGGGCTGCACTTTGGGCAGAGGGAGCGGCATCATGACGTTTCTTGGGGTGTTGTTGGCCGCATTCGCGGCGTGCGTTGCGCTTCGCAAGCCCATTTACCACCATCGCAAGGTGCTTTTCGCCGTGACCGTTGCCATCGATCTCGCTTTCGTTGTAGGCTTGACGGTGGGCATGCCCCGGGCGCTATGGGAGATCTTCGTCGTGCTTGTTCAGAAGTGCACGCTGGCCCTTGCCCTGTTCGTTGTCGTGATGTACATCGGGGTGCTGCCGAAGGACTCCAAGCTGCACCGTTGGCTCGACCCCATTCGCGGCGACCTTTCCATCGTCGCGTGTCTTCTGGCCTTGGGGCATATGGGGCTTTATCTCGACGTGTATGCTCCCGTGCTGATGGAGGCGGTGGGGGTGAAGGGGAATCTGGTCGCTTCCTTCGTCGTTGCCCTGGTCGTTTTCGCGCTTTTGCTGGTGCTTGGCGCAACGTCGTTCGTGTTCGTGAAGAAGCGCATGGAGAAAACCTTCTGGAAGAAGGTGCAGCGGCTGGCATATCCGTTTTTCTTCCTGGTTTACGTGCATCTCATGATGATACTGCTTCCAGCGGCCATGAGCGGGGCGGCGAAAGCCCAAATGTCCATCGCCGTCTACACGGCTGTGTTTGGCGTCTATGCTGTTTTGCGTGTTGTTCGTGCGGTTGCGGACCGCAAGACCAGCGCGTCCTGAGGCCGCGGTTTCACCGCTTTCGTTTCCTGTTCGATCTCCCGTGTTCTCCGTGCGTTGTCTCCCCTGTTGTTCGTTTCGCGTCGCTTCGCTCGAACTTTTATCCGATGCTCTGAGCGCGAGTGGTTGCATGTACATAAAAAGTTGACTTTTCGTGTACGCACATGGCATGAAAAGTCAACTTTTCGTGTACGCGCATGGCATGAAAAAGAAGCTTTTCATGCCATGCGGGAGTCGGATCCGGTACGAAACCGCGACGCATGCGCTAGGGGGCGCGGCGCTTTCGGCATGCGCCCTTCTCGTGTTGCGCTTCAGTTTTCGTGTGGAAAAGCATCCCTTCGCCGGAAACGTCGGCGTGCTTTAGCGGGTTGGAGTACAATGGGCGCATACGTCAGGATCGTGTACCCGCACGTCATGGACATGGGGCGCGCACGGGGCGCGGCGCGGAGTTCAAGCGGGAAGGAGTGCCGAAATGGCCGACATCACAGAAGTGGACTACATCTGGAAGAACGGGGAGATGTTGCCGTGGGCGGAGGCGACGACGCACATCCTGTCCCATTCGCTCCACTACGGCTCGGGCGTGTTCGAGGGCATCCGCTGCTACCAGAACCCCGAAACGAAGAAAAGCTACGTGTTCCGCCTGCGCGACCACATGGAGCGCCTGCACCGCAGCTGCAAGATAGCGCTCATCGACCTGCCGTATTCGGTTGACGAGCTGTGCGACGCAACGGTGGAGCTCATCCGCAAGAACAACCTGCCTTCCTGCTACATCCGCCCCATCGTGTACCGCGGCTACGGCGTCATGGGCGTCGATCCCACGGGCGCTCCCACCGACGTGGCCATTGCCGCGTGGCCGTGGGACTCCTACTTGGGCGATGACGCGCTTGAAAACGGCGTGTCGGTGGGCGTTTCCTCGTGGCGCCAGCGCTCCAACAACGCCATTCCGCCGGCGGTGAAGGCCACGGCGTCCTACATGAATTCCATCCTCGCCAAGATGGAGGCCCGCCAGCACGGCTATGCCGAGGCCATCATGCTGAACGAGGCGGGGCTGGTGTGCGAGGGAACGGGCGAGAACCTGTTCGCCGTGCGCGACGGCGTGCTGTCCACGCCGCCTCTCTCTGACGGCCTTCTGGAGGGCATCACGCGCGACACCGTCCTGTGCTTGGCCGACGACTTGGAGATTCCGGCCATCGAGGAAAGCATGACGCGCGCCGACCTGTACGTTGCCGACGAGGTGTTCATGACCGGCTCGGCCGCCGAACTCACGCCCATCGGCAGCGTGGACGGGCGCATCGTGGGCAAGCCGGGCGAGATCACGCGCGCCCTGCAAGAGCGCTTCTTCGACGTCGCCTACGGCAACGTGGAAGAATACGCCGATTGGCTGACTGAAATCTAGAGGGTTCCGCCGTTCTACGAACGGCGGAACTGCTCGACGCTGCGGGCACCCGTGGCACCGGATCTCGCGGCGATGCCGGCGGCTCGCGTACCTCGGTACGCGTCGCCCCCGTCATCCCCACGATCTCCGGCACCACGGGTGCCCTCGCTGACTTTACGAACGACCTGCGAGGCAAAAGGAGCGGCCTTCGTGAATAGAATCCTCACGTATGACAGCACGTTGCGCGACGGCGGGCAGTGCGAGGGCGTGGCGCTGTCGCTGGAAGACAAGCTGCGCATCGTCATGCGTCTGGACGAGTTCGGCATCGACTTCATAGAGGGCGGCTTTCCCGCGTCGAACCCGAAGGACATCGCGTTCTTCGAGCAGGTTCGCACGCTGCCGCTGAAGCACGCGCAGGTGGCCGCGTTCGGCTCCACGTGCAAGAAGGGCGTGGCGGCTTGCGACGACAAGGGGCTCGCCGATTTGCTGGCGAGCGGGGCGCCGGTGGTCACCATCGTGGGCAAGACGTGGGACGCGCAGGTCACGCGCGCCTTGCAAACCTCGCTGGAGGAAAACCTGCGCATGATTGCCGACTCGGTGGCCCATCTGAAGGCGCACGGCCGCCGGGTGGTGTTCGACGCCGAGCACTTCTTCGACGGCTACCGCGCGAACCCCGACTACGCGCTCGCGTGCGTGCGCGCCGCCAGCGCCGCAGGTGCCGACTCCATAGACCTGTGCGAAACGAACGGCGGGGCGCTGCCGCATCAGGTGGAAGAGGCCGTTGCCGCCGTGGCGGCCGCCGTGCCCGGCCAGGCGTGGGGCATCCATTGCCACAACGACTCCGGCTGCGCCGTTGCGAACACGCTCGCCGCCGTGCGCGCCGGGGCGACGCAGGTGCAGGGCACGGTGGGCGGCTTGGGCGAGCGCGTGGGCAACGCCGACCTGCTGACGGTGATTGCCGACCTGGAACTCAAGATGGACTGCGCGTGCGTGGGCGCGGAGAACCTGCGGCAGCTGACCGGCGTCGCGCAGTTCGTCTTCGAACTGTGCAACATGGCCGTGCCGGGGCACCACCCCTACGTGGGCGCCTCCGCGTTCGCGCACAAGGGCGGCCTGCATGCCAGCGCCATCGCGCGGTTTCCCGAGGCCTACGAGCACGCCAAGCCGGAGGCGGTGGGCAATGCGACGCGCATGCTGGTGAGCGAGCTGGCGGGGAAGGCGTCTTTGGTGGCGAAGGCGGCCAGCCTGGGCATCGACCTCGCCTCCGCCCGTCCGGCCGACGTGCAGGCCATTCTCGACGACATCAAGCAGCGCGAGGCGGCGGGCTATTCCTACGAGGTGGCCGACGGCTCGCTCGCGCTTCTGGTCAGGCGGCACTTGGGGCAGTACGCTCCCCGCTTCACGCTGGAGAGCTTCCGCGTCATCGTGGACGACCACGAGGACACCGGGGCGCTGGCGAAGGACGCCATGAGCGAGGCGACCATCAAGATACACGTGGGCGAGCAGCGCTTCGTGGCCACCGGCGAGGGCGCAGGCCCGGTGGGCGCCCTGGACAACGCGCTGCGCATGGCCATCACGGAGTTCTACCCGGAAGTGGCCGGCATGGAGCTGGTGGACTACAAGGTGCGCATTCTGGACGAGAACGTGGGCACCGACGCCATCACGCGCGTCGTGATCACGACGCGCGACAGGAACGGCAGTTGGGGCACGGTGGGCGTGTCGGAGAACATCATCGAGGCCTCGTGGAACGCGCTGGTGGATTCCATCGAGTACGGCCTTGCGAGAATGGGGAAGTGACATGAGCGACCTGCGGACGCAAGAAGTGAACGACCTGTTGCGCGTTTTCGCCTCCCTCGAGGACGAGGACACCATCTTCGCGCTGTTGGAAGACTTGTTCACCATCCGCGAGATCAAGGAGACGTCGCAGCGGCTCGCCGTGGCGCGCATGTTGGCCGCGGGCAAGTCGTATGCGGCCATCGAGGAGATCACGGGGGCGTCGGCCACCACCATCGCCCGCGTCTCGAAGTGCCTGAGCTACGGCTCCGGAGGCTACGCCGCCGCCCTCGACGTGCTGGCAGGCTAGGCGGCGCGGGGCGCGGGGCCGCAGGGCTGCGGGGCGCCTGCCGGTTGGCCCGATGCCCACAGGCATGGGCGGAGCGCTTGGGCGCAGGTGACATGCGCCGCCACCTGCGCGGGGCGTGCGGGAACGCATGATGCGAGAGAAGGAGAACTTATGACCACGTTGTTCGTCAATGCCTGCATGCGCGGGGAGCAGTCGCGCACGCTTGAGCTGTGCCGCGAGTACCTTGCCGGAATGGAGCAGGTGCGCGAGGTGGACTTGGCGCAGCTGAACCTGCAGCCCTTCGATGCCGAGCGCGTGGCGTACCGGGCGCAGCTGGAAAAGGCGGGCGTGTTCGACGATGCCGTCTTCGACTTGGCGAAGCAGTTCGCCGAGGCCGACGACATCGTGATCGGCGCGCCGTACTGGGATCTCTCGTTTCCCGCCGCGCTCAAAGTGTACATCGAGCACGTGAGCGTGTGCGACGTCACGTTCCACTACACCGAAGACGCGCGGTGCGAGGGCAGCTGCAAGGCGCGCCGCATCACGTACATCACGACGTGCGGCGGCTATGTTGAGGGTGCGAATTTCGGCTACGAATACATTTGCGGCATAGCGAAGATGTTCGGGATTCCGGAGGTGCGCTTCGTTGCCGCCGAGGGGCTGGACATCGTGGGCGTGAATGTGCAGGAGCAGATGGACAAGGCCCGCGCCCAAATGGCGGCGCTGGATAGGTAGCGCGGGGCCGCCTGCGGCAAGCGGCTGGTGCGTTGCGGCGCCCAGCGCTCCTGCGTGGGACTGCCTGTGCGGGGCGTGCGGGGCCGCTTGTCGCCTGTGTTGGGCATGCGGGCGCCAATGCGACCGGTTGCCCTATGCGCCCGACCCTGGCGCCTCCCTGCGGGCGAACAGCTCCAGCGCCAGTTGGGCGCGCGTGCCGATGGGCGTGGCATTCTCGTCGAGGAACCGCCGCACGTCTTCGATGGGCAAGAGGAACGGCTCGATGAATTCGTTCGGCTCCGGTTGCGCGTCGGCAACGCGTTCCACCTGCGCGAACACCACCTGCACCGTCTCGTCGGTCAGACCGGTGGACGAGTAGCCCGCCTGCGGAAGCGCCTCGATTGCCGCCGCGGGGTCCAAGTCGGCGCGCAGGGCATAGCCCGTTTCCTCGCGCAATTCGCGGTCGATGCAGGCCGGCAGGCTTTCCCCCGACTCTACCAGCCCGGCGGGAAACGCGATGCACCAGCTGTTCAACGGGTAACGGAACTCGCGGATGAGCAGCAGCTTCCCGTCGGCCGTCTGCGGGACGATGCACACGGCGTCGGCCTTTGCGCGCTCCCCATGCGCGTTGCCCTCCAGCTCGGCAAGGTAGGCTTCGGGGCCTTTGCGCGAGGCGCTTTCGTATTCGTAGGACGACCCGTCCGGCAGGGTGTAGGTCAGGACGTACTTCTTGACCCACCCGTCGGACACCTGTTGGATGCCGGCAAGCTGGGGAATGGCGGCTTCGGGCATGGCGTTTCCTCTTTCTCGGTCGTCTTGGTTGGGACGGTGGAACTTTCTGTGCGGCGGCGTGCTCGGTGCGGTTTTCGGCGCATCGAGGCGCTTCCTGCGCATATTGCGGCCGTCTTCTTGCACCGCTTGTCCCATGATAGCAGGAAGGCGACCTTCCGGTCGCCTTCCCCAACGCACCAGCCGCTCGAACGGCTTTCCCTGCCTTTTTCTTCCGCGGCTTTTCGGGTGGCGCGTCGTGCCGTTCATGCCCGCCCCGCCGCGCCCCAGTGCGCGGCGGGGATACCTCGCAAGATTCTTCGCCAGAAGCCTGACCTGCGCCGCCTTGCGGCCGTGTGCGCGGCTTCCGGGGCGCGCTAGCCCTCGATGGCGATGGTCTTCTTTTCCTCCAGCTTGGGCTGTTCCTGCTTCTTCGGCACGTCGATCTTCAGCGTGCCGTCTTCGAACTTGGCCTTGATGTCGTCTTCCTCGATGTCGTCGCCCACGTAGAAGGTGCGGCTGCACTTGCCGCTGAAGCGCTCCTTGCGCACATAAGTGCCCTTTTCGTCCTTGTCTTCCGTCTCGGTTTTCGTCTGGGCGGTAATGGTGAGGTAGCCGTCCTTGAGCTCGGCTTGAACGTCGTCCTTCTTGAAGCCGGGCATGTCGATGACCAGCTCGTATCCGGCATCGGTTTCCTTGATGTCGGTGCGCATGAGCGTCGGCGTCATCTTTTGGACGGGCGCCGTGGCGGCGTCGAAGAGCGCGTCGAACGGGTCGGTCATCAGATCGTTGAAGAAGTTGCGGTTCCTGCGCATGGGTACCATCATCGACATGTCAATCATCTCCGTTTCGTGCGGTTCCGGGGTGTTCGCCGGCATGCATTTCGCCGAATCCTGCGTGACCTCGGGGCCTTGTGCCTTCCTTTTCTCTGTACGGCTCCGTTATAGTTCGCGAATTAGCACTCGTCAAGCGAGAGTGCTAATATGTCACAATTTCGTCAACTTTACGGCGCTGAGCCGTGACACGGCGCCGCGTGCGCACGCGGATTGCGTCGTGCAGTGCTTGCGCCGCATCGCGCCGAACGGTGCCGTGCGTTTCATGGTAGCTGGGAAGCCTGTGTGGCTGCGGCGGGCGCGGCGTCCGAAACGGAAGCGGCAAGCAGCCGGCAAGGGGACGTGGAGTCTGTGGGGGCGATGAGAGTGGTGACGGGGCAGGGATGGGGTGCAATCATCAGCGCGAGTCGTGTCCTCAGGCGGACTCCCTCCTTTGTCTGGTATGCTCGCCTTGCCGGATGGGAAGCAGAAGCGGCGGGGAGTGCAAATCCGATATCACCTCTGCGTTTTCCTTCGCAAAAGCTATTCTTCAAGTAGGATTAACAAATAACTATATTGAACTAGTTCAATATGATAATATGACAAACAAGAAGAATCAGGCCGATTCTGCAATGGTTCGCGAGGGGGATGTCTTCGGGCCTGACGCCAAGGGGCGGCGGTTGCGCAGCCAATGCTCGCAAGGGGGCGAGGGCGGGGATTTCCTGATTGTTCTAAGGAGGGAAAGTGACGGACGAGAAAAGCTCGCGCCGCGGGCTCACGCGTAGAAGCTTCCTCAAATCGACGGCAGCCGCCGCAGGCGCGGTGGCGGTGGCGGGCGCTGCGTCGCCGACGCTGACGGCGCTGGCGGAAGGGGATACAGAGACTTCGACCGCTGAGCATACGGCCAAATGTTGTTGTCGATGCAACTGCTTTGGGTCGTGTTACATCGAGGTTACCGTGCGCGATGGCAAAGCAGTGAACTTACGCCCCGCCGCAATGAAAGACGAACATTACAATCGGGTATGCTTGCGCGGACTTAGCCATCTGACCCGCATATACGATCCCGACAGGGTGAAATACCCCATGAAGCGCGTTGGCGAGCGTGGCGGCGGCGAGTGGGAGTGCATTGGTTGGGACGAGGCGATCCAGCTCATGGCCGACCGCTTTACCGAAATTCGCGAGCAATATGGCAATCAAGCTATTGCATTTTGGACTGCCCTTGGCAATTCGGCTATTCTCAACGGCGGCGGTGGCACGCCCAACTTCATGACGCGGTTTTTCAACTACATTCAAGGCACCGACATCAATGCATCGGTTGACATGGCTGGGTCGGTTGGACAGACGCGCGTTTTGGGCGGCAACTATTCGAGCGGCTTGTCGGATTTGGTCAACTCCCATACGATCATTTGCTGGGGCTACAATGCAACGGAATCGACCATGCACACCTGGCATTTGATAGCGGATGGAATGGATGCCGGGGCGAAACTGATCGTCATTGACCCCACTTATACGAAAATAGCCGCGAAAGCCGATCAGTGGATCCCCATTCGTCCCGGAACGGACACCGCCCTTGCTTTGTCGCTCATGCAGGTTCTCTATTCGGAGGGTCTGCATGACCGGGACTTTTTGCTGAAGTACACCTGTGCGCCATTTCTCGTTAAAGACGACGACGGTCTTTACCTGCGAATGAGCGATTTGGGAGTGGAGCCAAGCGAAGGTCCCGTAAATGCCCAAACGGGCAAACCGACGGTCGTTGATCCCATTGTCGTGTGGGACGAAACCACTGGCGGAGGCGTTGCGGCGGACGAAGCGGCTTCCCCTGCACTCGAGGGTGCGTATGAGGTTGGCGGGTTGTCGTGCCATACGGCGTTTTCGCTGCTGCGGGAGGAATTCGACCAGTATCCGCCCGATGTCGCGGAAAGTATTACCGAGGTGCCGGCGGATGTCATTGTGGAACTGGCGGAGCGCCTTGCCGAAGGGCCGGTTGCCCATTTGCTGGGTTATGGCAGCCAGGCATACGGCAATGGTGTGCATATAGGCATGGTCATGGCGACTCTTCCTGCCATGACGGGCAATTACGGCTATCCTGGCGCTCAGGAGGGCGCGCATTGGAAATTCTTTTCCGGGTTCAACAACAAGGCAACCCAACCGGAAGGAAAAATGCGCACGACCATTTCGCATTTCTTCCTGTCGGACTTGTTCAAAACGGGCAAGCTTGGAGACAAGGACTTTCCGCTCAAGGCGCTTTGGGTTTTCAGCACGAATCCATTAGCGGGTTCTCCTGGCACGAAGGTTCTAACCGAAGAAATATGGCCAAACTTTGATTTCGTTGTAGTGTCGGACTTGGTGATGACGGACACTGCGAAGCAGGCCGACCTCGTGCTTCCCGTCCCTCATTTCTTCGAGCAGGAAGACGTTCATACTTCTGGCGAGCATGGGTTCATTTTTTGGACGGAGAAGGCGATCGACCCTCTTTACGAGGCAAAGACCGATTCCCAAATCGTCAGGCTACTTGCTGAGAAAATGGGAATGGGGGATCAATTTTCCATGACCGATGACGAGTACATGCAGGAAGCGTTGGACTCTCAGGTCTGCAAGAATCTGGGCATCACGCTCGAAGCTTTGAAGGAGCAGGGATGCATGTACGATGGAACGAATCCGAGCATTCCTGCCAAGGGCCTCAAGTTCAAAACGGGAAGTGGGCGTATCGAATTTTACTGCGAAAAGCCTGCGCCTCGTATGAAAAACGGACTTCCCATCGATGTCGAACGCGAACGCCTACCTCGCTTTTTCCCGCCTATAGAGGCGTGGTCGGAAAACGAACTTGCGCGGAAATACCCGATCATCCTCAATTCCGAACGTCCGCGTTTCCGAGTGCATACCCAATGGTTTGCGTCCTCTTGGCTGAGGCAGCTCGAACCCGATCCGATCGTCAAAATGAACCCCGAGGATGCGGAGGCGAGAGGCCTGAAGGATGACGATTGGGTTGAAGTGTACAACGATCGAGGTCACGTGGTCGTGAAGTTGGTCGTTTCGTCTGCCATTCGCAAGGGCATGGCTGTTTATCCCAAGGGATGGCAAGCATACCAGCACAAGGCGGGCAGCTGGTCTGAACTTTTGTCTCGAGAGTACGATCCGGCAGGCATCAACGGCAATTTCATGGACAATCTTTGCGAGATTCGCCTGTGGGAGGAGGAGTAAGCCATGGCTGCGAAGCGATATGGATTTGCCATCGATACGAGACGTTGCATTGGATGTTCAACCTGCGTCGTGGGATGCAAGTTGGAAAATTACGTTCCTGACGGTACGTTCTGGAATCGTGTTCTTACAGACGGCGGAGCTAGAGAAGACACCCCTGCCGGCAATTATCCAAATCTTTCGATGGTGCAGTTCACGGTGAACTGCCAGCATTGCGAGAACCCCGCCTGCGTGAAGGTGTGTCCCGTGGGCGCCACCTACAAGGACCCGGAGACGGGCGTGGTGCGGCAGGACTACGACAAGTGCATCGGCTGCCGCATGTGCATGGCGGCGTGCCCCTACACGGGCGTGCGCAGCTTCAACTGGGAGGAGCCGAGCTATTCCGTTGAGGTGCGTTACGGAGGCCAAGACGTGCCGACGCACCAGAAACACGTGGTGGAAAAGTGCACTATGTGCTGGCATCGTCTGGCGCGAGGGGAGAATCCCGCATGCGTTGACATTTGCCCTGCCCGTGCTCGGTTCTGGGGCGATTTGGACGACCCGGAATCGGAAGTGTCGAAGCTCGTCCACGACCGCGAGTACATGCAGCTGCTTCCCGAAAAGGGCACCAAGCCCTCGGTCTACTACCTCGTCTAGCGGAAGGGAGGATCATCATGTCTGAAAACGTGCAGGCGGCCTCCGCCGCTGGGGCGCAGGTGGCTCGAAGTGGGGAAGGGCGCGACGTTGCGGCTGGCCGGGGCGCAGGGAATGCCGGACGCGGTTCTGGCGGGCAGGTGGCTGCGGCCTCCGCGAAGCGTGCCAGCCAAGGAGGCCGCGGCCTGACCGTCGGCATCGCGGTGGGCGCGGTGCTCACGGTTGCGGGGATCGCGCTTTGGGTGATGCAGCTGACCGGCGGCATGGTGCAGACCGGCATGCGCAACCTCGACTCGTGGGGCGCCTACATCACCATGTTCATGTTCTTCGTGGGCCTTTCCGCCGGTGGCCTCATCATATCGTCGGTGCCGAAGGCGTTCGGCATGAAGGGCTTCGGCGGCATCAGTAAGGTGGCCGTGTGGACGAGTATTTGCTGCACGGTGGCCGCCATTGCCTTCGTGGTGGTGGACCTGGGCCAGCCGCTTCGCCTGTGGGAGCTGTTCGCGTACTCCAACCTGGGAAGCCCGCTCATGTGGGACATCATCGTGCTGTTCGTGTACCTCGTCCTTTCCGTCGTCTACCTGTGGGCGCAGGTGCGCCACGAGGCCGGGAAGGTGTCGGCCGCGGCGCTGCGCGTGGTGAGCGTGGTGGCGCTCGTGTGCGCGGTGCTGGTGCATTCCGTGACCGCGTGGATCTTCGGGCTGCAGCAGGCCCACGAGTTCTGGCACACGGCGCTGCTCGGGCCGTGGTTCGTGTCGAGCGCGCTCGTGTGCGGCACTGCTTTGGTGCTGGTGGTGTGCGTGGCGCTGCGCGCGGCGGGCTACCTGAAGCTCGAGCAGGCCAACGTGGCGCGCCTCGCCAAGATGCTCGGCGCGTTCGTGGTGGTTGACCTGTACTTCTTCGGCTGCGACCTGCTGACGAGCGCGTTTCCCGGCGGGTCGGGCGCGGAAGTGGTGGGCATGCTGGTGTCCGGCCCGCTCGCGCCGTTCTTCTGGGCCGAGGTCGTGCTGTGCGTTCTGGCCGCCGTCGTGTGCTTCGTGCCGCCGCTGCGCAAAAACGGCCTCGTCGTGGCCGCTTTGGTGGCTGCCATCCTCGCCATCTTCTGCAAGCGCGTGCAGCTGCTGGTGGGCGGCTTCCAGATCCCCAACCTGGACATGCCCGGCGCCATGACCGAGCACACCGTGACCAACTGGCAGGCCGGCATGGCGGGCGCCTACGAAGGCCTCGTCTACGCGCCGACCATGTTGGAAGTGGGCGTGGTGCTCGGCGTGCTGGGGCTGGCCTGCCTGCTTTTGTTCGCCGGCCTGAAGTTCCTGCCTCTGCGCCCGGCCGAGGACGAGGCTGCGCAGTAGGTTGCATCTCCGTCGCGCATGGCGCGACCGCTGCAAGCGCGCCATGGTTCAGGTGACGGGTGCATTCTGCCGAAAACGGGCAGGTGCCAAGGTGTCTCGGTGGAGACGGCATGCTCGACACGCCACCCACCGGCCATCTCTCCAAGGCCCGACGCCCCCACGGGGCGTCGGGCCTTTCTGTCGCCTCATACCGGGCGGCGGCGGATCTTTCGTCACTCCCAATTCTCGCTAAAACGCTGCGTGGGATTGCGGCGCTGGTCTTCTATGGAAAAACTGCTACAGACGCCCATTCTTGTCATGCATTGAGAGGGCGAGGCTGCCTTTTATGGCACTAGAGTGTCGAGGTTGCCCTTTATGGCACGTTCAAGCGCTCTCGAGGCCCTTCTCGATTTTTGCGACATGGGGTTTCTTCGGCGACCTCATGGCTTTGCGTGCGAAAAGGGTTGAAATCCCTGCCATAAAAGGCAGCCTTGCCACATCCGCAACTCGCTTGTGCGCTCTGCGCTTGGCTCCATATGCGCTTCCTACCGGGTTGTCGAATGGTGGCTGGCATTTTCGCGGTCCATTCGCGTATTACTCTCCTGCATTCTTGCTGTATTTCATTTGCAATACGCAAAAAAGAGTATGTTATGGGCGAATCGCGAAAGGAGGTTGCCCATGGCTGTTTCGAGCACTGCCGTTCCGCGCGTTCCTTTGTCGCTGAGGCTTCCCGTTCAGGTGGTCGAGTCGGTGGGCGCCTATGCCTGCGAGCAGCGCATAAGCAAGACAGATGCCTTCCTCTACTTCGTCACCAAAGGCATGGAATCCGAAAATCCGCCTGACACAAACGAGCAGCTTGAGCGGATTCAAGCACAATTGTAGCAGATCAAAGTTCTTGTCGCGACTGAAAGGGGGGGCGGGCTGGACGGCGAGGCCTGCTTGGTGCGCCGTGCGGTTGCGAAGGCGGCGGAGGACTTTCCTGCAATCGAGCGTGCCTACCTATTCGGGTCTTTTGTGCGAGGCGAGCATGACGAGAAAAGCGACGTTGACGTGCGCATCGAGTTCGCCGACGATGTGCCGTTCAACTTACACGACCTTTCCCAATTTGCAAGGCGCATCGAGCGGGCGACGGGTCGCAATGTGGATGTGGTGTCGGCGAAACACCTGAAGAACGAACGTTTGGCTGACGCCATCGAAAGGGATAAAGTGTTGGCGTATGAATGCCCGCAGCGATGACCTGTCTCGGTTGCAGGAAATATGCGACGTGATTGTGCGGACAATGCTCCCGGCTGCAGCTTTTGGAGACTGCACGGCAAAACACATTTTCATAGGGACTTTCGGTCGCAAGTCGCACGCTTCCATAAGTTCGCGAGTCTTCTCTTTTTGTAGGGCATCGCGTACAATGAGCAATGGATTGTCTTATGATAATTCGTGTGGCAACGTTGTGGCGCCATCGTGCGAACGTCTGCGCGATGCGTGACGTTGCGTTGTCGTGTGCGACATTGCGCCGCCATGCGCGGTGCGCTTGCGTTGCGGGCAAATCTGCCGGTGCCGGGGGGAGGGGGCGCGCGGTGTTTGGCGTCGAGATCGTGTGCTACCTGTTTTTGGGTGGAACCGGTGCAGGGGCCTGCTTCGTCCTGACTGTGCTGGGCCTGCTGGTGCCGCGTAATTGCCTGAGCGTGCAGCAGGTGGACGGCATGGGTGACTGCGTGCACACGGCGCTTTCCGTGCCGCGTGCATACCGGGTGCTGTTTGCCCCTGCATTCGCGTGTGCCCTTTTGGCGCTGGTGCTGGGCATGGTGTTTCTGTTGGTGGATCTTGGGCGCGTTGACAGGATCTTGCTGCTGATCACGCAACCGAATCCATCGCATATTGTGGTGGGCGCCTATGCGCTGGCGGCGTGCGTGGTGCTGGCGGGCGTGCTGGCGCTTGTGTGGGGCGGTGTGGTCCGTCGCGTGGGGCCGCGCGCGTTGACGGCGCTTCAGGTGCTTACACTGGCATGCGCGGCGGTGGTCATGGCGTACACGGGGCTGTTGCTGCAGAGCCTGCGTGCCGTGGCGCTGTGGCATTCCGCATGGCTGCCGGTGCTGTTCGTGCTGTCGTCGCTGTCGTGCGGGTTCGCGCTGGTGGTGGGCGTCGCGCAGTTTTCGGGGGCGGGAGGCGCGTTTGCCTCCGTTCTCTCTCGAGCCACTGTGGCGGATGCGGGTGTGATCGTTGCGGAGGCACTGGTGGCGGCGGCATTGCTGGCCACGGTGGCCCATGCAGCGCAGGCGGCGCAGGAAGGCGGCGTGAATGGCACCATGGCTGCGGCTGCGGAATCGGTGCATCAGCTTGTGTGCGGTGCGCAGGCGCCCCTGTTCTGGGGCGGGTTCGTGGCGCTGGGGCTGGCGGTTCCGCTGTGCATCGAGGTGGTGTGCGTCATGTTGCGCCGTCTGCCCTCGGGGGCGGTGCTGGGGCTGGCTGCAAGCATTCTGGCGGGAGGGCTCGCCCTGCGTTGGTGCGTGGTGGAGGCGGGAATGCATCCCGTTTTGAGCGTGCTGGGTTTGGAATGACGCGAAGTGGTGCGAAGCGGCGCGGCTTGGGGCGGCGCAAAGCTGTGCGAAGTAACGCGAAGTGACGCGAAACACTGCGGCGCGGCTTGGGGCGGCGCGCGGCGACGTGGAGTGGCTTGGAGCAGTGCGAAGCGGCTTGGAACGGCTTGGAGCAGGAAAGGGCGGGGTGGCAATGTTCCCCTTTGAAGTGGATGCAACGAGTGATGTGCCCCTGTGGGTGCAGCTGCGTCAGCGGCTCGTCTACCTCATTAATTCGGGCTATTTCAAGCCGGGCGACCAGTTGCCCACCGTGCGTGGCCTTGCGTCGGAAATATCCATCAACTACAACACGGTGAACAAGGCGTACCTGAGCCTAGTGTCCGACGGCTACTTGGAATCCACGCGCGGTCGGGGCGTGTTCGTGCGCGACTTGGACGCGGAAGTGGACGAGGAATACGCCCACGAGGTGGACGGCATTTTGGACGACTGCGTCATGGCCTGCCGTGATCTGGGGCTTTCGCTCGACGACATCCAGAAATGCATGGAGCGCAAGATCAAACAGATCAAGAAAGACGAAGGCGTGGATGCCGGAGGCACATCCGGCAATGGCGCGGCGCGCATCGTGGAAGTGGACGTGGGGGCGCGTGCGCGCGCTGCGAGGACGGGGGCATAGGGATGGGCGGCAAACGGAGTGCGGAAAGGCATGCATCGGGCATGCGGCACAGGGGTTTTCGCGTCGTGCCGGACGTGGGCATGGACGCTGCTGCGGCGGCGGATGCGCATGCGGCGAGGCGCGTGGCGGGCGCGAACACCACCATTGCGGGCGAGCGCGCATCGAATGCCGGCGTGGTGCTGTTCTCGGCGGTACTGTTCGCGGTGTGCTTTTGCGCAGTGCTGGCCGTGGCGCAGCTTGCTGCGGGCGGCATTGGCGTGGTGGCC
Organism: uncultured Eggerthellaceae bacterium; assembly: GCA_904420215.1. Lineage (GTDB taxonomy): Bacteria > Actinomycetota > Coriobacteriia > Coriobacteriales > Eggerthellaceae > CAJFUR01. Next base: position 26,160 of record CAJFUR010000004.1, read on the forward strand.
GTGACGGTGGCCTTGGTGGCGGCGCTTCTGGCCGTGTCGTCCGTGCACATTGCACAGCAGTGGGAGAAGGTGGTGGTGCTGCGGCTGGGCAAGTTCAACCGCGTGAGCGGCCCCGGCCTGTTCTGGACCATGCCGGTGATCGAACAGAATACCATGCGCGTGGACTGCCGCGTGCGCGTGACCTCGTTCGGAGCCGAGGAGACGCTTACGGCCGACTTGGTGCCCCTTGACGTGAACGCCGTGCTGTTCTGGCACGTGTGGAACGCGAAGGCGGCCTGCACGGAGGTGGGCGACTTCACGCGCGCCGTGGAGCTGGCGGCCCAGACGGCGCTGCGCGACGCCATCGGGCGCGCCGGCGCGGCCGAGGTGGCCATTCGCCGCGAGCAGCTCGACCGTGAGCTCAAGCGCGTGCTGGAAGAGAAGGTGGCCCAATGGGGCGTCACCATACTTTCCGTGGAAGTGCGCGACATCCTTCTGCCCAAGGAGCTGCAGGAAGTGATGTCGCTTGAGGCCCAGGCCGAGCAGCGCAAGAAGGCGCGCATCATCCTCATGGAGGCCGAGCAGGACATTTGCGAGATGATGGACGACATGGGCAACACGTATGCGAGAAACGATGCCGCCCTGCGCCTGAGGGCCATGCATCTTTTGTACGAGAGCGTGCGCGAGACGGGCGGCACCGTGGTGGTGCCCTCGAGCTTCAGCGAAGGCTTCGGAGACGTGCTGGGAGACAACGCGAAGGACCTGCTGGGGAAGGTGCGCCCGGAGGTGTAGACGGCGTGCGGGTGTGGTAGGCACGCGCGGGCGCAGGGTGGCACGCGGCGCCGCGGCGACATGTGGCGGTGGATGGGCGGCGAGACGTGCGCCTGTCTCCCGCCGTCCATGGAAAGCCTCGCGGACGTAGAGGAGGCGCAGGAACCGGGCGTTTTTGGCGGGGATGCTGCCGTCCCGCATCTTCGAAGTGCTCCGTATATTCTGTAAATAGCATAGTGCTTCACATAAATTGTCATATGATTATTGTTGATAATCATATGACAATTTTGTATAGTACCGGTGATGGAATTCGGCCGATTCTGAGAGGGACAGAAGGGTTTATTCCAAAGGGATGATCCGGCGGCGGTTTCGCAGCCGTTTCCGGGGACTGTGCGAAAAGGGGATATTCCAGCACAATGGCATAGGAGGAGCGAAGATGCTGAAAACGGCTATGGAGCGCCATGGTCTTACGCGCCGCAGCTTTCTGAAAACCACGGCATTCACTGCAGTTGGGGCAGCCGCATTGGGCACTCTTGCCGGATGCGCGTCTGAAAGCAAAGAGGGGACGCAGGAAGAAGGCCAGCCGGTTGGGGTGACGGAAGAGGTGTACTTCCAAAGCTGCATGGGCAACTGCTCGGGTTGGGGGTGCCCGTTCTACGTGCACGTGCGCGACGGCAAGGTGTGCAACATCACCAAGGCGAACCTGACATGCCCCGATGGCAGTCCGAGCCCGTATCAGGAAACCTGCCTGAAAGGCTACGCCAACATAGAGCGCATGTATTCAGAGACTCGCGTCAAGTACCCGATGCGCCGCGTGGAAGGCACCGAGCGCGGCGCTGGCGAATGGGAGCGCATCTCGTGGGACGACGCGGTGCGGGAGATCACGGACAAGTGGAAGGAACTCCAAGCGGCCTACGGCCCGTCTGCGGTGGCCTTCATGAGCGGCTCGGGCAGCGGCATGGCGACGATTTCATGGACGAGCAGGCTGCAAACCCTGATGGGTGCTATGACCATTGCGCCCTGCTACGACAACACGGGCATGTACTGCCAGATGAACCATGGCGGGTTGACTGCCGTGATGCCTGGGCACAACGAGCACCGCGACATCGTGAACACCGAGAACCTGTTCATTTGGGGCACGAATCCCTCCGAATCCATGATTGTGGACTACCATTTCGTGTCTGAGGCCAAGGACAACGGCGCCAGAGTCGTTGTGATCGACCCCATTTACACGACGTCGGCGGCGAAGGCCGACAAATACGTTTCCATTCGCCCCGGCACCGATGGGCTTCTGGCGGCGGGCATGGCGCTCATTGCCATCCGCGACGGCAAGGTGGACGAGAACCATCTGCGCACCATGACGGTCGCGCCGTTCCTGGTGAAAGACGTCGATGGCCTGTATTTGCGCTTGAGCGATTTGGGCAAAGCGGAAGCGGGCAGTGCAGACGACCGTATTCTGGTGTACGAGGGCGGTCAGGCGGTGGCGTTCGACGAAGCGCAGTCCCCCGATCTCGAGGGTAGCTTCGAGGTGGAAGGCGTTGCCGTGAAGCCGGCTTACCAAGTGCTTCTCGACCGCCTGAACGCATGGGATCTCGAGACGATTGCCAGCTACACCGACATCCCCTTGGAAACCATCGAGGAATTGGCGGGCATGTACACCTCGGGCCTTTCGATGATCTTCACGGGTTTCGGCCCCGACCACTATGCCAACGGGCAAACCGCCTACGACGCCATGTTCGCGCTGGCGGATATAACAGGGCAGGAATGCAAGCACGGCGCGGGCATTGTTTGCAGCGACTTCAGCGCGCCTACCGCCCAAGGCTACGCCAGCACGGCCACGGCCGACCTGACCGACGCGGTGCCCGGCCCCACGGTGCACGCTCCCCACTTGCACCAGCTCATGGAGCAAGGCGTGCTTGGCGACATCACGCAGGCTCCCAAGGCGGCATACATCTACATCTGCAACCCCATTGGCAACGAGCCCGACCGCCTCAAGTGGCTTTCGTCGCTGGGTGCCATGGAGCTGGTCGTGGTTTCGGACATGTTCATGTCGGAAACGGCCACGTATGCCGACTACGTGCTGCCCGTGAGCTTCCTGTTCGAGCGCGACGACATCGCCTCATCGCAAAACCCCTTCGTCAAGTTGTCCGAAAAGGCCGTCGATCCCCTGTACGAGTCGAAGGGCGACTTCGAGATCATCACCCTTCTCGGGCAGGCTATGGGTTTCGAGGACAAGTTCACGATGACGCTGGAAGAGTATCTGGAGTCCTGCGTGAGCGGTCCTGCCGCCGAAGCGGTGGGGCTGAGTTGGGAGAGGCTCAAGGAGGAGCATGCCGTGTGGACGTTCTCCGAAGAGCCCGTGGTGGTCGGCCTCAACGCCGCTCCTCTGACGGCGACGGGGCGCTTGGAGTTCTATCACGAAGGCATTCAGCCCATGGCCAACGTGGGCCAGGAATGGGACATGATGAAGGAGTCCTGCTGGTTCTGGGAGCCGCCGCTTGAGGCGTGGCACGAAAACGAGCTGTTCGCCACGTATCCGCTCGTGTTCATCAGCGAGCGCTGCAAGTTCAAGACCCACACCATGTTCAACAACTCCCCGATGATCCTCGAGCTCGATCCCGAGCCATACGTGAAGGTGAGTCCCGTGGATGCGGAAGCGCGCGGCATCAAAGAGGGGGACACGGTCCGGCTCCACAACGATCGCGGGTACGTGGTGCTGAAGGCGGTCATCAACGCCGGGTGTCGTCCGGGGGTGCTGGTCATCGACCACGGTTGGGAGCAGAACAGCTTCATAGACGGGCACTATTCCGACCTGTCCAGCTGCGCCACGTGGCCGCGGTTCGAGCAGGACAACTGGTTCGATTGCCTGTGCGAGATGGAAAAGGTTCAATAGGAGGGCGTCATGCAATACGGAATGGTTATCGACTTGAGCAAATGCATGGGCTGCCAGACCTGCGCGACCTCATGCAGGCTTGCCAACAACCTGCCTTCGGGCACGTGGTGGAACACGGTGTACACCGAAGGCGGCGAGACCATAGACACGGCTTCGGGGGCCTATCCCGATGGTCTCGTCCTGCAGCACTATCCCGTGGCGTGCCAGCATTGCAAGAACCCCGCATGCGTTTCCGTGTGCCCGACCGGGGCAACGTACAGGGACGAAGAAACTGGCATCGTCATGACCGATGCAGAGGCGTGCATCGGCTGCAAGACGTGCATGGAGGCATGCCCCTACGACGTGCGCGTCTATCACGACGGCGAACCTGCCTATGCGCTCGAGTTCGCCGTGGGCTATCCCGACGCGCCGGCGCACTTGGCCAACACAGTTGAGAAATGCACGCTGTGCGCCAATCTGGTGAAGCAAGACCAGCAGCCCATGTGCGTGCAGGCTTGTGTGGGGCATGCGCGATTCTTCGGGGATTTGGACGATCCCGAATCGGAAGTGTCCCAGCTCATCGAAAGCAGGGAAAGCTTCCAGCTTCTTTCCGAGCAGGGAACCGATCCTTCGGTGTACTACCTGAAGTAGCGTGCAGCATGCGGCGTGCGCGTCAGTGCGCGCGCCGCATGCGGCGGGCCGGTGGGTTGGGGCGCGCACTGTCCCTTTTTCGTTCTGGTGCCGCCCCGACTTCCTTCTTGACGCATGTGCGCATCGACGCATGGCGCTTTGGCATGCGGGCCGGGCGTGCTGCGACGGCGAGGTGACGGGGAGCGGCTGGGCGCGCCGTTGGGGCGCGGCGGCCGAGCGAAAGGAAACGGACATGAGTTTCGTTGCGGTGCTTGCGGGCACGGTGATTGGCGTCTTTCTGCTGAGAAGGCCGCTCAAGAAGCATCCGGGGGTGTTCTATGCCCTTGCGGCGTTGCTCGACGCCCTGTACATGTGCTCCTTTTTCGTGGCGTTTCCCGAAGTGGCGCGTCGGGCGATCTTCCTCCTGATGCAGAAGTGCACGCTGGCGTGCGCCCTGTTTGCCGTCGTCATGTTCATAGGCGTTTTCCGCGCGGACTCCAAGGTTGGGTTGATGCTGCGTCCCGTGCGCGCCGAGCTTTCGATTCTGGCGTGCGTGCTGACGGTGGGGCACATGGCGCTGTATCTGGCGTCGTTTGCTCCCCGCTTGGCGAATGGGGGAATTGCCAATGGGGGATTCGCCGTGTTCTTCGCCACGGCAATGGCGCTGTTGGCGTTGTTGGTTGTTTTGGGGGCGACGTCGCTGCAGGGAGTGAAGCGCCGGATGGATTCCGGTTCGTGGAAACGGCTGCAGAAGTGGGCCTACGTGTTCTTCGGGCTTGTTTACGTGCACTTGATGAGCATCCTTTTGCCTTCGGCTCTGGCTCAGGGCACCACCGCTCGCACGAGCGTTGTGGTGTACACGGTGCTGTTCGCACTGTATGCGGTTGCTCGGATTGCGCGGGCCGTTGCCGACAGGAAGCGGAGCGCAGCTCCCTTGTCCTCCGCCTTCGAGGGCGCGCGTTAGGAAGCGGGCTTCCAAAGAGCCTCGATTGCGCACGGGGGCTTCATGCGCAAGCGGCGGCCTCGGGCCATGTGGTTTCGGCGGAAGATCCGATGATTGTCGCCACCGTCCGACGCAACGACGCCGTGCTTGCCACGCGCAACACGAAAGACTTCGCGTGCCTTGGAATAGAACTCGTGGACCCGTTTGCCTATGGCGGATTGGGTCACGGCTGCGAATGACGCGTCTTCCGACGCTTCGCGTGGCGAATCCCGCCCTGCATATGACACGCTGTCATATGCAGGGCGGGATTTTTGTGGCATACTGGGAGCGTGCGGATGAGGCGCGCCGCACGGTGCGTCGGCTGGCTGCAGGTGCGGCCGCAGCGGCGCCGCGCGGCCGTGCGCCACGCAGCGCGCCGATTGCAATCGGTCGCTTGGCGTCGCTCGTGGCATGAGGCGGCCGTGCGCCGCGGGGCGCGCTGGCCGGCAGCCGCCGGATGGCGGGCGGCCGCGCGGTGCGCCGGCTGACCAGCCGCGCCACGCATGGTGCGTATCCTTTGGGCCGTGCGCCATGCAGCGCGCCAATCCTTCGATGCGACGGGAGGGGCAGGGGTGTTCGGCACGTTCGCGGTGCTCTACCTGTTCTGCGGCGGAACGGGCGCGGGGGCCATTGCGGTCTGCTCGCTGGCCGACCTCGCGTGGGCGCGGCAGCCGTTCGGCACCGGGACGTACACCCAAGGGCCTTCGGTGCGGCCCGAGGCGCGCATCGTGGATTTCGGGTTCGCGGCGGGGCTGGCCCTGCTGGTGCTGGGCATCGCGTGTTTGCTGCTCGACCTCGGGCGGCTCGACCGGGTGCTGATGCTGTTCTTGAATCCGCAGCCCACGTTCGTTACGGTAGGCGCGTTCGCGCTTGCCGCGCTGGCGTTGCTGGGCGGCTTCCTGGCGGCGGTGCGCTTCCTGTACGTGCCCGCCGTGCGCCGGGGCGCCGTGGCGGCCGCCGAGGCGGTCGCAGTGGCGGTGGGCGTGGTGGCCATGCTGTACACGGGCTTGCTGCTGCAGACGATGGGCGGCATCGCGTTTTGGGCGTCTCCCTTCGTGCCGCTGCTGTTTTTGCTCTCGTCGCTTTCGGGCGGGATGGCGCTCGTGCTGCTGGCGGCGTTGTTCGTGGAGCGCACGCCGCCCACCGGCCAGCTGACGGGGTTTCTCGCCCGCACAGACTTGCTCGTTGTCGTGCTGGAAATTGCCTGCGTGGCGGGCTTTTTGCTGTGGGCGCAGGCGAGTGGACATCCCGGCGTGCGGGTTTCGCTTGCGCAGCTGGCGGAAGGCGACGTGGCGCGCGCGTGGTGGATCGGCTTCTGCGCGTGCGGGCTGGCCGTGCCGCTGGGCGTGGAGGTTGCGGGCTGGGCGTCGGGCGCGCTGCGGAGCGAACGCGCGGGGTGGAGTGCGGCTTTCGCGGTTGCTGCTGCATTGGTGCTGGTGGGAGGCTGGTGCTTGCGGTGGTCGATGGTGGAGGCGGGCGTGCATAGGGAGTTGGAGCTGGAGAGCGTGCCCGCGCTGGTGGCGGAAGATGTCGGGATGGCAGACGCGCTGGCGCCCACGCTGGCGGAAGACGCCGGGGCGGCAGACGCCGCGCCCTGCGTCTCTGCGTCCGCGCCCGCGCCGCCGCCCGGCGATCATGCCGTCGCGCTGTCTTCCGCCAGCGCCGCGCCTGCGGAGTCTGCGTCTGCGGTGCACAATGGGGTGGCGGATTCGCGGTATGTTTCGGCAGGGGCGGCCGGCTGCGTGATGGCGAGTGTAGGCGCGTGAGGTCATGGCGAGCGAAAGTGCGTAGAGGGGCATGGCAATGAGAAGCGGCAAGCAAGGTTCGGCGGGTGTTCTGTTCGAACTCGACGAGAACAGCAGCATCCCCATTTGGCTGCAATTGAAGAACCGGTTCATCTACCTCATCACGTCGGGCTACTATCTGCCGGGCGATCAGTTGCCCACGGTGCGCGGCCTCGCGGCCGACGTGGAAGTGAACTACAACACGGTGAGCAAGGTGTACATGAGCCTAGAGCAGGACGGGTACATCCAGTCCAAGCGGCGGCAGGGGGCCTTCGTGTGCGACGTGAGCGACAAGCCGGGCGTGAGCATTGCCTCCACGGCGGAAATCGTCACGGTGGAGTACCTCAAGCGCTGCTTCGAGCTCGGCATGTCGCTGGAGGACGTGGAGGCCCAGTTCAACGCCTGCCTCGAAGACGCCAAGGCCAAGCGGGACAAGGGAGAGGGAGCGAAAGACGATGAAGCGAACGAAGACCCAGCAAAGCGCGCCCGTGCCCGGATCGTCGTTTTCTCCGGATGCGCGGAAGACGCCGAGCAACGTCCAGCTGGAAACGGGGCGTAGGCGCGCCTCGCGCAACGGCGCCGTGGTTTTCGGCCTCGTGGTTTTCGCGGTGGCGGCAGCCGTGGTGTTGGTGGTGGCGCAGGTGGCGTTCGGCGGCATCGGCGTGGGCGCGCTTGCCTTGGCCGTGGTGGCCGGCTGGTTGGCGGCCTCGTCCATACACGTCGTGCTGGAATGGGAAAAGGCCGTCGTGCTGCGTTTGGGGAAGTTCAACCGCGTGGCCGGACCGGGCGTGGTGTTCACGTGGCCCATCATCGAGTTCTACACCCTGCGCGTCGATCAGCGCGTGTCGGCCACGTATTTCGGCGCGGAAGAAACGCTGACCAGCGACTTGGTGCCCATCAACGTGGACGCGGTGGTGTTCTGGATGGTGTTCTCGGCCAAGAAGGCGTGCGTGGAGGTGGAAGACTACGCCGCGGCCGTGTCGTGGGTGGCGCAGACCACCATGCGCAAGGCCATCGGCCGCGCGACGGTGGCCGAGGTGGCCATGCGCCGCGACCAGTTGGACGTCGAGCTGAAAGAGGCGCTGGAGGAAAAGCTGTCGCCGTGGGGCATCGACATCATCGACGTGGAAGTGCGAGACATCGTGGTGCCCAAGGAGCTGCAGGAAGCCATGGCCATCGAGGCGGTGGCCGAGCGCCGGAAGAACGCGCGCATGGTGTTGGCCGAGGTGGAGCGCGACATCTCGGAGATGTTGAAGGACGCCTCGGACGTGTACGGCGGCGACCAGGACGCCCTGCGCCTGCGCACGATGCACCTGGCCTACGAGAGCGTGGAGAAGTCCGGCGGCACGCTGGTCATCCCCAGTGCGTTCTCCGAGGGCTTCGTGGACTCGGCGAACGCGGCAGGCGGTGCGGCCGGCGCAGGCGGCGCGGCCGGGGTTGGCGGCGCGTGAGGCGCGGGCGGCGCTAGCGGCGTGGCCGGGGACTGACGGCGCGTGAGGCGCGGGCGGCGCTAGCGGCATTGGCGGCACGACGAACGCGGCGGGCGGCGCGTGAGGCGTGTCCGGGGTCTGACGGCGGGCACGCTGCGGGTGGAGTGTGAGGCGCGCCCCGGGGCTGGTGGCGCAGCTGCGAACGATGGCCACTCGCCGCGCATCGGGTTCAAGGCGCCGCGCGATCATGGGGAAAATGCAGGAATCGGCGGTTTTGCGGCATTTGGAAAAGTCGGCCATGATCAGGAGTTTTTCACCGTTTCACCTGATGGGGCGCTTGCCACAAAATCATCGATTTCCGACGTGTGCCGTGTCGGGGGGGGGGTGGTTCCCGTCAAGGCGGACTTTCGTGCGTTGCCACCCCATATTATCCAAAAATAGAATAATCTTGTCATATTTTGTCATACTGTTCTTATTGCATTTCTATTATGCGTATGACAAACTATGACAAGAAGAATCCGGCCGGTTCTGACATAGGTGGGGGAATATCGGGGAGAAGACGGGCTGACGAGATTCGGGGTTTCTCAAACAGGCGGCATGGGCATTCGAAGACGCGGGCACTCGGAAGCGCTGGAGCGCCGGAGTACCGGGGTCGGTCTGCGTGCGGCCTGCGCGAATATCGCCAGCCACTGCTGCCGAAGGGGAGTAAATGCCGTCAAAGCGGCTCCTTCGTCCGAAATTCCTCGAAGCATTCTTTGATCGAAAGAATGAAGGAGGAGACATGTCAGGAGCGAACGATTCGCGAACGGGGCTTACCCGCCGAAGCTTCCTCAAAAGCACGGCGGCGGTGGCTGCGGCAGCTGGCGTCGTGGGGGGTGCGACTTCGCTGACGGCACTGGCACAAGACTACGGCGCCGGACAGCCCGAGAACGAAGGCGAGCAGATTTTCCATGGCGTATGCCGTCCCAATTGCTTCGGTTTCTGCCATGTGAACGTGCACGTGCGCGACGGCAAGGTGGTCAAAACCTCGCGCGCTCCCTACAACGAGGCGTGCTACGACCGCATTTGCCAGCGCGGCCTGTCCCATGTCTACCGCATTTACGATCCCGCGCGTGTGCAGTATCCGCTGCGCCGTGTGGAGGGGTCGGAGCGCGGAGCTGGCGAATGGGAGCGTGTGAGCTGGGACGATGCGCTGACGGAAATTGCCGACAAGATCACCTCGATCCAAGGAGAGTACGGCGAGAGCGCCATCGCGTTCCTTACCATGTCTGGCAACCAGTCCACGGGCGTCACTGGTGCGTACAGCCGCCTCAAGGCGCTGCTGAACGCGAGCACCATCGACACCTGCCTCGACATGGCGAACTACTACGGCATGACGGCAGTGGCCGGCGCGCACATCAACATGCAGACGATGGCCCTGCATATGTGGGAGGGCAACGAACCGACCGATGCCAAGAATGCCAAGTCCATTGTGGTTTGGGGCGCCAACATCACCGATGCACAGGTGCACAACTGGCACCTGATCAAGGAGGCCCAGTACGGTGGCACCAAGCTGGTGGTGGTCGATCCCGTGTTCACGCAGATTGCGTCCAAGGCAGACAAATGGGTGCCCATTCGCCCCGGCAGCGACACGCTGTTGAAATACGCCATCATGAACATCATTCTGGAAAAAGGCGCGCAGGACGAAGACTACCTGCGGCAGCATACCGTCGCGCCGTTTCTGGTGCGCAGCGACACGGGCATGTTCCTGCGCCGCAGCGACACGGGCGTGGCTCCGACGCCAACCGGCCAAACGAACCCCCTGACGGGGGCGGAGATCATGGACGATCCCTACTTGGTGCTTTCCGGAGGTGCGCTGGTCGCGCTTTCCGAGGCTCCCAGCCCCGATCTCGAAGGCGAGTACGACTTCAACGGCGTGCCGTGCCGCACTGCGTGGGAAATTCTCAAAGAGGAGATCTTGTCGCACACGCCCGAAGACGTGTCTGCCCAGACGGAAGTCTCGGTGGAGGACATCTACGAACTGGCCGACATCTGCATGGACACGCCCGTGTACCATTACGAAGGATACGGCCCGCAGGCGTACAACAACGGTGCGCACACCACCATGGCCGGACTCACGCTGTGCGCCATTCTGGGGAATTTGGGCAAGCCGGGCGCTTCGTATGGTGCTTTCTGGGGCGTGCACATTGGCACTGGCTCCACGTACACGGCGCCTGCCGGCGCCAGTACGGGATTGACCATCCCCAGCGTCGATTTCAAGAACGTGGCCGAAACTGGGAAATTCGGCGACGTGGATGCTCCCATCAAGTTTCTGTACGTGTATTCGGCCAATCCGCTGAACACGCATACGGACACCCATGCGTGGACCGACGTGATCATGCCGTCGCTCGACTACGTGGTGGTGGCCGACTCGGTGCTGACGGACACCGCCCGTTATGCGGACATGGTGCTGCCCATTGCCCAGTGGTTCGAGGTCGAGGAAGTGGCCAATGCGGGCCAGTGCTACTCGCTCAACTACAACGAAAAGGCCATCGAGCCGCCTTACGAGTGCAAGGCCGACACGGCAATCGTGACCGAGCTTGCTGCAAAGCTCGGCTTGGGCAGCTACTTCACGCATACTGAAAGCCAGATTCTGGAGGAGCAGCTCAACACGCCGCTGGGCTACATGCTTGGTCAGGATTTGGACACGCTGCGCGAGAAGAAGCAGGTGCGTTTCCTTCCCGGCGACGCGGAGACCGAGCCGTGGGTTGCCTACAAAGACGGTGCGTTCGCCACTGCTTCGGGGCGCTTCGAGTTCTATCGCGAGGCTCCCACGGTGCGCTCCGTCACGTCGCGCCAGCCAACGCAGGAGGAAATCGAGCGCGAGCGGATTCCGCATTGGTTCCCGCCGCTGGAGGCGTGGCCGGAAAACGAGCTGTACCAGAAGTACCCGCTGGTTCTCATGAGCGAGCGTCCGCGCTACCGCGTGCATTCCCAGTGGTTCAGCACGCCGCTTCTGCGCGAGCTGGATCCCGAGCCGTTCGTGAAAATCAACCCTGCCGACGCCGAGGCGCGCGGCATCAAGGACGGGTCCTACGTAGAGTGCTTCAACGACCGTGGCACGGCGGTTGCCAAGGCGGTGTTTTCTTCGGCCATTCGCCCCGGCACGCTGGTGTATCCGAAAGGCTGGCAAGTGCCGCAGCACAAGTCGGGCGGGTGGTCGGAGCTGAGTTCGACCGAATACGATGTGTTCGCCGTGAACAACAACTTCATGGACGTGCTCTGCGACATTCGCGTGTGGGAAGGAGAGGATGAATAATGACGCGTCTTGGCTTCGTCATCGACAAGAAATCCTGCATTGCCTGCCACGCGTGTGCGGTGGCATGCAAAGTGGAGAACAATCTGCCCGACGGCAATTGGTGGAACCGCATCCTCACCGAGGGCGGCGACAACATGGACGCTCCGGAAGGGACGTATCCCAACCTGTCGCTGGGCAACATCGCCGTCGCCTGCCAGCACTGCAAGAACCCCGCCTGCGTGAAGGTGTGCCCCGTGGGCGCCACCTACAAGGACCCGGAGACCGGCGTGGTACGTCAGGACTACGACAAGTGCATCGGCTGCCGCATGTGCATGGCGGCGTGCCCCTACACGGGCGTGCGGTCGTTCAACTGGGACGAGCCGAAGTATGCCATCGGGCAGGCCATGGGCGACGCCGACGTGCCGGCACACCAGAAGCATGTGGTGGAGAAGTGCACGATGTGCTGGCACCGCTTGGCGAAAGACTTGGCTCCTGCCTGCGTTGAGGTGTGTCCTGCTCGCGTTCGTTTCTTCGGCGACTTGGACGATCCGGACTCGGAGGTGTCGCAGCTCATTCGCGACCGCGAATACATGCAGTTGCTTGCAGAGGAAGGCACCAAGCCTTCCGTGTATTACCTCGTCTAGGCGAAAAGGAGGATTATCATGTCTGAAAACGTGCAGGCGGCCTCCGCCGCTGGGACGCAGGTGGCTCGGAATGGGGGCGCGGCCCCCGCGAAGCGCGCAGGCCAGGGAGGGCGCGGCCTGACCGTCGGCATCGGCGTGGGCGCGGTGCTCGCGGTGGTGGGCATCGCCCTTTGGGTCATGCAGCTTGCGGGCGGCATGGGCCAGACGGCCATGCGCAACCTCGATTCCTGGGGCCTCTACATCACGTGCTTCATGTTCTTCGTGGGCCTCTCGGCC
>CAJFUR010000005.1 GCA_904420215.1 uncultured Eggerthellaceae bacterium
CATGTCCCTTGCTTTTCCCGCGCTCGCGTTTGCATCTGAAGAGGAGTCGGGCGGCATTTCCGCCATCCTTCCCAACATGACCGAGTTTGTCCCCATGCTGGTGTGCTTCATCATCCTGCTCGTGGTGCTGGGCAAGCTGGGGTGGCCGAAGTTCGCCGAGATGCTCGAGAAGCGCGAGCGGACCATCAAGGAGTCCCTTGAGAAGTCCGAGGCTGCGCGCATCGAAAGCGAGCGGCTGCTCGAGGAATACAAACGTCAGCTCGAAGAGGCGAAGTCGCAGGCCGCCCAGATCGTCGCCGACGCGAAGAAGACGGGCGAGGCCGTGAAGGCCGACATGACCGAGAAGGCGCAGGCCGAATCAGCCGCCATGGTCGAAAAGGCGCGCGCAGCCATCGAGGCCGAGAAGAAAGCCGCCATCTCCGAGCTGCAGGGTTCGGTGGCCGACCTTTCCATTTCGGTCGCGTCGCGCGTCATTGGCAGCGACCTGGGCGACGACGAACATCGCAAGATCGTGGAGCGTTACGTGAACGAGGCGGGCAGTTTCAATGCCAACTAACCGACTCCTCGAAAAAGAGAAGGTCGCGACGTATGCGTCGGTCCTGCTCGATTCCGCTTATCAAACGGGCGGTCAGGATGCGGTGCTCGAAGTTCGCGACCAGGCAGAGCAGATCTTGCGCATCATGCGTTCGAGCATCGACCTGTCGAGCGCGCTTCAGGACAGCGCCTACACGCCCGAACAGCGCAGCGCGCTCGCGCGCGGCGTTTTCGCGGACTGCAACCCCGTTCTGGCGGACGTCCTGTCCGTCATGGCCGAGCGTGGCGACATCCCGCTGCTTTCGCGCGTGTGGGCAAGCTATGGCGAACAGCTCGAGAACAAGCTGAACGTCAACGTCGTGGACGTGACGACGGTCGTGGAGCTCGACGACCACTTGCGCGAGGTCATCAAGAACAAAGCCGAAGCCGATTTGGGCACGAACGTGGTGTTGCGCGAGCACATCGACGCGTCCCTGTTGGGCGGCATTCTCATGAGCGTTGGAGGCAAGCGCATCGACGCGAGCGTCGTTTCGCAGCTGGAAAACGCCCGTACCGTGCTCAAACAATCTATGGATGGAGGTGAATGCTAGTGACTGAAATCACCGCACAGGCCATTGACGAAGCGCTGCGCAAGCAGCTCGATGCCCTGAACACGAGCGTCGAGTCGCGCGAAGTCGGCACCGTCATCCAGATCGGCGACGGCATTGCGCGCATCGACGGCCTGAAGGACGCCATGGCGGGCGAGCTTCTGGAATTCACGGGGGAGGGCGGCAAGACCGTCTACGGCTTGGCGCAGAACCTCGAGGAAGACGAAGTGGGCGCCGTGCTTCTGGGCGACGTCACGGCAATCAAGGAGAACGACCAGGTCCGCACGACCGGTCGCATCGTGGAAGTCCCGTCGGGACGCGAAATGCTCGGCCGCGTGGTGAACCCGCTGGGCATTCCGATCGACGGCAAGGGCCCCATCAAGGCCGAGGGCATGCGCCCCGTGGAATTCAAGGCCCCGGGCGTCATCGCGCGCAAGCCGGTGCACGAGCCTATGCAGACGGGCATTCTGGCCATCGACTCGATGATCCCCATCGGGCGCGGCCAGCGCGAGTTGATCATCGGCGACCGTCAGACCGGCAAGACGGCCATCGCGGTCGATGCGATCATCAACCAAAAGGGCCAGGACATGATCTGCATCTACGTCGCGGTGGGCCAGAAGGCCTCCACGGTGGCGCAGGTTGTGGAGACGCTCGACCGCTACGGCGCCATGGACTACACCATCGTCGTGTCGGCCACCGCGTCCGACTCCGCGCCTTTGCAGTACATCGCCCCCATGGCGGGTGCCGCCATCGGCGAGTACTTCATGTACAACGGCGAGGACGGCAAGCCGGCTTCTGCCGACAACCCGGGCCGCCACGTGCTGTGCATCTACGACGACCTGTCCAAGCAGGCCGTGGCCTACCGCCAGATGTCGCTGACGCTGCGCCGCCCGCCG
>CAJFUR010000006.1 GCA_904420215.1 uncultured Eggerthellaceae bacterium
CTTGATCATCTCGCGCCACACGTCGGGCGGCAAGAACAGGTTCTGCTTGGAGCCCCAGTCGTCCTGGAAGAAGATCACGTCGGGGTGCAGGTGGAACGCCGCCTCCTTGATGACGGCCTTCTTGTACTCGGCGATGGCCGCAAGCATCTCCTGCATGGCCTCGGGCTCTTCCAAATAGGCGCAGAACGCCTCCTCCATGCCCATGAGGAAGTGCGAGCGCTCGAACAGGCCCTGCGCGCAGAAGTACTCCACGAAGTGCTGGCTGCGGTCAACGGCGGCTGCCTGCTCTTCGGCCTTGCTCCAGTCGAGGTCCTTGTACGAGGGAATGACCAGCTGCTTCTTCCACTCGGTCACGTCCTTCACCACGGCGTTCTCGTCCGTCACGTGGGGGTGCTTGCCCGGCGAGCCAATGGCGCGCACGCACACCGTGCCCCAGGAGTCCTTGTGCTCCTTGCCGTCCTCGGGAACGGAATCGCTCATCCAAACGGGGTCGAGCATGATCTTGACGGCGCTCTGGAAGTCGCCGTAGTACGCCGGTTGCCTCCCCTCGAAGATGGCCATCATGTTCTCGCGCGGAGTCATTTCCATATTCCATCCATCCCTTCGATGCCTTGCCCAAAGCGCCCGCCGCGCACGGCGCGCACGGAGCCCGGAGAAGCGCGGGCACCCGGCAGCGCCCGCAACCTCGTGGCGGCGCGTCCGCGGCAAGTGTAGGAAAGGCTTTCTGCAACAGCATGGGGCGTGAATGCTGATCTTAGAAATAACACTTCCAAGGCGTTTCCCTCCATCAGGTCGCAGTGCTAATATGGTCACGTTGCCGCACGTCAGGCTTTTGCCGCAAGGCACATGCCATCGCGGCGCCGCCCGCAGGCGAAGGCCCAGCACCCGCCATGGGCAACGCATCGAGGAAAGGATTCCCATGACCGACCAACCGACCGGCCTCGTGGCCGCCATCGCCCGCAAGGCCGCGGAACTGGGCTTCGAAAGCTGCGGGGAAACGCCCGCCGCGCACCTTGAAGTGAACCCCGAGGTGCGCTCCATGTGCGCCGCCGACCGCTGCCAATCGTATGGCAAGAACTGGACCTGCCCACCCGCCTGCGGTACCTTGGACGAGTTCGCCGAAAGGATTTCGCGCCACGCCACATGCCTCGTGGTGCAAACGGTGGCGCAGCTGGAAGACGAGTTCGACATCGAGGGCATGACGGAGGCTGCGGAGCTGCACAAGCGCCGTTTCGCCGCACTGGCGCAGTTCGCACGCGACGAGGCCCGCGCGCGTGCCGCGGACGAGCCGCTTCCCCTGGGCGCCGGCGGCTGCACGCTGTGCAGCGCCTGCACGTGCCCCGACGAACCCTGCCGGCGCCCCGGCCAGGCCATCGTGTCCATGGAGGCCGCCGGCCTTCTGGTGTCCGACGCGTGCGGGGCCGCCGGCATCCCCTACTACCACGGCAAGGGAACCTTGGCCTACACGGGCTGCGTTCTGGTGTAGGGTGCGCCCGCGCCCGGCAGGCATGCGCCCGCTGCCTGCCGGGCGCATGCCCCGCTCACGCGACCGGGTGGCTTTCCGCCCACTCACGGCCGTAGCGCATGATTTCCTCGTTCACCAGGTTCTCGTTGCGCTCCCGCAAAAGGTGCGCCGGCGCCGCCGGGAAGAAGCGCCCGAGCGGGCAATACGTGTCGATGCAGCGGTGCACCTCGGCGACGATGGCCTCATCCGGCGTGTCCTCGTCGTCGATGCCCGGGCCGTCGATGCCGCCGATCATGGGCAGCCTGCCCTGCGTGCGGCGGTGTATGTCCACGATGTCGTTTTCGGGAATGACGCCCTGCCAGATGTCGATGCCTATCTCCACCATGTCCTCCACGATGGGCTCGCAGACGCAGTCGGCGTGGTGGACGTAGAGCATGCCGCATTCGTGGATGGTCTTGGCTATGTCGGCCTGCAGCGGCTTGATCATCTCGCGCCACACGTCGGGGGGCAGAAACAGGTTCTGCTTGGAACCCCAGTCGTCCTGAAAGAAGCACACGTCGGGGCGCAAATGGTACGCGGCCTCCTTGACGAGCGCCTTCTTGTACTCGGCAATGGCCGAAAGCATTTCGAACATGGCCTCGGGTTCCTCCAGGTAGGCGCAGAACGCCTCCTCCATGCCCATGAGGAAGTGCGAGCGCTCGAACAGGCCCGTCGCGCAGAAGTATTCCACGAAGTGCACGCTGCGGTCCACCTGCTCGGCCTTGGCCTTGCACGCGCTCCAGTCCATGTGGCCAAGCGCGGGGATGGCCAGCTGCTTCTTCCACTCGGTCACGTCCTTCACCACGGCGTTTTCGGGCGTGATGTGCGGGTGCTTGCCGGGGGCGTCGGGCGGGCGCACGCACACCGTGCCCCAGGAGTCCTTGTGCTCCTTGCCGTCCGCCGGTATGGTGTCGCTCGCCCACACGGGGTCGAGCATGATTTTGACGGCGCTCTGGAAGTCGCCGTAATAGGCCGGCTGCCTGCCTTCCAGAATGGCCGTCATGTTCTCGCGCGGCGTCATTTCCATATCCCCTCGGCTCCTTTCTCCTTGCCTTGCACGTCCTTGGTCTGCGCCGGCACGGGGATCCCCGCCCCGCCCGAAGGCCCCGCGCCAGCGCGGGGCGAGCGCGCGCTCTTGGGCTGCGCCGGCGCGCGGGGGCCTTCGCCCCGCCCGGAATCCGCGTGCGGGCGCGGCGCGGCGCCGCAGCCCTCCCCTGCCGGGGCACGACCCCCGGCGCCCCGCCCCGGCGCCACGCTGCCCGCGCGGGGCCGGATGAACATCCCGCAGTGCGGGCACGTCTTGGCTGCGGCGGGAACCTCCTTGCGGCAACAGGGGCACGTCGGCACTCCCCCGCCCCGCAGCTCCCGTTCCAGGCACCTGCCGCATCCCGAGCACTGGTAGCACATGGCCGCCCCTCACGCCGGCGTTCGCGCGGCTCGATCCACGCCGCCCGCCGCCGCCCGCTCCGCGCTGCCTGCCGCGCCGCCTGCCGCCTTCCACGCCGCACCGACCGCCGCTGCCCGCGCCGCGCTGCCCGCCTCGTCCCGCGCCGCGTTGCCCGCCGCCTGCCCCGGAGGGAGCGGCAGGCGCGCCCCACACTGCGAGCATGCGGGCACCGGCCCTGCGGCGAGGCTTGCCCCGCAGAAGGGGCAGGCGCCTTCCGGAAGCCGCACCTTGCAGGCCCCGCAATGCGAACACGGATAGCACATCGTCAAAGACCCCCTTCCGGCACAGGCGCCTCCCCGTGCCAACCGCCTTGCCCGCACGCTCGCGAAGACGGGCTCACCCCGCGCTCGCCACGGCGTCTTCGGTCTCCCACACCAGCTTCCTGCGCGAGCGGTACGCCAGCGCCACGCACCCCGCCGCCACGAGGCAGGTGACCGCAAGCCCCAGGAAAGCGGGCACGAACGTGCCGCTGGTGTCGTACACCGCACCCACCAGCACGCCCGAGAACGACCCGAACAGCCCCACGCCCGTGCGGATCCACGCATGAATCTGGGTGTAGTTGCGCGACCCGAAGATGTCGCGTATGAGCAGCGGCAGGCTCACCGACATGAGCGAGTCCTGAACGCCGAACAGAACCGTGGACAGCACCAGCAGCACCGGGTTGCGGAACACGACGAAGCCCACGATGCCCACCGCAATGAGCACCAGTTCTATGATGGTGGTGCGCCGCACCCCTATCTTGTCATTGAGCCAGCCCATGACCAGCTTGTCGAGCACCGACCCCACCGATTCCGCCGACACCACCAGCGCCGCGAAGGAGGCGGTGAAGCCGATGGACTCCACGTAGCCCGGCATGTGCTGCTCGATGCCTCCGTGTATGAACGAGGCGATGCCCGCGAACACGAACAGGCACCAGAACGCCAGCGACACCACGGCCACTTTCACCGAAACCCCGCGCATAACGGGAAGCCCCCCCCCGCCGCTTTCCGCAAACCCGTAGGGCGCTATTCCCAAGTCCGTGGGCTTCTTGCGCATGATCAGGCTGCACGGCAAAATGACGACGAGCGCCGCCGCGCCCACGAACACATAGGCCCACCGCCATCCCGCCGTCTGAATGATGAAGTTGATCACCTGCGAGAACACGGCTGCCGAAATGCCCGAGCACGCCATGACGATGCCGTAGACGAACCCGCGGCGCTTGACGAACCAGTTGCCGATCAGCGACGCAGAGGGCAGCACGAAAATGCCCGCGCCCGCGGCGCCCACCAGAAAGCCCGACACCTGCCACTGCCATATCTCGTGGTAGGTGCTCATGGCCATGACGGCGCCCGACAGCACCACGATGGCCACCGACATCACCGCGCGGGTGTCGTACTTGGAAAGCAGTTTGCCCGCCACGGGCGTGATCAGCGTCGTTCCAATGAAGTAGCCCGTCATGTACGTCGATATCTCCGAGCGCAGAAAGCCCAGATCCTCGCACACCGGAACGTAGAACAGGCTGCCGCAGTTCAGGATCAGCCCCATGCCGAACGCCTGAACGAAGCAGCAGCACACCATGATGACGAACGCGTAGTGGATTCTCCCGAACAGTTTCCCGTTCCGAACCAAAGCCATGTGGATCCCCCTCATCGATGGCTGGAATTTCCGCGGTTTTCAAAACTACAAACCGCTTCCCTTGATGTTGGCGCGCTCGGCGCTGAGCCGGGCGCGGTGCTGCAGTTTCTCCTTCAAGGTCATCGCGCTCTCGTCCATCTCCTCCATTCCCGCCAAGCGGGCCTTGTCCCGCTCGCGTTCCTCGGCACGGCGCCGCTTCTCCTCGGCGCGGGACGCCTTCGACTTCCGCTGCCGCCTCTCGCAGTCCTCGCGAAGGCGCGTCATCTTGACGCCGTTGATCAGAATGGCGGCGAACACCATGAGGTTGGCCGCCACGAACAGCGCGAAAAACGCGGCATCGGGCAGGTAGGGCCTGCTCAGGAACATGAAAATGCCGATGCAGAACGCGCAAGCCAGCAAAGCGATCCACGCGGCCTGCCACCGCCGGTACTCCGGCGTGTCGGGCTTGACCCTCTTGTTCGCCATGACGGTTCCCCCTCTTTCGATCCCGTGGGCCGCAGCTCCCGCCCGGACGGCCCCTGCCGCGCGGGTGCCTTGCAACCCCATCCGCCCATGCAGCCCCGGCACCCAGAACAGCATACCCGGCCAGGGAAAACAAGCCAGTCGAATTAGGGGCCTGCACCTAATTGACTGGCTTGTCGCTCTCATTCGTTCAAAAGCCGCAGACGGGCTTCCCGCCTACTGCTTGCCGTCCCCGCCGGCCTCGCCGGATTCGACAGCCGCGGGAGCCTTCACGCCTGCCAGCATGTGCGGCGCACGCGCCTTCGCGAAAATGATGATGGCCAGCACGATGACGAAGTACACGATGCCCAAGCGCCAGGACACGTTCCAGTTGGCCAGGCTCTTGGTGGCCTCGTCAACGCCCGCAACGCCCAGCAGAGGAGCCAGGAAGGCGAGCACCGGGGCCGAGAAGAACTGGCACAGGTTCTGCGCGCCGGCCAAGATGGACAGGCCCAGCGTGGCGCCCTCTTTGGGAAGCACCTTCACCAATTGCAGGATGAGGGCCGGGTTGAACACGCCGAACGCGAAGCCGTAAATGAACGTGCCGACGACGAACCCGGTCACGTTCACCTGGAAGCACATGATGGCGAAGCCCAGGGTTTCCAAGCCAATGGCAATGGGCAGGTCGAAGCCACCCAGACGCCCTTTCATGAACGCGCCGTAGCACACCGCGCCCACGGCCGACATGATGGTTTCGAACGACATGATCCAGCCGGCCATGTCGGTGGCGCCCAGGCCGGTGCCGGCCAGGGTGAGCGACATGGAGGTCATGTAGGAGAACTGGAAGATGTTCCACACGCCGGCCAGCACGAAGATGAGCCAGCAGATGGGGGTGATGGACTTGAGCGCGTTGCCCTTCTTGCCGTCGGCCGTGGTGCCCGCGGGCTTGACCTCGGGCTCCTTCAGCCAAACGACGATCATGATGGCAATCGGCACGGCCATGAGCATGCCGATGAAGGCATAGCGCCACGACAGCACGGCCAGCATGCCGCCCAAGATCTGGAACACCGAGCCGGACAGGCCGCCCACGGCGGTCTTGAAGCTCATCAGGCGGTCGCGCACCTTGCCGAAGAACAAGTCGGCGATGAAGGACGAGGCCATGGGGAAGATCATGCCGCGGCCCAGGCCCAGCAGCACGCGCGTGGCCAGCAGCAGCCAGAAGCCCTCGGTGGTCTCGGGCACGAAGGCCGCCAGCGACCCCATGAACATGAGGACCATGGCCAGAATGAGGATGTGCTTCTTCTTCATGTAGCGCTCGAGGATGCCCACGAGAATGGCGCCGAAGATGGCCATGAGCGACGGGATGCCCTGGATCTGCTGGATCATGACGGTGTCAATGCCTAGGCTGCCATAGGCGCCACGCACGGCAGACAGCGCAGGCGTGACGAACGACTGCACGTACTGCATCATGATGACGCACATGGCGGCAACCTTGACGGTGGCACCGTAGATCGGGCGACCCTCGGCGTCCCTTGTTATTTCCTTAGCCATTGAATTCCCCTTTCAAAAGAATGGCTATACAGCCCGCAGGAATTCCGCCTGCGGGCTCCCCTTAGCGGATGAGGTCAACGAGCTGGTTGATGCTTTCCAGCTTGTCCAAGTTCTTGCAGGCCTCCACGACCTTGTCCGCTTGGGTGCGATCCATGGCGCCCGAGAACTCGATGTTGCGGTAGAACTTGTCCAGAATCTCGTCCTCGGTCAGGGCGCTTTTGTAGATGTCGCCCTTGGGCACGTCGCAGCGCGCATGGTAGGCGGTGCCGTCGGCCATGACGATGTCGCACTCTGCCGTCTGGTACTCGTCGGGAGGAAGCGACGGCTCGATGGACACCTTTTCGATCACGCGGTTCAGGGCCGGATCCCGCATGGTCTTCTCGTTCATGTACTCCGGGCGGACGCACTTGTACGCCACGGCCAAGGCCGCCGTGTAGATGATGCTGAAAGCGCCGTCCACCTGCGGGCATTCGCCAATGGCGAACGGATGGGCCACGAAGCCCTTCGCCGTGCGGGGCGTGGTGTGGACGACGATCTTCTCCACCTGTTCCGGATCCACGTCGTTCGCCTGCACGATCTGCATGACCGCGTCGATGGAAGGGTGCGTGGCGCGGCAGGCCGACCACGGCTTGATGACCACGTCACCATAGAAGACCTCCCCCAAGCCGCGGGTGAGGATCTCCGGCGTGCTCTTGTCGTTGCCGAACATGGCGTAGTACCCCTTGGCCCCGCCGAAGGCGTCGCGCGACCCCTTCATCCCCGCAGCCGCGAAGTCGGCGGCGAAGATGGCGTTTCTGGCCGTCAGCGCCATGGGCATCTTGAAGCCGTAGGAATAGAAGTTGATGTTGTCCTGCGAGCCGCCCATCATGTTGAGCTCCAGGCCGAAGGCGTTCACCAGTTCGTCGGCGGTCAGGCCGCGCAGCTTGCCGGCAATGGCGACGGCGCCCAGACCGTTGATGGTGCCGGTGTTGTCCCAGCAGCCGTACACGTCGAAGCCCGTGGTGGCACCCAGGCGCGCGGCAATGTCGTCGCCCAGGGCCAAGGCCGCGATGAATTCCGCCCCCGTGGCGCCGGCGCGCTCGGCGCAGGCGAAGGCGGTGGGAACCGTGGTCCCCGAGATATGGGCGGCGCTCGATTTCTGGTTCTCGTTCTCGGCCTCTATGGCCTCGAAGTCGTAGGAGCGCATGGCGAAGCTGTTCGTCATGGCAGCCGTCAGGATGTCCACCTGCTCACCGCGGAAGAACGCGGCGGTCTGGGGAACGGTCCCGTAGCCTTTCAGCAGGTCGTACAGCTCGTCCACGACCGGCGCGTGGATGCCGGCGGCAATGACGCCCACCGAATCCAGCACGCGCGTCTTCACGCGCTCAACCGTGCGCGCGTCGAGGTCGTCGAACCCCGTGGCGAGCACATGGGAGCTGATCTCGTCGGTCACCGTCATGCGTGCATACCCCCTTCTCTCGTTTTCGACCAGTCGATATGCCGGCATGCCGGCCGGGCGCCGCGCACGTGCAGCGCCTGCGCCCAGCCAGCTCGCCGGAGACGGGCCCTTCGGCCCGCTTCGGCTAGTCCTTGGTCGTGACCAGCGTCCAGCGGTCCTTCCCGTCCATCTTCTTGACGAGTTCTTCCGCTTCGCCGTAGTACATGCACCAGGCCTGGCAGTGCTGCACGCACATGGGCATCTTGCCCGCGGCCGTGCGGTCGGCGCACATGTCGCACGCCTGCGTGACCACCGGCATGTAGGTCCACTCCCACACGCCCTTCACGCCTTCGCGCTCGCTGTACTGGAACGGCCCCACTTCGGTCACCTTGATGCCGAACTCCCCTTTGGGAAGGCCGAGTATCTTCTTGCACGCCACCTCGCACGAGTGGCATCCCGTGCAGTAGTCGTAGTTGATGAGCAGCGCCTTGGTCATTGGTTCGCCTCCTTCTCCCGTTCCGCGTCCGTTACTTGATTACCTCGTCGGCATGCTCCTTGGCGTACTCCAAGGCGTTGCGGCCCTGCATGTCGGCGTCCTCCACCTTGAGGTTCTGCACGCGGCGGGCGTTCTCCAGCTGCTTCATCAGGGCGTCGTTGCCCTCCGCGGCGCGCTTCTCCGCCGACTCCTTGTCGCCGGCCATGACGCCCGGGATGTAGTCGCCCCAGCCGCCTTCGCGCGTGACCTTCTCGCCCGGCA
>CAJFUR010000007.1 GCA_904420215.1 uncultured Eggerthellaceae bacterium
ACCGCCTGATCAACATCTGGGGCGCCGACCACCACGGCTACATCGCCCGCTGCGAGGCCATGCTGGCCGCGTGGGGCTGGCCCGGCGTGCTGGAGATCATGCTCGGGCAGCTGGTGAACCTGTTCCGCGACGGCAAGCCGGTGCGCATGTCCAAGCGCACGGGCGAGATGATCACGTTCGAGGAACTCATCGACGAGGTGGGCGTGGACGCCACGCGCTACCTCATGCTGGCGAAATCGAGCGACCAGCCCATCGACTTCGACATAGAGGTGGCGAAGAAGAAGGACGCCTCGAACCCGGTGTACTACGTGCAGTACGCCCACGCGCGCATCTGCTCCATCCTGCGCAAGGCGGCCGACCCGGCCGACGCCGAAGCCGCCGAGAACGGCGGCCTTGCGATGGACGAGCTGGCCGCGAAGGCGGTCCCGGCCGACGTGGACCTCTCGCCGCTCGTGCACGAAAGCGAGCTTGCCCTCATGCGCAAGATGGACGAGTTCCCTGCGCTGGTGGCGCTTGCCGCGCGCGACCGGGCGGCGTTCCGTCTCACGCACTACGCGCAGGACCTCGCGGCGCTGTTCCATTCGTTCTACACGAACTGCCACGTCATGTGCGACGACCCGGCGCTGCGCGGCGCACGCCTCGCCCTCGTGGACGCCGCCCGCACCGTGCTGGCGCTCTCCCTGAACCTGCTCGGCGTGAGCGCCCCCGCGAAGATGTAGCAAGAAGGGCCGAGGCGAACGCCTCGGCCCTTCTTGTGCTTCAACCCGCCCTCCCGCGCACTCTCCTACACGTTGTCCTCCAAGTCCATCTGCATGAGGTAGACGTTCTCGCGCATGCGCTTGGCCGAGGCGCGGCAGAGGCGTTCTTCCTCATACATGGTCTGTATCTGCTCCAGTTCCAGCCGCAGGCCCAAACGCCGCACGTCGTCCACCTTGTCGGCCGAGCGCGTGATGGCGGTGATGGAGGGGTTGGCGTTGCGCAGCGCCGCGCAGGTGCGCTGGTATTCCAGAAGCAGGGTGCTGGCGTCTTCGGTGGGCACGCCCGCGTCGCCCACGGCCTGCTGGAGCTTGCCCACGACATGCTCGGCGGCCCGCGCCTGCACGTCGCGCAGGGCCTCGGCGCGCTCGGGCATGGAGATGCCGGGAAGCCCGCGCACGATGCTGTGGAACAGGGTGCGCAAAAACGAGAGGACGCGCAGGTAGGCGTGTTGGATGGACCAGCGGCCCGTGCCGTGTTCGAGCAGCCGTTCGATGTGCGCGAGGCGGTTCAGGTACTGGTACCCCACGATGGGGTACACTTCCTCGTCGCGGATGAGCGTCTCCACGTAGTCGCTTTCCCACTTCAGCGCTTTCAGGCGCAGGTCCACGTTCGGCTCGTTCTCGATGCCGTGGGTTTCCTTGATGCGCTTTATGCGCTCGCTGTACGAGCGGACGACGGCGCGGGTGGCGCTGCGCGTCTCGGGCGTCTGGCGGGCGGTCAGCTCCTCGATGACGTTGCGGAGGATCTCTATGTTGCACGCGGTTTCCTCGTGCGCCTGCTCGTCCTTCTCGCGCCGGCGCTTGGGCGCCAACAGGGGCACCACGAACGTGGCGAGCAAAAGCGTGACCACGATGACGCCGCATGCGAGGAAGATGAGGAGGTCGCGCTGCGGGAAGTAGGTGAGGGGGTTGGTGTTCACGAGCACGGGGATGGTGAACATCACCGCCAGCGTGATGGTGCCCTTGGGGCCTGCCAGCGACATGACCAGCGCCGACTTCAAGTCCGCCTTGTTCAGGCGGTGCCTCTGGCCGCTTCTGCGGTCGTGCACGCGCTCCATTGCCAGCACCCACGCGAAACGGATGAGAAGCAGCAGGCAGGTGAGGGCGAGGATGTAGCCCACCAGCACGAAGTTGTCGATGGTCTGGTCGTCCCACGTGCGGCGCATGGCGTTGGGAAGCTGCGTCCCCAGAAGAACGAACACCATGCCGTTGAGGGTGAACGAGAGCACGCGCCACACGCTCGTCGAGACGATGTTCATGCGCGATATGGACGGCCCGATGCCGCGCGGCGAAATGACGTTCACCAGCCCCGCCGCTACCACGGCGATGATGCCGCTCGCCCCGAGGGCGTTTGCCACCAGATAGACGATGAACGGCACGAACACCTCGAAGAGCACGTGGAACGTGGTGTTCTCCAGCCCGATGGCGCGCACGCGCCGCACGAGGAAGTTGCCCGCGTAGCCCAGCGCGACGCCTATGAGGATGCCGCCGAAGAAGCTGATGACGAAGCTGATGGAGGCGTCGATGAGCGAGAAGGTGCCGGTCACCGCCGCGGCGAGGGCGAACTGGAACGACACGACGCCCGATGCGTCGTTGATGATGGACTCGCTTTCCAGGATGCTTTTCTGGCGCTCGGGTATGTCCGTCTCCTTGGAAAGTGACGCCACCGCCACCGCGTCGGTGGGGCCGAGCGCCGCGCCGAGCGCGAAGGCGGCCGCCAGCGTGATGGAGGGGATGACCGCGTGCACGGCGAACCCGACGACGAGCGCCGTCACCACCACCAACCCGATGGCCAGCGAGAGGACGGGCATGCGGTTGCGCCAGAGGGCCGCCTTGTCCACGCCTTTCGCCTCGTCGTACAGAAGCGGCGCGATGAACAGCACCAGAAACAGGTCGGGGTCCAGGCCGATGCGGATCTGCGCCGGCGCCGCCATCGCGATGATCAGCCCGAGGCCGATCTGGATGAGCGGGGAGGACACCTTGGGGACCAGCTGGTCGATGACGGAAGACACGAGGATGGCGGCCAACAGGAGCAGAGCGAGCACAAGCGTTTCCATGCGGGAACCTTCCTGGCGTGTCGGTCGGGGTCGTCGCGCCCGCCGCCGCAGGAAGCCCGAAAGCCCGGATGCCGTGGCAGCGGGGGAGAACGTGGGGCGCAGCACCGCCGCGGGGCCGCGCACGCCGCTTCCTATTGTAACCGTTCGCCGACCATTTGCCGCCGAAAAAGTGCGGCGCACGATCGTGGGAAGGGACGGGCTGCTGCATCCGCAGGAGGGGGCGGGGCATGCGCGGCGGAGGGCTGCGCAGCTTCCGCAGCCGCGCATGCCCCGCCCGCCCCCGCCCCCGCCGTCGGTCCTACGCCAGCGGCAGCTCGATGCGCACGGAAAAGCCCCCCTGCGGCGCGTGGGACAGCGCGAGCGCGCCGCCGTGCGCGCGCGCGATGCGGTCCACCAGCACGAGGCCCAGGCCGTGCCCGCCCGTCTCCTCCCGCACCTCGCCGTCCACGCGCGCGGCGGCGAGGCGCGCCTCCAGCTTCGCGAGGTCCCCGTCGGAAACCCCCACGCCGTCGTCGGCGACCTCTATGCACGCCCAGCGGCGGCCCGAAGGCGCGTCCCCGCCCATCGAGAGGCGCACGTCAACGTTGCATCCCCCCTCGTTGTGGAGCCGCGCGTTGGAAAGCGCGTTCTCCACGGCGCGGGCCAGCAGGCGCTCGTCGCCAAGGACGCAGGCGTTCGCGGCGTCTTCGTCCACCGAAAGCGAAAGGCCGCACTCCCCGCCGCCCTCGTTCACGTGGCTGGCCACCAGCGTGCGCAGAAGGCGCGCGAGGGGAACTTTTTCCGTGTGCAGCGGCTGCAGGTCGAAGGACAGCTGCGAGGCGCTGTTCAAGTCCAGCACCAGATCCTTGATCTTCACGGCCTGCGTGCGCACGCAGGCCGCCTGCGCCCGCACGCCTTCCGGGTTTTGCGGGTCGTTCGCCATGCCGTCGGCATAGCCCAGTATCATGGTCAGCGGCGTGCGGATGTCGTGGGACACCCCGCGGATCCACTGCTCGCGCGCCTTGTCCTTGCGCTGGATGACGGCCGACGTCTCGTTGATCTGCCGCCCCAGGTCGCGCAAGTCGCCTTTCAAGGAAAGCTGCACGGGGCGCCCGACGGACAGGTCTTCCAGCGCGCTG
This sequence comes from uncultured Eggerthellaceae bacterium, assembly GCA_904420215.1. Classification (GTDB taxonomy): domain Bacteria; phylum Actinomycetota; class Coriobacteriia; order Coriobacteriales; family Eggerthellaceae; genus CAJFUR01. The sequence continues at coordinate 3,934 of CAJFUR010000007.1, forward strand.
GCCACGGGCACGGTGGCGCGCAGCGTCCTGCGCCGCGAGTGCAGGAGGTACGCGAACAGGATGAGGAAGTCGATGCCCAGTATGAGCAGGACGTACAGGGGCAGGTTGCGCATGGTGGACGCGGGGTAGGTGAAGGTCATGGTCCAGTACAGGCCCTTGGGGAAGCCCACCATCAAAAGCCCGTCGGCGCGGTCCCGCACGAACGCGGGGTAGCCGGCCACTTCCCGGTAGGCCACGGCCATGGCCACCTCGTTCATGGTGTAGGCGCGCGGCACGTCCTGCGGCGCGCCGTGCTCCCATGCCACGGTGCCGTCGGGCGCCACGAGGATGGCCCAGGCGCCGCGCTCCGCCAGCGCGTCGGCGGCTTCGCCGGAAAGCGCGAGGCCGCCCTCGGCCGGCGCGAGCCCCTCATCCACCGCGCGCACGAGCGATGCGGGCGAGCCCTCGCTGTAGTTGTTGTCCGACTCCCACACGGCAAAGAACGCGTATGCGAAGAAGTCCACGACGATCATGAGGATGGCCAGGGCGAGAAACGCCAGCAGCTGCTTGCTGAAGAACCGCACGAACCCCCCGCGCGGCCTGTCGCGCCGGCGTTTCCTGCGGGGCAGCCACGCGTCTTGCGGGCGCGGGGGCGGGGGCGTGGGCGGCGCCCCCGCGCCGGGCGTGCGCGCCGCCTCTGGTTCGGCGGGCCATGGAAGGGGGGAGGCCGGCGCCTCCCGCCAGCCCGGAACCGGCGACGTGCCCGGGCCTTGGGAGCCGGAACCGGCGCCGGGCGGCGCCCCCGCGCCGGTTCCGGCTCCGTTCAGGGGTTCTTCTGCATGCATGTCAGGCGCTCCTTCGCACGGGCCTCACGCCTGCCGCTTCGCGTTCAGCTTGTATCCCAGGCCCTTGACGGTGACGAGCGAGGTGGGCGCCGAGGGGTTTTCCTCTATCTTCTCGCGCAGGCGGCGGATGTGTGCCATGAGCGAGTTCTCGTAGTTGAACGACGTGCCCCAGCAGGCCTCGCAGAGCGCGTCGATGGTGACGATACGCCCGATGTTGCGCGCGAGCACGCCCAGGATCTCGTGTTCCTTTGCCGTGAGCACCGCCGTTTCGCCATCTGTGCGCAGCACCTCGGCGGTGTCGAAGTTCACCGTGGAGGCGTCCAGTTCCAGAAGGGGGCTTTCCTGCGCGTAGCAGCGCCTGAGCACGGCGGCGATGCGCAGCACCAACTCCTGGGGCAGAAACGGCTTGGCCACGTAGTCGTCGGCGCCGAGCGCGAGGCCGGAGACGCGGTCGGTGGGGGCGTCCTTGGCCGTGAGGAACAGCGCCGGGGTGGAGGCGTGCTCGGGCCGCTCGCGGATGCGCGAGAGCAGCTCGAAGCCGTCCATGCCGGGCATCATGACGTCGAGCACGAACAGCTGGAACGGCTCCTTGGCGCGTCTGGCCGCATCGATGAGGGAAAGGGCCTCGCCGCCGCTTGCCGCAAGCGCGACGTGGGCGAACCCGGAGCCCGCGAGGATGGCCTCCACCATGTGCGCCAATTCCACCTCGTCGTCCACCAGCAAGACGCGCTTTTTTCGCAGATGCGCCTCTACCATGCCGAAGCCGCCCGCCATCGTTCCGCCTTTCCTCGTCCGTGGCACCCGCGCCTGTGGGGCGCGGGGGCGCCATGCGTTTTCCCGGCAAAACGCCGCCAGCGCCATTAAAGCACACTTTCGCCCCGCGCGCCGCAGGCGCGCACGCGCCGTAAGGCAGGCGCAAGGACGGGTAAGGAAACCGCAAGGAAGCCCGAAGGCGGGCGTAAAGGCCCCCTTCTACACTTGGTTGGCGAGGCGGAAGACGGCCGCGCCGCGGCGGGCGGCTTGGCCCCGGCCGGGGCGCCCCTCCGTTGCGGAGGCCTTGCGCCCCAGCCGGCCGCAACGGCTTGCCGCCTTTGCAGGAAACGCGAGAAAGGAAGACGGAGCATGATGCGAACGGAGACGGCGCCGCGCACGGTGGTGGAGGTGCGCGGATTGGAAAAGCACTACGGCGCCGGGGGGCGCCGCCATGCGGGCGGCAGCGTGACCCGGGCGCTCGACCACGTGAGCTTCGCGGTGGACGCGGGCGAGTTCGTGGGGATCATGGGGCCGTCCGGCTCGGGCAAGTCCACGCTTCTGAACTGCCTTGCCACCATCGACGCGCCCACGGCGGGCCGGATTTCCGTGGGCGGGCGCGAGGTCACCGGCCTTTCCGGCGCCGAGCTGGCGAAGTTCCGCCGCGACGAGTTGGGCTTCGTGTTCCAGGACGCGAACCTGCTCGACACGCTGACCGCCTTCGAGAACGTGGCGCTGGCGCTGACCATCCAGCGGGTGCCCGCGCGGGAGGTGGAGGGGCGCGTGCATGCGGCCGCGCGCACGCTCGGCATCGAGGACGTGCTGCCGAAATACCCCTACCAGCTTTCCGGCGGGCAGCGCCAGCGCGTCGCGGCGGCGCGCGCCACGGTGGGCTCGCCCTCGCTGGTGCTGGCCGACGAGCCCACCGGCGCGCTCGACTCCAAGTCGGCCCGCCAGCTGCTGGAATCGTTTTCCGCCCTGAACGGCATGGGCGCCACCATCCTCATGGTGACGCACGACTCCACGGCGGCAAGCTACTGCAGCCGCATCCTGTTCATCAAGGACGGCCGCCTGATGGGCGAGCTGCGCCGGCAGGCGGCCGACCGCGCGGCCTTCTACCGCAAGATCGTGGAGGTCGTGACCGACATGGGGGAGGGGGCGTGCGATGCTCGCTAGGCTGGCATTCGGCAACGTGCGCAAGTCCCTGCGCGACTTCGGGGTGTACTTCCTCACCGTCGTGCTGGGCGTGGCGGTGTTCTACGCGTTCAATTCCATGACGGCGCAGCAGGGCGTGCTGGCGTTTTCCGAGACGCAGGACCGCATGTTCGACCTTTTGGGCATGGTCATCGGAGGCGTTTCGGCCTTCGTGGCGTTCGTGCTGGTGTTTCTGGTGGTGTACGCGAGCCGCTTTCTCGTGCGCCGGCGCAAGCGGGAGTTCGGCCTGTATCTGACCTTGGGCATGCGCGCCACGCAGGTTGCGCGCATCGTGGTGCTGGAATCGCTCATGGTGGGCGTGGCGTCGCTTGCGGTGGGGCTTGCGGCGGGCTTCGGCCTTTCCCAGCTTCTGCTTTACGTCACTTCCGCGCTGTTCGAGGCCGACGTGGCGTCTGCGGGCGGGTTCGCGTTCGTGTTCTCGCCCGACGCCCTCGTCTCCACCGTCTGCGTGTTCGCAGCCATCTTCGTGCTGGCGGCCTGCGTGAACGCGCGCTCCGTGGCCTCCGCGCGCCTCATCGACCTCCTGCATGCGGAAAGCAAGGGGGAGCGGATGCGCCTGCGCAGCCTGCCGCTGTCGTTCGCGCTGTTCCTGGTGTCGCTTGCCCTCATCGGCGCGGCGTACTGGCTGCTTCTGGAAAACGGGCTTCTGGAGCCCTCGCCCGAATTCGCCGGCGCCACCCTGCTCGTGTGCGTGGGGACGGTGCTGTTCTTCTATTCTCTCGCGGGCTTTCTGCTGCGCCTCGTGCAGATGGCGCGCCCGCTGTACCTGCGGGGGCTGAACATGTTCGCGCTGCGGCAGCTTTCCGCGCGCGTGAACACCGCCTTCGCGTCGCTGTCCGTGGTGTGCCTGGTGTTGTTTCTGGCCATCACCAGCGTGTGCGGCGGCATCGGCATCCGCAACGTGCTCGCGGGGTCGCTGGAAAGGAGCACGCCCTACAGCGCGAGCGTGACCACGAACTTCGGCTCCTACACGTCGGAGGACGGCTACGAGGCCGCCGCGCTGGGCCCCTTCGGGGAATACGCGCGCAGCGTGGGCTACGACATGGTGGCGGGCATGCGGGCGAGCGCGGAGGCGGTGGGCGCGGACGCCTTCGACGCGTGCGTGGCGGGCGCCGCCCAGATCGACTTGCTGGTGGACCCGGCCGACGGGCTGGTGATAGGCGACGTGGAGGCGGCCAGCGGGCTTTCCCTGAAGGACTTCGCCGGCGCGTCCGTGAACAGCGGTTACGGGGCCTATCCCGTGTACGTGGCATCGCTTTCCCAAGTGAACGCCGCGCGCGTGCTGGCGGGCCTGGAGGAGCTTTCGCTCGGCGAGGGCGAATGCGCCATCGTGAGCGATTCGGACGTCACCACCGACTTCTACCGGCAGGTGGTGGATGCGGGCACGGTGCTTTCCGTGGGCGGCGAGCGGCTTCGCGTGGCGGAGTTCTCGGGGGAGTGCCTGTGGACTTCGCCGGTTCCCATGAACACGGGCACCGTCGTGGTGCCGGACGCGGCGGTGCCCGAGGGCGCGGCCATCCTGCAGTCGGTTCTGAACGTGCAGTGCGCAAGCGCGCAGGACGAGGCGGCGTTCGGCGAAATGGCGCAGGCCGTTTCGGACACCGACATCGAGGACACCTGGCCCGTGACCATGGTCATGACGCGCGCCGAGGTGGCCGAGCAGAACATAGGGCTTGCCACCGTGGTGGCGTATCTGGCCATATACCTGGGCTTCGTCTTGGTGATAGCCTGCGCGGCCATCCTGGCCATCCAGCAGCTTTCCGACGCGGCGGACAACTCCCGGCGCTACGGGCTTCTGCGCAAGCTGGGCGCGCCCGAGGGCATGATCGGCAGTGCCCTGTTCGTGCAGGTGCTGGTGTATTTCCTGTTCCCGCTTTTGCTGGCGGTGGCGCACGCGTGCTGCGCGCTTTCGGTGGTCGCCGACGTGGTGGCGGTGTTCGGGCATGTGGACATAGGCTCGGCGGCGCTGGCCTGCGGCGCGGCGTTTTTGTGCGTGTACGGGGCGTACTTCGCGCTCACCTACGCGCTCGCCCGCCGCATGGTGGGCGAGAAGCGCGCCATGCAGCGGGCGGAGTAGCGTCTGGGCGGGCGGCGGGGCGCGCATTCCTTCGATTTGACCCCTTGCGCACCCGCTGCCAAACCCGTATAATCATTCCTCGCGCCATGGTGGGTGTGGCCTAGTTGGCTAAGGCGCCAGATTGTGGCTCTGGAGATCGTGGGTTCGAGTCCCATCATCCACCCCAGC
>CAJFUR010000008.1 GCA_904420215.1 uncultured Eggerthellaceae bacterium
ATGAGCTGGATGTCGTTGGTGCCGCGCGTGATGAGCGAGGCGGCCGAGAAGCGGCCGATCTCGTTTTCGGAGAAGGCGACCACGCGGGAGAACAGCGCCGAGCGCAGCGTGCGCCCCACTTTGGCGGCCGTGCGCGCGGCAACCAGACCCACGCACACCGCCGCGGCCATGCCGAGCGCGGCCAGCCCCAGCATGAGCGCGCCCGTGCGCAAGAGAAAGCCCATCTGCAGGTCGGAAAGGCTGTAGCCCAAGTCCTCGTACTCGGCGCGCGCCGCGGCAATGCCCTGCTGCTCCACGATGGCGTCCCCGTTGTCGCCGAGGCTGCCCTTCGCCTGATCGAGCATGTCCAAGATCTGTCGCTTCTCGATGGCGCCCTGGTCGTAGGCCTGCTTCACCTGGGCGAGGTCGAGTTCGGGGATGCGGTCGGCATTGTGCGCGACCACGAGCGGCAGCGCCACCATGCGGTCGAGTTCGGCCTGCTCGCGCCTCCCCTGCTCGTTCAGGCGGTAGGTGCCCGCGTCCGTTTCGTCGTAGGCGGCGCGCAGGGTGGCCTCCTCGTCGGCGGGCAGCATCATGCACACCTCGTCGAAGGTGGCCGCGCTCATCTCGTCGGTGGCCACGTGCTCCACGCCCGACTGCTGGATGCCCACGTCCACGATCTGCGAGGTGAGGTTCGGCAGGGCCAGGTCGGTGAACGCCTGCACCACGAGCAGGCACACGATGAGCGCAACCGCGGCCTTGGAGTTTCTCAGGTAGCGCGCTATTCGCATGGAGGGCCTCCTTGCAGGGAAGTCGAGGGCAGACCCGCGGCAGAAGGCACCGCAGGGGCGCCGGCAAAGCCCCCTCCCGCAGCGGGAAGCAGGGCCGCCCGACGAAAGTCCAACCGTTCGACTATAGCACTGCCCGCCCATTTTGCAAGGCACGGCCAGCCCTCCCTTTGGCAACGGCCGGGACGCCCATGCACGCGGCGAAATGTGCACGGAACGATTTTCTTGAAATAGGGTATTGCGCGCGGTGGGCTTTACCAGTAAAATAACCGTCGCTGCGAAACACGGGGTGTTAGCTCAGTTGGTTAGAGCGCCGGCCTGTCACGTCGGAGGTCGCGAGTTCAAGTCTCGTACATCCCGCCATTTTGAGCATTCGATCGCCGCCCTACGGGCGGCGATTTTCACGTCTGAGGTTCTGCGCCACAGGCCCGTGTCGGCCCCCAATCGAAACCCCGCATCATGGGCCTTTGCACCACGGCCCCGCATCATGGGTCTCACGGCGTTGGCCCAACAAATTCCAAGCCTGCACGCATGGCAAGGCGGCGTTCATTGCGCAAGCGCCACCTCCACCACAAGGCAACCGCCTTCCAAACGCGCCTCGATGCGCGCGCCCATCTTCTCGCAGAGGCTCGCCGCAATGGAAAGTCCCAGACCTGCACCCTCTTTGCTGCGGGAAGCGTCGGCCTGATAGAAGCGGTCGAACAGGCGTGCGGGATCGATGGCGCATGCGTCGCGCACCTCGTTGGCAAACGCCACCGTGCGCCCCCGTTGCGTGATCCAAAGCCCTCCCGTGCCGTGGCGCAGCGCGTTGGCAACCAAGTTGGCGAACACGCGCGAAAGCGCGTCGGCGTCGGCGAGGGCACGCATGTCCTCGTCGATGAAGTCGATGGCGGGCGCCACTCCGCGCTCCCGAAAGCCAGGATACGCCGCCACCAGCACGTCCGCCAGAACCGGCAATACCTCCACGCACTCGAGCGTCAGCTCGGCATCGGGGTCGGCGGCTTTCGCGTGTTCGAAAAGCCGGTCGGTGAGCGTGCGCATGGCGGCAAGCCGCTTTTGCGCCTCCGCAACGCAGCGTGCGCGTTCGGCTTCGTCCTCGGTGCGCGCGTAAAGTTGCAAGTACCCCTGCGCGCCCGCCAGCGGCGTGCGGATGTCGTGCGAAAGCGCCGCCAAGTCCCGCCGAAACGCGCGGGCGTGCTCGATGCCGGCGGCGCTCGCCTCGTTCTGCGCATCCAGCGTGGCGTTCACCGCACGCGCCAGCGCGCGCGTGCCCGACGTGACGAACTCCACGCCTGCGCGCTCGTTGCTCGCGGGGTCGCGCTCCTCCAGAAAACGCGCCAGGCGGCGCAGCTCGCGCTCGTACAACGCCACCGCTCCCGCCGCGCACGCAATAACGAGCACGAACCCCGCAAGCAACATCTCGAACATGACTACAGCTTCCTTCTCCTCATAACCAGCGCAACCAAAGCGCTGGCGCACACGAACACCACGATGCCTTCGACGCAGCTGCCCCAGGGCAAAGGGCTGCCTCGCAGGGCACTCAAATCGGCGATGGGCATATGCTCGTACAGCGTCGTTGCCGCGCTGGGGCCCAGCGCCAGCGAGTACAACCCCAAAAGCACCTGCTCCACGGCGCCGCCTATCAGCAGAACCGCCGCCAGAATGCCCACAATCTCGCTGCGGGTTATGGTTATCGCGAGCGTTGCCACGGCAACGTAGCCGGAAAGCGTCGCCGCCATCTGCACCACCCAGCGCACGGCGTCCAGCGGGTTGGTGGGCGCCAGGTCGTAGCCTGCCAGGCGAAAGCCCACGTCGGACGCAGCGTACGTGAAAATCGCGAACGCCGCCGAAACGATAAGCGTGATCGCTGCCGCAGCCAGCGCCCACGACGCTCTGCCGCCGCGCGCCTGCAGGTAGTTTTTGACGGCGCCCGTTTTGAAGTCGGCGGAGAGGAGGGAAGCGAGCGCGATGCCGCACCACCACGGCAACAAGGTGCCCGAGGTCATGCCGATAAAGTGAAAAACGCTCAATCCCGGCGGTGCGGAAATGACCACGATGTTGAGCGCAAGCACCTTGGAGAGCCCTGCGAACAGGGGAAAGAACACCACGAGCGCCGCGGACATGAGGGAGAGAACCAAAAACGCGGTGTCTCTCCGCGCGCGGAACAGCATGACGCGCAGCATGCTAAGCACGGCGACCACCCCCTCTCGCGGCGCTGCGGCGGGCGGGCGCGGCAGGCGCGGCGCTTTCGGCATCATCGCCCATGAGCGCCACGAAGTACTCCTCGATGTCGCGCTCATGCACGAACAGCTCCTCCACGGCGATGCCCTGCTGCGCGAGCACCCGCCCCACCTCTTGCGGCGCGGCGCCGCCCGCAATATGCAGCGCGTTGTTTGGCATGACGGTGAACGCCGCCTGCGGAAACGCGGTTTGCAGCACCGACAGCGCCAACTCCGCGTCGGCGCAGCGCACGCTCAGGTAGTCGGCGCATTCCGCTTCCACCTCGGCGGCGGTCACCTCGCGCACGAGGCGCCCCTCGCGGATGACGCCGTAGCGCGTGACCATGCGCTCCAGCTGGTCGAGCACGTGCGAGCTGATGAACACCGTGACGCCGCGCACCTCCGCCAGCCGCACGATGAGGCTGCGCACCTCGCGCACCACCTGCGGGTCGAGCCCGTTGAACGGCTCGTCCAGCATGAGGATGTCGGGCGAGCCTACCAGCGCCAGCGCCAGCCCCAGGCGCTGCTTCATGCCCAGCGAATACGTTTTCGCCTTCTTGCGGGCAACGTCTGCCAGCCCCACCTGCTCCAACGCCTGCGCCGAGGCGGCCTTCGCGTCGGGCAGCCCCAGCGACAGGGCGCGGCAGCGCACGTTGTCAAGCCCGGTGAGGCCGGGGTAGAAGCCCGGCTCCTCGATGACGGCGCCGATGCGGCGGCTGGTGGTGCCGGGTGCGAACGGCTCTCCGAAGATGCGCACGGTGCCCGCCGTTTGCGGCACCAGCCCGCAAATCATCTTCATGACCGTCGATTTCCCCGACCCGTTGCGTCCCACGAACCCGTAGATGTCGCCCTGGCGCACGGTGAGCGTGAGGTCGTCCACGGCGCGCTTGGCGCCGAACGTTCGCGTCAAACCGGCTGCGACAATGGCATCCATAGCACTCCTTTCTGCTTCGGTTGACGCTTCCAGCTTAACGACGGGGTTTCCGGAAACCTTCTGCAAAGTTATAAGAAAGTGACAAGATGGGGAAGGAACTCGCGGGTGCAGGACACGCGGAAGCGGCGGCGGGCGCGGGCGTGCGACGGCAGGGCGCCCACGGGAGCGGCGGGGCGAGCGTCGCACAGCGGAAGCGTCTCATGGCGTCGCAGCGCCGCAGGACGCGGAGGCGACGCGCTGCAGCGGGACGCGGAGGCGGCACGGGACGGCGAACCGCAGCGCAACGGAAGAACACCCCTACTCCGCCAGCTTGAAGCCGATGCCCCACACCGTTTCGATGTAGCCTTCGGTGCCCGTGCCTTTCAGCTTGGCGCGGATGTTGCCGATGTGCGTGTTCACCGTCTTCTCCTCCACCACCGGCTCCTCGCGCCACGCCGCAGCGAACAGCTCGCGCTTGGTGAACACCTTGCACGGACGGTGCATGAGCGCGCAGACGAGGTCGAACTCGGTGCGCGTGAGGCGGATGGGCGCACCGTTTGCGGCGAAGGTGCGCAGGCCCTCGTCGACACGCCAGCCCTTGTAGGAAAGGATGCGCGCGTCCCCGGCGGCACCGGCTCCCGCGCCGCCGCCCGGCATAGCAGCGCTTCTTCGCAGCTGCACCTCGATGCGCGCCAGCAGCTCGTCGAGGTCGAAGGGCTTCACCAGGTAGTCGTCGGCGCCGGTGCGCAAAAGCGCCACCTTGTCGGACGTGGCGCCGCGGGCAGATGTCACGATGACCGGTGTCGAACCCTGCGCGCGCACGAGCGCCACCACGTCCTCGCCGGGCAGCCCCGGCAGCATGAGGTCGCAAATCACCAGGTCGAAGTGGCGCGCGTCCAGTAGAAGGCGCGCCTCGGTGCCCGAGAACGCCGGCGTACACGCATAGCCCTCCTGCGCCAGAAACGTGCAGGCAACGTCGCTTATCGCCTCGTCGTCTTCCACCACCAAGACAGAGGCGCGCGCCGCGTTGTTCGACAAGGAATCGTCCATGGCACCCATTATACCAAACGGGGAGGCAAGAGGCGCACGCCCCGCCCGCAAGGCGCGGCGACGCCGGGCGCCAGGGCGCCCCGTCGCCGCGCGGGACGCAAGCCTACGCGTTCGCGTACAGGAAGTCTATGATGTCGCCTTCCACCTCGTCCTTCAAGTCGGCGTAGTTGTGGATCTCGTGGCGGTAGCCCGTGTACAGGTGCGTGACCACCTCGTGCCCCGTGTCAACGAGCCAGTTGGACACCTGGTACGTGCCTGCGCCCCACTCGCCCACCGGGTCCTGGTCACCGGCGATGTTGAGGATGGGAAGGTCGGTGGGCACCTTCTCCGCCCACTCCACGCCCTCGACGACCTTCATCATGCCGATGAAGTCCAGCAGCGACACGTTGTGCGTGGGGTGCGTGAACGCGTCGAAGGGGTCTTGCGCGTGGTCGCGCTGCACGCAGGGGTCGTGACAGATCCACTCGTTGCCCAGCGCGGCGCCCTCTTCGCAGCGCGCAAACATCCAGCCCATCAACTCGCCCACGAAGGCGGGGTCGGACTCGTGCGCCTTGCCCTCGGCAATGGCGGCCTCAATCTTGGGCGCCACCACGTCGGTCATGCGGAACACTCCCGGCGTCCCACAGATGACCAGGCCCGCCAGCTCGCTGCCATACTTCGCCGCGAAGTCGCGCGCTATCATGGAACCCATGGAATGCCCGAACATGAAATACGGCAGGTCGGGGTACTTCTCGGCCACCAGCTCCTTCAGGGAGTGCTCGTCTTCCATCATGGTGTGGCAGCCCGCGTCGCCCCAGTCGCCCCACGTGTCGTTTTCCATGGCCGTCTTGCCATGCCCCACGTGGTCGTCCGCCGCAACCACGAACCCGGCCTCCATGAGCGCCACGATCATATGCAGGTAGCGGCGGGAATGCTCGCCGAACCCATGCACCAGCTGCACGACGCCCACCGGCTCGCAGGCGGGCACGTATATCCACCCCTGCACCTGGTCGCGTCCGTTGAACGAGGGGAAACTGACTTCGTGAAGCATGGGACCTCCTTCGGTCTGCGCCGTTCGCGCCCGCCGCAGGGCACCCCGCACGCCGCGCACCTTCTCGCAGACGCCGGGCGCCGGGCGCGCCCTGCGGGCGGCGGGCGCTCTTTCCATGAAGCCGGGCCGTCCGCGCCCTGTGCGGAACATGACCCTTCCGCCTGCATTATAGCGGACGGGACCGTCCGGTGCGAGGAGCGGCCGAGGACAGGGGAAGCCGCCTTGGGAAGGACGCACTGCCTCGCGTCTGCGGGGGGGGCGCTGCCCGCGCCTGCGGGGGGGCGCAGGGGTTGTTTGGGATGGGCGCAGGGGTTCGGGCGCCTGCGCCACGTGCGAGGAGCGGCCAAGGACAGGGGAAGCCGCCTTGGGAAAGCGCCCTCGATGCCCCGCCGTTTCGCAACGCGGCAAAAAATGCAGGAACCGTCGATTTTGCGGCATTTGGAAAAATGCCCGTTGAACTGGTTTTATTCGATGTTTTACCTGATAGGAAAGGTGGCACGAAACCGCCGATTTTCGACATACGCCATGGCGGACACGGGACGCCGGGCGCGCGCGGCGGGCGGCATGGCGGACACGGGACGCCATCCTGTGCGTGACAGACGCCAGACGCAGGCGCCGCGCTCCGGGCGTCGAGCGCCGGGCGTCGCGTCTGTCCACGCGAGTGGATGCGCCCGCGCCGTCTCGCCGGCGGACGCGCTACCGCTGCCCCGCATCCGCGGCGGGTGCGGGGGGTTCGGCCGCCTGCGCTATGCGCGTGAGGGACACGACGTGCACCCGGTCGCCCTCGCCGCACGGCACGTCCCGGCCTGCCGCCGAGGCGCTCTGCGCAAGCACGAGGCACGCCTCCCCGCCGCTCCCCCCGCCTGCGGCATCTCCGCCGACCGAGGCATCCATGGCGTCCCCGCCGCTCCCGGAGCCTCCGCCATTCCCGACGGCCCCGCCGCCTGCGGTCTGCCCGCCGCTTCCGACGGCCCCGCCGCCTGCGGCCTCCCCGACGGCCCTGCCGCCCCCGGCACCGCCGGCCCGGAAGCCGCCCGCGTTGCACGCCTCAACGCCCGCCGCAAGCAGCACGTCGGGGCGCAGGGACCCCGTGGCCTTCGCCTCCAGCGAGAACGTGACCACGGCGCCGGCCAGCGACGGCTCCCCCACCAGGAAGTCCTCCACCAAAAGCCGCTTCTCCTTCTTCTTGCGCACGATGCGCACCTCGCGCGGCAGGGGAAACGCCCCGGGCGCGCACGACAGGAGCGCGCGGTAGGTGCTCACGGGAAACGCCACCGAGGCCGCCGGAGCGGAAGGCTCCAAGTAGCGACAGGACTTCGCCATGAGGTCGGCCACGCTTGCCGCCTGCAGCGCGGCAAGCGCGCGCTCGGGCGCCACATAGCGCTCCAGCTGCAGGTCGAAGACCTCGTGCGTGCCGCCCACCCCCACGGGAAGCGCCGCCCCGAACGCTATCTTCATGTGCGGCGAAAACCCCTGGCTCACCGCATAGGGCAGGCCCGCGCGCCGCACGGCGCGCTCGAGCGCGCGCGCCACCTCCAAGTGCGAGAGCAGCGCGAGCCTGCCCTGCTTGCAGAACGTCACGCGCAGACGGAACAGGCGCTTCTCAGCCATGGCGCACCTCCATACAGGCAAGTTGGCGCAGCCCTTGTATGGGGCGGCGCTCACCAAGCGAGTTCCGCAAGGTGAACAGTCCAGTGGACTGTTCACACACATACCGAGCGCCCGAGCGGGCGCTTTGGGCGTTTCGCGCGAGACAGGACTGCCTGAGCGACTGAGCGTTGCCCCATACGAGGGCGTAGCAGGTTGCGTTACCCATGGCGCACCTCCGCGAGGTCGTTTTCGGCGCCCAGGGCGGGACAGGCGCCGCAGCCGGTACAGGAGCCGAACGTGCAATCGGGCGTGGTCTCGCCCGCCTCGGCGCGGCGGCGCTCGCGGGCCAAAAACTGTGTGGACACCCCCGTGGAAACGTGCGCCCACGGCATGACACGCGCAAGGTCGTGAGACGTCTCGGCAATGGCCGCCGGGTCGATGCCCACCTCGCGCGCCGCTTCGCGCCACGCGTCCTCGCGAAACAGCTCCGACCACGCGTCGAAGCGCGCCCCGCGCCGCCAGGCCGCCTCCACCCACGCGGCGGCCTCGCGCCCCGCGCGGCTCATGACAGCTTCCACGAAGCTGGTGGCCGGATCGTGCCAGTGCACGTCCACGGCCTTGTACTTCACGCTGCGGCGCAGAAGCCCCACGCGGCGCGCGGCTTCTTCGGGCGGGATCTGCCCGTCCCACTGGAAGGGCGTCTGCGCCTTCGGCACGAACAGCGCGCACGAAACGCCCATGCGCACGCTGCCGCGCTGCTCGGGGGGCACCGCCGCGCGCGCCCGGTCGTAGGCCCGCTGCGCGAGCGACGCGATGCCCTTCACGTCTTCGTCGGTTTCCGTGGGCAGGCCTATCATGAAGTACAGCTTGCACCGGCGCCACCCGGCCGCGAACGCCGCATCGATGGCGCCGAACAGGTCTTCTTCGGTGACGTTCTTGTTTATCACGTCGCGCAGGCGCTGCGTGCCAGCCTCGGGCGCGAACGTGAGGCCGCCCTTCTTCTGCCCCGCCACCAGCTTCGCCATGTCCACCCCGAAGGCGTCCAGGCGCTGGGAGGGCACCGAAATACGCACGCCCTTGCCCTCGCACGAGCGGTTCAGGCGTTCCAGGATATCGGCTATCTGCGAGTGGTCGGTGGAGGAAAGCGAGGTGAGACTCACCTCGTCGTAGCCCGTTTCGGCCAGCCCCTGCATCACGGAGGCCACCACGTTGTCGGCCGAGCGCTCGCGCACGGGGCGGTACATCATGCCTGCCTGGCAGAAGCGGCAGCCGCGCGCGCAACCGCGCAGCACCTCCACGTTCAGGCGGTCGTGCACCACCTCGGCATACGGCACGACGCACGGCTCCCAGCCGGGGCTTTCCGCAAAGCCCGCGAACAGGCGCTTCTCTATGCGCGCGGGCACACCAGGCTCCACCGGCTCCACCCACGAGCCGGCGCGCTGCGCCTCCTCCTCGCTGCGCCAGCGGTAGAGCGTGGGCACGTAGCAGCCGGCAAGCCGCGCCAGCGCGCGCAGGGCCTCGGCGCGCGACGCGCCGCGGGCGCGCTGCTCGCGCAGCACCAGCAGCGCCTCGGGAAGCGCCTCCTCGCCCTCCCCAATGAACACCGCGTCGAAGAACGGCGCATACGGCTCGGGGTTGAAGGCGCACGGCCCGCCGCCCAGCACGAAGGGGTCCTCCTCGCGCCGCTCCCCGGCATGCAGGGGGATGCCCGCCAAGTCGAGCGTTTCCAGCACGTTGGTGGCGGCCAGCTCGTGCGGCAGCGTGATGCCGATGGCGTCGAACTCGCGAAGCGGCGCGCAGCTTTCGATGGAAAACAGCGGCAGGCCCGCCTCGCGCATGCGGTCTATGAGATCCGCGGCGGGAAGGAACGCCCGCTCGGCGCGCAGGTGCCCGGTCGCATTGACGGCGTTCGCCAGAATGCGTACCGCCTGGTTCGCCTGCCCCAGCTCGTAGGTGTCCGGGTAGACCATGCAGAACGAGAAGTCGGCATCCTCCTTGCGGACGCTGCCCCATTCGTGGTTCACGTAGCGCGCCGGGCGCTCCACGTGCGCAAGCAGCGCCTCCAGGCGCGGCCAGAGATCGGTCATGCGTTCGTTCGCCTCCCCTGCTTCCCCGCGGCCTAGCGCCGCACCCCGGCGCGCGCCATGCCGGCAAGCCGCGCGGCGCCGGACGCCGCCTTTTCGCGCGCGCCGGCCACCGCGCCGGCAAGCCCCGCCACGCTGCCGCCGCCCTCGAAGTACTCGATGGCCGCGCGTCCCATGGCCACCGTGCCGGCATACCCGATGCCGGCCTTCACGGCCCAGCCCAGCGCCGGCACGAACGCCACCAGCTGCCGCGCGGCGGCACGGCACGCGAACGCGCCGCCCACGACGGCCGCCAACTCCTTCACGCGCTGCACGCCCAGGGGCTGCCCGTAGGCCGCGGCAATCTGCAGCAGCATCTTCGCCTGGTTGAGGGTCATCACCGGCAGGTCGGCACCGGGAATGAACGCCACCAGCCCCACGCCGGCGTTCTGCGCGGCCGTGGCGTTCACCGCGTCCACCGCAAGCGGGCGGCGCACGAACGAAAACGCCAGCGCGAACGCGAGGCGCTTGTCCGGGCACGTGGCCACCACCCACTCCCCCATGCGCCGATCGAGCAGCGCGGCGGCCTGCCCGTCGAGCGCAAGCGGCTCGGGCGCCTCGGCGTCCCGCCCGGCGGTGCCGGCGCACCCGAGCCCGAGCGCGCCGGCAAGCACGCCCGCGCCCGAGCGCGCGGCGAGCGCGGCGGCCTTCTCGCCCAGAGGCGACCCGCACAGCCGCGCGCGCGCCTCCTCGGGCGCCACCACGTCGCCCTGCGGAATGGGGCAGCCCGCAGCCTGCGCGATCTCCTCCACCAGGCGCGGCAGCGTGGTTGCCACCATGGCGGGCACGCCCGCGGCGCGCAGCGCGCCCGCCACGCGGCCCACGTCCTCGGAAAGCCCCGCCACCACCACGGCCACGTCGTCGCCGGGAAACGGGGCGAAGGGGGCATCGGCCGCGCTTCCGCCCGCCCCCCCGAACACCTCCACGGTCACGCGCACGTGTGCGCCGGCGGGCGCGAACGCGCCGCGCACGTGCGCCACCAGGTCGGCTGGAGCCGTGGCGTCCACGTACATCCCCACCGAAAGCGGCGTGGTGCGCGCGCCCTCGATGTCCATGGCCTCGTCGATGACCGCCTTCACGTCAATGGGAAGCTGCATAGCCGTCCTTCTTTCCCTTCGCGTTGTTGCAGCGCCACACCGAACCGATGAGCCCGAGCATCATGAAGTTCACCACCATGAACGACGACCCGTAGCTCACAAACGGCAGGGGTATGCCGGTGATGGGCATGAGCCCGCAGGTCATGCCGATGTTCTCAAGAATCTGGAACAGCCACATCCCCACGATGCACATGACGATGAGCATGCCGAACAAATCGCCGGACGACGCCGCAATGCGAAAGCATAGCAAAAGGAGCGCCACGTAGAGCGCGAGCAGCGCCGCCACACCCAAAAACCCGAGTTCCTCGGCCAGGACGCAGAAGATGAAATCGGTGGGGGCCTCCGGCAGGAAGCCGTGGGTGGACTGCGTGGCGTTCAAGAGGCCCTTCCCGAACAGCCCGCCCGACCCGATGGCAATCTGGGCCTGCTTGAGGTTCCAGCCCTCGCCCGTCACGTCCGCGTCGGGGTTCAAAAACACCAGAAGGCGGTTGCGCTGGTAGTTCTTGAGCAGCTTGTACTCGTAGACCCCGGGCGACGTTTCGTACTTGAACACGAACTCGTCCACCAGGAACACCGCCGCAATGGCAAGCACGCCCGCCACCAGCGTGACCACCAAAAACTTCGGGCGCGCGCCGCCCATGACGAGCGCCATGGCCGCAATGAACAGGTACACCAGCCCCGTGCCCAGGTCGGGCTGGGTCATGACGCACAGGAAAGGCACCAGCAGGATGCCGAGGACCTTCGCATACTCGCCTGCCCGGTCGAGCTTGCCCCCATAGCGCGCCACCAGGCTGGCCGCCATGAGCACGACGGTGACCTTGGCGAACTCGCCGGGCTGCACCTGGATGCCCACTTTGATCCACGACATGGCGCCCATGCCGGCGTCGGTGCCGAGCCCCGGGATGTGGGGCGAGAGGATGAGCGCCACGTTGACGGCCAGAAACACCGGCCACATCTCGCCCAGGCGCCGGTAGTCCACGTGCCACAGCACCAGCATGAGCACCGCGCCCGCCGCGGCGCCCGCCGCCTGCCGCGAGAAGCTGTAGTCCGCGTCGTTGGCGACGGCCGACCACACCACCAGAAGGCCGTAGCCCACCAGAAGCGCCACCACCACGAGAAACGGCAGGTTGAAGCGCGACGCCCTGCGCGCCCGCGCGGCGGGCGCCACCGACGCGTCCGGCATCTTCACGGAACTAATCTGGGGCGGTTGCGCCATGCCCTTCCTCCTTCCTCGCCTCTCGGCCCTCGTCTCCCTCTTCCCGCGTCCGCCGGCCTTTCGCGCCCGCCGGCGGCGTGCCGTCTGCTGCGCCCGCGCGCGCCTAGTCCGTGCGCGCGCCGGTGGCCGACGAGAGGTCCAGCTTCTCCACCTGCTTGCCGGTGGAGCCGGCAATGCGCCCCGCCGCCACGTCCAGCGTGCCCGCGTCCGCGGCCATGACGGCGCCCATGATCTCGGCCGCAAGGGGCGCGGCCACGGCGCTGCCGCCCCCTCCGTGCTCCACCACGCACGCCACCACGTACTTGGGGTCGTCGTAGGGCGCGTAGCACGCAAACCACGCGTCGTCGCCCGAGTTGTCGGCGTGCTCGGCCGTGCCGGTCTTGCCCGCCGCGTCTATGCCCTGCCCGGCGAACATCGCCGAAAGCGAGGCGCTGTCCTGGATGACGCCATGCAGCGCGTCGCGCACGGTTGCCAGGTGCTGCGGGTCCACGTCCGGCTCATCCACCACTTCGGGCTGGAACTCCAGCACCACGTCGCCCGTGGCGTTGCGCACCTCCTTGAGCAGATGCGGCTTCATGATGCGCCCCGTGGCTATGCCGCCATAGGCCACCGCCATCTGAAGCGGCGTCACCAGCACGTCGCCCTGCCCGATGACCAGGTTCGTCAGGTCGCCGCCCTGCCACTTGGCCGCAGCGGGCGCGTCGCGGAAGTACTCCGCCTTCCACTGCGGCGTGGGCACCCGCCCCGTCGATTCCCCGGGCAGGTCGATGCCCGTCTTCTCGCCGAAGCGGTAGCGCATGATGGCCTCCTGCAGCGCGGTGTCGGAAAGGGGGCCTCCCTGCGTCTCGCCGGCGAAGAAGAAGTTCTTCGCTATTTCGTAGAACACCGTGTCGCACGAATTCACGATGCCCTCGCGAAACGTGATTGTACCGTGTCCCGTGTGCAGCCAGCATTTTTGTGGCGCACCTGTTTCGAACCCGTCCCACGAGCCCGTGCAGTCCCACGTGCGCGCGGCGTCGGCGAACCCGTGCTCGAGCGCGGCCAGGCCGCTGAACGCCTTGAACGTGGAGGCCGCCGCGTACAGGCCGTCGGTGGCGCGGTTGAGAAGCGGCACGTGCGCCTCGTCCGTGCTGTACAACTCCCACACGTCGTCGGGGATGCCCCCCACGAACGTGGAGGGGTCGAACGTGGGGTAGCTGCCCATGGCCACGATGCCTCCGTCGCGCGCGTCCATGACCACCGCGGCGGCAGCCACGCCCTTGCCGGTGCCGATGACGCCCTCCTCAGGGGCCACCAGCGCCGCCAGCGCGCGGTCCACCACGTACTGCACGGGCGCCTTGATGGTCAGGTACACGTCCGAGCCCTTTGAGGGCTGCGTCTCGCTCACCACCTCCACCACGTTGCCCTGCGCGTCCACCACCATGCGGCGCTGCCCGTGGTCGCCCGCAAGCAGGCTGTCGTAGCGCATCTCCAGGCCGCTTTGGCCCACGTCGTCACCCGACTCCAGCCCGCTTCCCTCGGCCGCAGCCTCAAGCTGGTCGGCCGTGGCGGTGCCCACGTAGCCCAAAACGTGCGCCGCCAGCGCGCCGTAGGGGTAGTCGCGCACCGTGCGCGTCTGCACGGATATGCCGGGGAAGGCGTCGGCGTGTTCGGAGATGAACGCCACGTCGCGCAGGCGCGCGTCGGAGGCCACCACGCGCTGGCTCTGCGCGCCGCCAGAGGCGTCCTTCATGCGCGCGCGCACCACGCCCACCGGCACGCCCAGCACGGTGGACAGGCGCTGCACCACGTCGCGGTCGTCGGCGGCGTCGGGGTCGGCCAGGATCGTCAGGCTCGCGCGGTTCTTCACCAGCGCCGTGCCGTCCGCGTCGCACAAATACCCGCGCGGGGCGGGCGTGGACACGGTGGTGTAGAGGTTTTCCTGCGCCTCGTCGGCATACGTGCCGCTCGCCAGGATCTGCATGCTCCACAGCTTCGCGGCAAGCGTCCCGAAGACGGCGGCCGCGAACACCCCCACCGCCGCGAAGCGCGCCTTCAGGGAGTCGGCGGGCTTGCGCGCGGGCTCGTGGCCCGAAGGCACGTGCACGTCGGTTCCCTTCGGCCCGCGCCGCGCCGAGCCGAGCGCCGCAGACGAGCCCACGCCCACGGTGTCCAGCTGGCGCACTTCCTTCTTCTGTCCGGCATGGGGGACGTCCCTGCGGCTGCGCACGGCGAAGACCACCGCCACGCCCACGATGACCGCAACGGCGGCGCCGAGCGCCGCGAGTATGGCCGCTGCCACGTCAGCCCACCTCCCCTCAGCGCAAGCGCGGGCTGCCGGGCTGCCGGGGCTTGGCGGGGGCCATGAACCGCAGGGCCACGGGGAACATGACCAAGGCGGCCACGCAGTCGTACAGCGCGCAGGGCAGGGCGCGGTACAGGAAGGCGTCGAGCGGGCTTGCTGCAAGGCCCGTCCCCATCAGGAACACCGCATAGAACAGCTCCACGAGAAGCATCGAGCACAGCAGTATGGCAACCGGTATGAACAGGGTGTCGTTGTCGAGCGCAAAAAAGGCGCGCGACGCCAGAAACGTCGCGAGCACCAGGAGAAACGCCATGGCGCCCACCGGTCCCGCGCCCAGAAGGTCGAAGACGAGGCCCAGCGCGAAGGCCAGCACGGGGCCGGTGGCCTCGGGCCGCACGACGGCCGCCACGAGCGCGAAGGCCGCCAAGAAGTTCGGCATGGCCGAGGCGAGCGCTATGTTCGGCGCGACCACGCACTGCAGCGCCACGGCGAGCGCGGCGCCCACGAGCGTTGCCGCAAAACCGCGTCCCCCGTCCGTCATTGCGTGCCTCCCGCCGCCTCGCCGGCGGCCGCGTTCGTTACCACCAGCACTTCCTCGAGCACGTCCGCCGTTCCGTTCGGCGAGACCACGATGCGCCGCGTGGCGTCGCCCACCGATCCCTCCACCTTCACGACCCGCCCGATCAGAAGGCCGCGGGTGTAGCTTCCGCCCAAGCCGGAGGTCACCACCAAGTCGTCCACGTTCACCACCACGTCGGCGTCGATGTTCTCCAGGTACAGAAGGCCGTCCAAAGACCCCCGCACCACGCCTTCGGCGCGCGAGGACTGGATGAGGGCGGCCGCCCCGCTGGAGGGGTCGGTCAGAAGCCGCACGGTGGCCGTGTTCTGCGTGGTGGCGATCACCTGCCCCACCACGCCGCCGGCGCCCATGACCGTGAGCCCCGTGTCCACGCCGGCCGCCTCGCCCGCGTCGATGGTGACAGTCTGGCTGTAGGCGTTGGCGCTGCGCCCGATCACGCGGGCGGCCACGCCGTCGAGCGCGTAGGTGTCCTTGAGTTCCAGCAGGCCGCGCAGGCGCTCGTTCTCCTGCCGCAGTTCCTCGTCTTGGGCAAGCTGCTCGGTCAACTCGGCGTTGCGCTCGCGCAGGGCCGAAAGCGTCGATTCGTCGGCTGCGGCGTCCCTGAGACCCTCGCCGGCGGCGCCTGCGCCCGCCGCCACGCTCGCGCCGGCGAACTTGAGCGGGGACACGGCGGCGCCCACGGCGTTCTGCACCGCATGCAAGGGGCCGTCCTCCCCTTCGCGCGCATACACCGTCACCATGGCGAGGGAGGCCACCAGAAGCACCACGAGAAGCACCCTGCGCACCGGGAGCGTTTCGCTGTTTTGGAAGTTCAGGGCCATGAACGGGGCGGGGCCTATTTCGATCGCATGAGCGTCTGCTTCAGCGCCGTGGGCGTTTCGAGCACCTTCAGGCAGCCCGTCACCACGTTGGTCAGCGCCGTCTCGCTCACCCACACGGGGATCTCCAGCTTGTCGGTGAGGTAGCGGTCAAGGCCGGAAAGCAGGCCGCCGCCGCCCGTGAGCAGGATGCCGTTCTGGATGATGTCGCTCGCCAAGTCCGGGTTCGTCTTCTTGAACGTCTCCTTGATGTGGATCACCATCTCCTCGCAGGGAGCCACCAGCGCCGCGCGCACGTCCTCGGACTGGATGGTGACCTCCTTGGGCTGCTCGGTGATGACGTCCTGGCCCGAGATGATCATGTCGCGCTCGCGCCCGTCCTCGAAGGGCAGGATGGAGCCGATCTTGATCTTGATGACCTCGGCCGTGCGCTCGCCTATCTTGATGCCCAGAAGGTCGCGCAGGTGCATGGCGATGGCCTCGTCCATGCGGTTGCCGGCCAGGCGCAGAGACGACGACGTGACGATGCCGCCGAGCGAGATGACGGCCACCTCCGTGGTGCCGCCGCCGATGTCCACCACCATGGAGCCGGTGGGCTCGGTGACGGGCAAGTCGGCGCCCATGGCCGCGGCCATGGGTTCCTCGATGAGGTAGGCCTGGCGCGCGCCGGCCTGGATGGTGGCCTCGAACACCGCGCGCTTCTCCACCGAGGTGGCGCCGCACGGGATGCAGATGACGATGCGCGGCTTGGCCTGCCACGGGTACTTGCGCACGGCGGCCTTGTTGATGAACGCCGAGATCATGGCCTCGGTCACGTCGTAGTCGGCGATGACGCCGTCTTTGAGCGGATGCTCGGCCGAAAACGCCTCGGGCGTGTGGTTGATCATGTTCTTCGCCTCGTGGCCCACCGCGAGCACCCGGTTCGTGCTCTTCTCGATGGCCACGACCGAGGGCTCGTTGATGACGATGCCCTCGCCCGCAATGGCGACCAGCGTATTGGCGGTTCCGAGGTCGATGGCCATGTCGGTGGACATCTGGCCGGTCAGACCCGAGAACGCATCTAGAAAAGACATATGGGCAAACCCCTCGAATCCTCAGGTTCCAAGTAAAGTCAGATTCTAGCACAGGTGCCTGCGCGCCGCCCCAAAATCCACGAGGGACACACTGCGCCCGGGCGGGCACGCAGGTTGGCGCAGTAAGTCAGCGAGAGGGGCTGGGGTGCCCGAGATTCGCGGGATGGCGCGGGCGCCGCGTACTTCGGTACGCAAGCCCGCGGCATCGCGCGAAGATTGGGTGCCCCGGCCCCTCGCAGCGGCGGGCGGTTCCGGCGTTCGTAGAACGCCGGAACCTCATGCGCTCCAGAGGTAGCCTACGCCGCGCACGGTTTCCAGATGCTGCGCGAGGTCGGGACCCAGCTTGGCGCGGACGCGGCGAACGTGCACGTCCACGGTGCGCGAGCCGCCGTAGTAGTCGAAGCCCCACACCCGGCGCAGCAGCGCGTCGCGCGAGTACGTGCGCCCCGGATGCGTGACCAGAAAGGCCAGAAGCGCGTATTCCAAGTAGGTGAAGTCGAGCGGTTCCCCGCCCACTTTCACCTGATAGGTGGCAAGGTTGATGGTCATGTTCTCCACGGTGAGGTAGTCGGTGGCCGACACCTCGTTGCCCGGCCACAGAAGCTGCCGGATGCGTGCGGCGCACTCTTCGGCGCCGGCGCCGTGCACCACGAAGTCGGCCTTCACCTGCACGGGCAGCCGGAACTCGCCCAGCTGCCCTTCCTCCACGATGACCAGCATGGCCGCCGAGCCGTCCTCCACCAGCATCTGCTCGGCCTGCGCCACGTTCGCCAGCGCGTCGCCGCGCGCCTCGTAGATCACCAAGTCGTAGTGCGGGTGCTGGGCGAGCAGCTTCTTGAACTGCAAAGACGACCCCGCGGCAACGTCCACGTCCAAGCCGGAAAGCACGCGCTGGAACTTGTGCGCGTTGTCAAGGCTGTCGGCCACGAATATGACGGACTTCCGCTGCATCACGCGCCCCCTTCCGCACCCATGGCTACAGCACCCCCAAGTACCGGTCGCGCTCCCACTGCGTCACGAAGCCCTGGTACTCGTTCCAGTCGGCGCGCTTCGCGTTCACCAGGTAGGCGTGGATGTGCTCGCCGAGCGTCTCGCGCATGAGGTCGGACGCCGCGAACA
>CAJFUR010000009.1 GCA_904420215.1 uncultured Eggerthellaceae bacterium
CTCGTGTCCCAGCCCGCGCCCCTCGTGCGCCCCCTCGATGAGGCCGGGGATGTCGGCCGCCACGAAGCTCAAGTCGCCGCTGGTGGCAACGCCCAGGTTGGGCACGAGCGTGGTGAAGGGGTAGTCGGCTATCTTCGGGCGCGCCGCGCTGATGCGCGCGATGAGCGAGGACTTCCCCGCCGAGGGCATGCCCACGAGCGCCGCGTCGGCCATGAGCTTCATCTCCAGCTCCACCCAGCGCTCCTGCGCCGGCTCGCCCAACTCGGCGAACGCCGGGGCGCGCCGCGTGGAGGTGACGAAGTGGATGTTGCCGCGCCCGCCGACGCCGCCCTGCGCCACCGTCACGCGCTCGCCGTCGCGCGTGAGGTCGGCTATGAGCTCGCCGGTTTCCTTGGTTTCGTCGAAGTACTCGCGCACCACGGTGCCCACCGGCACCTTCAGCACCAAGTCCTCGCCCGTGGCGCCGTGCATGCGCGAACCCTTGCCGTGCGTGCCGCGTTCTGCCTTGAAGTGGTGCTTGAAGCGGTAGTCGATGAGCGAGGACAGGCTGGCGTCGGCCTCGATGACCACGTTGCCGCCATGCCCCCCGTCGCCGCCGTCCGGGCCGCCCTTGGGCACGTGCGCCTCGCGGCGAAACGACATGCAGCCCGCGCCGCCGTCGCCGCCCTTCACGTGTATGCGCACCTTGTCTATGAACAACCGTGCCTCTTTTCTCCGTGGTCCCGCAGGTCCTCCGCCATGCTGCAGGCTTTCCGCCATACTGCAGGACTTCCGTCATGCCGCAGGCTTTCCATGACGCCGCAGGCTTTCCGCAACCCTGCGGGTCCTTGTCATTGTAGCGCACCTGCGGCACGTCCGCGGGGCAAACGCCGCCGCGTTGCCGCATTGCCAAACGGCCCGCGGCCGGCTTGCCGGCTTGCCGGCCCCGCGCCCCACGCCGCACGCATGCCGCCCGCCGCAGGCCGGAGCCGCACGCGCCCCTGCCCGCCCCGCGGCGCGGTGCATGGCCGCCGCCCGTGCGGGCGCCCCCGTGCCCCATGCCGCCGCGCGCGGACGCCCCCGTGCCGCCGCCCGCGCGGCACGGGGGCGTCATACGAAAAATGCCCCCTGCCAGGCAGAGGGCATTTACAAGCGAAACGTTGCGCAATCGCGAAGGGGCGCCTTACGCCTCCGGGCGCACATGCACGCGGCGCTTCACGCCATGCGTGAACTCGAGCGTGCCGTCGCACAGGGCGAACAGCGTGTCGTCCTTGCCGCGGCCGACGTTCTCGCCCGGATGGATGTGCGTGCCGCGCTGACGCACGATGACGTTGCCCGTCTTCACCGCCTGACCGGCGAACATCTTCACGCCAAGTCGCTGTGCGTGGGAGTCGCGGCCGTTGCGGGTGGAACCCAAGCCTTTCTTGTGAGCCATGAGAATTCCCTCCCTTGCCTACTCGGCGTCCTCGGACGCGCTCTCGTCCTTCTTCGCCGGAGCCTTCTTCTCCGCGGCGGGCTTCGCCTCGGCCTTGGCGGCCTTCTTGGCGGCGGGCTTCTTTTCCGCAGCCTGCGCCTTGGGGGCAGCCTCGTCCTTCGGGGCGGCGGCCTTCTTGGCAGCGGCCGGCTTCTCGGCCTTCTGCGAACCCACCGACTCGATCTGGACGCGCGTCAGGTTCTGGCGGTGTCCGCGCAGCTTCTTGTAGTTCTTGCGCTTCTTGAACTTGAACACCAGCTGCTTCTCGCCCTTGAACTGCTCGAGCACGACGGCGACCACCTTGGTGGCCGCGGCCTTCGCCGGGTCGGCCTCCACCTTGTCGCCATCGACGACGCAGATGGCCTCGAGTTCCACCTTCGCGCCCGGTTCAACGTCGAGCTTCTCGATGTTCAGCTTGTCTCCGGGGGCAACCTTGTATTGCTTGCCGCCCGTCTTCACGATTGCGTACATGTATTTCTCCTTGAAAGTGTCAAAACGCAAGGCGATATCTTATCAGCGGCACCCCCGCAAGTCAACGTTTCGCCGCATTTTTTTCTCGCCCACCCGCGCATTCTCCACAAGCGCCCGCCCCCGCCCGCCACCGGGGCGCGGGAGGGCGGGGTACCGCAGGTCGAACAACCTGCGCCACAGGTTGGCGTAGTAAGTCAGCGAGAGGGGCTGGGGTGCCCGAGATTTGCGGGATGGCGCGGGCGCCGCGTACTCCGGTACGCAAGCCCACGGCATCGCGCGAAGATTGGGTGCCCCGGCCCCTCGCAGCGTCGACCCGTTCCGCAGGCCGTTAAGCCCGCGGAACCTAGTGCGCCTGCGCCCACGTGGCGCCCCACGACACGTCCGCCACCAGCGGGACGCGCAGTTCCACCACGTTCTCCATCACGTCGCGCACCATGTTGCCCAGCGGCTCCACCTCGTCTTCGGGGACGCTGAAGTCCAGCTCGTCGTGCACCTGCAGCATGAGGCGCGCCGAAAAGCCGCCTTCCATGAGCCGGCGCTGCACCTGCGTCATGGCCAGCTTGATGATGTCGGCCGCGCTGCCTTGCATGGGGTGGTTCATGGCCGTGCGTTCGCCGAAGCCGCGCTGCGCGGCGTTGGAGGCCTTGAGTTCGGGCACGTGGCGCTTGCGCCCGAACATGGTGGTGGCGTACCCCGTCTTCTTCGCCTCCTCCACCGTGGCGTCCAGGTAGGCGCGCACGCCCGGGTACGCCTCGAAATAGCGCTCTATCATCTCCTTCGCCTCGCCGAACGGGATGTCGAGGCTCTGCGCCAGGCCGAAGGCCTGCTGCCCGTACACGATGCCGAAGTTCACGGCCTTCGCGCGGCTGCGCAGCTGGGGCGTCACGTCTTCCAGGGGCACCCCGAACACGCGGCTGGCGGTGTTGGCGTGGAAGTCCGTCCCCGAGCAGAAGGCCGCAATCAGATGCTCGTCGCCGGACAGGTGCGCAAGCAGGCGCAGCTCTATCTGCGAATAGTCCGCCGAGAGGAACGCCTGTCCCGCCGCAAGCGGCGTGAAGCACTCGCGGATCTGCCGGCCGAACTCGGTGCGCACGGGAATGTTCTGCAGGTTCGGGTCGGACGACGACAGGCGGCCCGTGGTGGTGACCGTCTCGTTGAAGCACGTGTGCACCCGCCCGTCGGTGGCGCGCATGCGGGGCAGGGCGTCTATGTAGGTGGACTTGATCTTGGCGAGCTCGCGGTAGCGCAGGACGAGCCCGGGCATCTCGTGGGCCTTCGCCAGCTCCTTGAGCACGGCGGCGTCGGTGGAGTAGCCGCGCTGGTTCTTCTTGAGCGGCGTGAGGCCCATGACCTCGAACAGGATGTGCGCCAGCTGTTTCGGCGAGTCCAGGTTGAACGTCTCCCCCGCCATCTCGAAGATGCGCGCGCGCAGGCCCTCCAGCTCCACTTCCGTGCTGGCCCCCAGCTCGGACAGGCGGTCGCAGTCCAGCGCCGCGCCCGTGCGCTCCATGACGGCCAGTACCGCCACCAGCGGCAAGTCGATGTCGAAGTAGGGCCGCGCGCTGCCGTCGCGCTCCAAGGCCCGCGTCAGCGGCTCCACCAAGTGCCGCGCCGCCGCCGCGCGCGCCACGGCGCGCTCCTCGTCGGTCTTCGTCTCGGGCAGGACGCCGCCGCAGTACGCGTCCAGAAGCGCGTCGTAGGAGTACTCGGAAACCGACGAGTTGAGCACGTAGCCGGCCAGCCCCAAGTCGAAGGCGCGCATCGCCATGAGGTCGTCGTCGGTGACCAGCGCGGGCACGGCGGTGTCGGCGGGATAGACCCGGCGGAGCGTCTCCTTCACGTCGAGCGCGGCGAAGGAGCACGCGCGCACCACGCGCGCGAACGCCTCCCGGGCCGCGTCCTCCTCGAGCACCGCCGTGCCCCGCGCGGTGCAGAACGCCGCGACCACCCCCGAGCTGAACAGCGACACCTGCTCGGGCTCCGCGAACGCCACGCCCACCGTCTCGCCCGAGCGCGCGGCCTCGTCCAGAAACGCCCACGCCTCCTCGCCATGCGCGACGGGCTCCCACGAAAGGGCGGCCTGCGACTTCTCCAATTCCTTGCCCACCAGCTTGAGCACGCGCCCCAGATGGGTGTTGAACTGGATCTTCCGGAACGCCTCCACCACCTTCTCCTCTTCGAAGGAGGGGAATGCCGCCGCTTCCAAATCAAGCGGGAAGTCGAGGTCGCGCACGATGGTGGCCACCTCGCGGCTGGCGAAGGCGGCGTCCCGGTTGTCGCGGATGCGCTCCGCCTGCTTGCCCTTGAGCGCGTCCAGGTTCTCGTAGAGGCCCTCCAGCGAGCCGTACTGCTGCAGCAGCTTGGCCGCGGTCTTCTCGCCTATGCCGGGCACGCCGGGGATGTTGTCCGACGAGTCGCCCTTGAGGCCCAGGTAGTCGGGCACCTGCGCGGGCGTCACGCCGTAGCGCTCCACCACCTCGGCAGGGCCGTAGATGGCCACGTCGGTGATGCCCTTCTTCGTGGTCACGATGCGCGTGAGGTCGCTGGCCAGCTGGTAGGCGTCCTTGTCGCCCGTCACCAGCAGCGTCTCGTAGCCCAGCGCCTCGTCGCGCCGGGCCACGGTGCCCAGGATGTCGTCGCCTTCCCATCCCTTCACGCGCACGCACGGCACGTTCATGGCCTCCAGCAGCTCCTCTATGATGGGGAACTGCACCTTCAAGTCGTCGTCCATGGGAGGGCGCTGGGCCTTGTACTGCTCGATGGCCTTCGTGCGGAACGCCGGGCGCCCCGCGTCGAAGGCGCAGACGATGGCGTCGGGATGCGCCACGTCCACGAACTTGAGCAGCATGGCGATGAAGCCGAAGACGGCGTTGGTGGGTCGGCCGTCCGGCGCGTTCATGGTCTGGGGCACGGCGTGGTAGGCGCGGTGCATGAGCGAGTTGCCGTCGATGACGGCAATCTTTTTCGGCATAGGGCATCCTCCGTCGGTCGCTTCCGTGGACGACCAGTATAGAACATGCCACCCCGCGCCCGCCGCACCCCGCCGGAGAAACCAGAGAATCACCCCCTGCAGGCCGGGAACAGGCCGCCACGGAGGACACAGAGAAAAAACGGGGGCTCGGAGCCGCACCGCGAACCGCACCGCACGGGACAGCGCCAGCCGGGGATCGCACGCCCGGCCCAGCCATGCGTCTGAAGCAGGCTGCAGGCAGCTGCCTTCCGCGAAGGCGACGCAGGCCGCAGAATCCGCGGAAGTGGCACTGGAATGCGGTTTTCGTGCGAATTCGGCCGCGGAAGGGCTCCGCGAAAACCAAACTCCGAAGTTTTCCCAGATCGCCAGTTTCACCGGTGGCGCCCGATTGCGGTTTTCGCGCACCGGGGTGACCAATATCGCAATCCAGCGCCCCTTTCGGGGCGCGTGCAGCACCGGAAAGTCCCGCCGCGCCGCCGTTCCGCCGTTCGTAGAACGGCGGAACCTAATGCACACTACACGATAGGCAGGGGTCGTAGGCGCGCACGAGCTTCTCCACCTCCAGGCGGATGTCGTCCTCGCCGGCGCCTGCGGCAAGGAGCGCCTCGGCGAGCGTGCGCATGTCGGCCTCCAGGTTCGCGACGTTCTGCGCGGTGGGCGTGAGGATGGAGGCGTGCGTCACGCGGCCCTGCGCGTCCAGCTCCAAGTCGTGGAACAGGGCCCCGCGCGGCGCCTCGGTGAAGCCGACGGCGCGGCCGGCGCGCACCTCGAAGCCCACCGGCTCGCTCGTTCCCCCGACGCCGTTCGGATCGGCCAGAAGGCGGCAGAGCTGCGCGCAGCGCGCAAGCGCGTCCACCAGCTCCACCGCCTGCGCCACGTTGTTCATGAAGGGGTTGCGCTCGGGCGGGCGCAGCCCCGCCTTCGCGGCCGCCACCTTGGCCGGCTGCCCCAGCTGCTGCCACGACGCGTTCGCGCGGGCCAGCGCGCCGGTGAAGTAGGTCGCGCCCGTCGCGCGCACGCGCGCGAACAGCGCCGCCGAGTGCCCCACCGCGTATTCCTCCACGGCCTCCTGCACGCCGTCCGCGTCGAACTCCACGCCCGCGTCCAGAAAGCGCGCCGCATCCGACGCCGCCACCGGGTAGGCGCCCTCGCCCACCATGGCCAGAAGGTCGCCCTGCATCTCGATGGCGGGCACCGGGAAGGAATGGAACAGGTCCACCGCCGCGGCGGCGAACTCCCGCGCGGCGTCCATCTTCTCGGCCAGCTCCACGTACTCGCCGGCGCCTATCTCGTGCGTGAAGCCGCCCACCACGGCGGTGATGGGGTGCACGCTGCGCCCGCCCACCTTGGTGCACAGCTCGTTGCCGAGCGCCTTCAGCCCCAGCGCCTGGTCGAACAGGGCCGGGTCGGTCTCGGCCAGGGGAAACACGCTTTTGTGCCCCAAAAAGTCCGGCGCGGCGAACACGAACAGGTGCGTGGCGTGGTTCTGCAGGTACGACCCGTACACCAGAAGCTCGCGCAGCATGCGCGTGCGCTCGGACACCTGCACGCCGAAGACGCGCTCGATGGCCTTCAGGTCGGTCACCACGTGGCTTGCCGAGCAGATGCCGCAGATGCGCGAGGCGATGTAGGGCACCTCGTGGAACGGGCGGGAGCGCACCATGCTCTCGAACAGGCGCGCGGGCTCCACCACGCTCATTTCGACGGTTTTCACGCACCCGTCCCCAATGACCACGTGCACGTTGCCGTGGCCTTCGACGCGGGCTATGTGATCGACGTGGATGGCGGTTTTCGTCATGGGAGGTTCCTCTTTTGCCTATGCCGCGCGCCGGGTCAGCGGGACGCGCGCCCGTCCTCGAGGGCGGGGTTCGTCTGGTTGAACATTTCGAGCGCGCGGTCGAAGCCCTCCACGGGCACGCCGTAGCGCCCGCACGCCTGCCGCGCCGATTCCAAGTTGGCGTCGGGGGAAAGCCCGCGGCAGCCGTTGCAGGGCCGCCCCAGGTTCACGCAGCGCGCGCCGCAGCCCGCCTGCGTCACCAGCCCCAGGCACAGCCGGCCTTGGGCGAAGAAGCACTCCGTCTCGTTGCGCTTGCAGTCGCCGCACATGGTGGAGCTGCGCGGGGCCTTGTTGGACCCGTGCAGCACGCCCTGCAGCGCGTCCACGAAGTCCATCGTGTCGATGGGGCAGCAGCGCACCTCGCAGTCCACGTCCACGACGGCGCTCACCGGGCGCGGCGACACCATCTCGCCGCAGGCGGCGGGCACGCCCCCCTCCCCGTACACCTCCACCGGGCGCGAGAGGAAGCCCGCGGCGGCCATGCCCGGGATGCCGGCCGTGGTGGCGCAGGCGCCGATGGCGACGACCGTGGAAGCCTTCTCGCGCAGCGCGCGCACCAGGTTCTCGGATTCCTCCGTGGTGACGGCGCCCTCGATGACGGCCACGTCGAAGTCCTCGGGCATGGGGTCGCTCGACGCCAGCTGCCAGTAGCGCAGGTCTATCTGCCCCAGCACGTCCACGAGGTGCGCCTCGGCGTTGGTCACCTGCAGCTGGCAGCCGAAGCAGCTGGCCAGCCCCACCACCACCACGCGCGGGGGCGCGGGGCGCTCCTCGCAGGCTATGCAGCGTCCTTCCATGTTCTGGCCACCCATCCTACATCGACCCCTGAATGTTCTTGGCTTCCCAGTAGTTGAACACCGGCCCGTCGATGCACACGTACTGATGCCCGATCTGGCAGTGCCCGCACTTGCCCATGCCGCACTTCATGTGCCGCTCGAAGCTCACGTAGATGCGGTCGTAGCTGATGTTCTTCTTGCGCATCTCGTCGATGACGAAGCGGTACATCACCGGCGGGCCACACACCGCGCCGAACGTGTTCGACGCGTCTATCTCCAAGTGCTCGAAGGGCTTCGTGACCAGTCCCACTTCCCCGTCCCATGTGTCGTCTGGGTGGTCTACCGTCAAATACAGGTCGAAGTCGCGGCGGTGGCGCCACATCTCGAACTGGCTGCGGAACATCACCTCGGCGGGCGTCTTCGCGCCGTAGATGATGGTGACCTTGCCGAACTCGCTGCGCTCGTCGTGGATGTTGTTGATGAGCGAGCGCAAAGGCGCTATCCCCAAGCCCCCCGCCACCAAAAGGATGTCGTGGCCCTTCATGGCCTCGAAGGGGAAGCCCCGCCCGAACGGCCCGCGCAAGCCCACGATGTCGCCGCACTGCATGCGGTGCAGCACCTCGGTGAAGGCCCCGGTGCGCCGCACCGTGAGCTCGATGAACCCGCGCTTGGAAGGCGAGCTGGAAATGGATATGGGCGCCTCGCCCACGCCGAAGATGGAAACCTCCACGAACTGCCCCGGCTCGTGGGAGAACGCGTCGCGGATGCGCTCGTCCACCAGGCGGAACTCGAAGAGCTTCTCGGTGGCCGTGAGGTCGGTGATGGAGGTGATGCGGGCCGGCCAGGGGCGGTACGGGTTTTCCGCCATCAGCTGGGCGCCCGTCTTCGGCGCGGGGCCGCAGGCGAGCGGGCGCACCTGCACCGTGGACACCGCGCAGCTACTGGGCATCTTCCGTCCCCTTCCTCTCGAAGAACTTCAGCACCTCGATGGGGTTGATGTTCGCCTTGCAGGCGCTCACGCAGCGCCCGCACCCCACGCACAGCATGTGGTCGTGCGTGGCCAGAAAGCCGTTGAGCTTGTGGTACATGCGGTGCCGCACGCGGCCCCGGCCGTCGGGGCGGAAGTTGTGCCCGCCCGCCACGAGGGCGAACTGGGGAGACGTGCACGCGTCCTGCACGCGTTCGCGCCGGCCCGTTTCCCCGTCGGGGTCGAGCGCGTCTTGGATGTCGAAGCAGAAGCACGTGGGGCACACCGCCGAACAGGCCGTGCAGGAAAGGCAGCGCCCGCCCAGCTCGTCCCAGAACGGGTCCTTGTGGAAGGCGTCCATGAGCATGGCGACTTCCTGGATGCTGGGGATGTCGGGGTTGAACGCCGCCTGGCGCCGGCGCGTGGCGTGGCGGAACTCGATGCGCTCCGCGTCGGTGGCAACGCGCGGGTTGCAGGCCGCCTCCAGGATGTTGGCGGCCTCGACGCTGGAGATGCTGACCAGGTACTTGCCGCCGATGTCCTGCAGGAACAAGTCGTAGCCGAAGCGCGCCTCGTCGCTTCCCCACAAATGGCAGAAGCACGTCTCGTGGGGCATGCAGCTCACCCCCACCACCAGCGTGGCCTCGCGGCGGGCCACGTAGTACGGGTCGGGGTAGCGCCCGTCCTTGAACACCAGGTCGAGCCGGTTGAGCGCGTTGATGTCGCAGGCGTGCGCACCGAAGATGACCCGGGGGGTTATCTCGGCGGCGAAGTCCGCCACCATGTTCTCGCGCGCGTCGAACTCCAGCAGCGTCTCTTTGGGCGGGAGGAAGTACTTCTTGGGCGACGCGATGGTCGTCGGGTAGTCCAGCTCGATCTCGTCGAACGATTCCACGGCCTCGAAGGCGTAGCTCTGGCCACGCTTGACCGGCGCCACCACCTCGTAGGTTTCCATGAACGCCGACACGAGCGCGGGAAGTTCGCCTGCATCGATAACGCGGTACAGCATGCTTGCGTCCTTTGCCTCTCGTCTTCGGGTTGGCGCGCCCCGCCCGCGTGGCGCGCGGGGCGTGGCGCGCGGGGTGCCGTCCTGCGCGCGGGCGGGCGCCGCCTGAACGCAAAAGCGCCCCGGTGCCGCACCCGGCCGGCCATGCGGGTCGGCCTCCCCCGGCGCGGGATGCGCGCGGGGAACCGGATTCGGCGCCGGGGCGCTTCGCAGCCGCGGCTTTTCCCAACGGGCGCTAGGCCGTCGGGAAGAAGATCCCTATCTCGCGCTCGGCGGATTCGGGGGAATCCGAGCCATGGATGACATTTTCGTCCATGACGAGGCCGAAATCGCCGCGAATCGTGCCGGGGGCCGCTTCCGCCGGGTTAGTGGCGCCCATGAGCGAGCGGCACTTGGCTACGGCGCCCTCGCCCGAGACCACCATCTTGACCACGGGGCCGGACGTGATGTAGGCCACCAGGCCCTCGTAGAACGGCTTGCCCTCGTGCTCGGCGT
Source organism: uncultured Eggerthellaceae bacterium (assembly GCA_904420215.1). Lineage (GTDB taxonomy): Bacteria > Actinomycetota > Coriobacteriia > Coriobacteriales > Eggerthellaceae > CAJFUR01. The sequence continues at coordinate 9,977 of CAJFUR010000009.1, forward strand.
AGTTGGCGGCCGCCTGCTCGGGCGTCACCATGCCCATCTCCATGCGCTCGATGGAAAGCCCCGCGCGCTCGAAGCGGTTGACGATCTCGCCGATGTGCCCGTTGCGCACGCCGTCGGGCTTGATCATGGTGTAGGTCTTCTGAATTGCCATGGATGTCCTTTCTTCGGAGTTCTCTCGTATGGCCCCGGCCCGCCGGACACGTCGCCGGCAGGCCGCTTGGATGCTTGGTCGTTCCGGCGGCCCGGCCGCGCAGGCCGGCCCCGCCGCGGCGCGGCGCTAGTTCTGGCTGGGGAAGTACAGCTCCACGCCGGCCACCTTCCACCCGATCATGTCGCGCACGAGCGACACCTTGTAGCGCACCTGGCCGCCTTCGGGCGTGTCGGCCGTCACGTAGGCGGTCGATTCGCCCATGGACTTGTCCACCCCGTCGATGGCCACGTCGGCGTCCTGCTGGACCAGCTGGAGCATGGCCTCGGCGCTCTCGTCGCTCACGTCCTTGGCGAGCACGGATGCGCGCGCCGCGTCGGGATCGGCGAACAGCTGCTGCACCACGCTTTCCTGGCTGGGATAGCCGAAGCCCTGCGTGTAGGCGTACACGGCGGCGCCGAACGCCACCAGAACCAGCAGGATGAACACGACGAGCACCTTCAGGCCGACGTTTCTGCGCTTGCGCTCCTGCTTGGCCAGGCCGCGCGACCACTGCTCCAGCTCCTCGTCGCTGGCAGTGAAGAAGCGGTCGTCGGCCTCCTGGTAGCCGCCCGGGTAGCCCTGTTCGTAGGCGTCGGCATAGTAGTACGGGTCCTGCTCGGCGTAGCCGTAGGGGTCCTGGTCGGAATACACCGGCGCGCCGTCGGCCGTCACGTCCAGCCCGGACATGTCGGCCGTGGCGGGAATGACCTGCGTGAGCTCGGCCGTGCCTTGCGCCACCGCGGCGATGGCGCGCTGGTAGTCAACGCTGGCCGAGTCGGACAGGAAGTACGTCTTGTCGGCAATGGCCTGCTCGAAGGCGTTCACGGCCTTCTGCATCTGCCCGCTGGCCACGTAGGCCTGCCCCAAGTTGGCATAGAGCTTGTGGCGGATGTCGGGCGTCATGTCGAACTGCAGGGCGCTCTCGTAGGAGGCCACCGCGTCGGCGGGGCGGTCGAGCGCCATGAAGCACACGCCCAGGTTCAGCAGCGCCTTGGTGGGATCGGGGTTGCCCTCGTCGAGCGCCGCCTCGCGGAAGGCCACGCCGGCCTCGGCCGACTTGCCCAGCTTCATGAGCGCGCTGCCCATGCCGGTGTAGGCCTTGTACGGCGTGTCGTACTTGGCGTCCGACACCGCGATCTCGAAGTGGCGCACCGCATGCTCGTAGTCGTGCAGCGCCGCGTAGGCCATGCCCAGGTTGTAGTTCACCGACCCGCACGCGTCGTAGGCGGCGTCGGCCGTGGCCTGCGTGTACGCGTGAATGGCCTCGCCCGGGTCCTTGAGCTTGATGAGGCAGTTGCCTATCTGGTGGTAGACGAGCCCCATTTCGCCCGGGGCAAGCCCCGCGCCGTCCTGGAGGCATTGCGTGAACGCGCCGAGGGCACCTTCGTAGTCCCGTGCCTGGTACAGCGCCCGCGCCCGATTGAATAGCTCGTTGTTCATCTGGATCCTTTGGGTCGAATGCGCCTGCAGGCTATTCCGCCGCGTTCTCGATCTCGATGCTCTCGATCACGTCGCCCACCCGCAGCTGTCCGATGACGTCCATGCCTTCGATGGTCTGCCCGAACACCGTGTAGCCCGAGTCGAGCATGGGCTGCGCGCCCAGGCAGAAGTAGAACTGCGAGCCTGCGGAGTTGGGGTTCTGCGAGCGCGCCATGGCCAGCGCCCCGTCCTCGTGGCGATTGTTCGGGTTCGTGGTGAACTCCTCCTTGATGGAGTAGCCCGGTCCGCCCGTGCCCAGGCCCGCATAGGGGTTGCCCGCCGCCTTGACCACTTCCTCGGGGGAAAGCTCGCGCGTGTTCGGGCAGCCGCCCTGGATGACGAAGCCCGCCACGTAGCGGTGGAACTTCAGGTTGTCGTAAAAGCCCTTGCGCGCCAACTCGACGAAGTTGCCCACGTGGATGGGGGCGTCCTTGCCCGCAAGCTGCACGCGGATGGTGCCCTTCGACGTGTTGACGACGGCTATCTCCTCGCCGGTCGGCTGGTATTCGGGAGTGTACAGCGCCATGGTTCGGCTCCTATCGCTTGCTCGGTTTCCGCTGCCGCGCCCGGCCGCGCGCCGCGCCCATGCCCGCGGCCCTTTTCGCATACGAGGGAAAAGTTTAGCAGTTGCAGGCGCCGACCGGGGAAAAACCTTACAACATCCACGCGGAAGGCGCGCAAGCGGCGCGGCAGCGGGGGCAAGGGCGCCGGAGGCGGTGCGGGCGGGAAGCGGAGCGCGGGCGGCGGGGGCGCGCCGCGTGGGGCCGGGCGGGGGCGCGCCCTACCCCACGCGCTCGAACGTGCTCGACACCTCCACGTGGTAGGTCTGCGGGAACAGGTCCACGGGGCGCACGCGCGAAAGGCGGTACCCGCACGCCTCGAAGCGCGCCACGTCGCGCGCCCACGTGGCCACGTCGCAGCTGACGTAGGCCACGCGCGCGGGCGCGGCGCGGGCTATGTCCTCAACCACGCCCTTCGCCAGGCCGGCACGGGGCGGGTCCACCACCAGGAAATCGAGTTCGCCCAAATCGGGAAGCTCGCGCGCCGCGTCGCCGCCGACGACCTCCACGTCAACGCCGTTGCGCTCGGCGTTGCGGCGCAGGTCGCGCACGGCCGGGCCGGAGGACTCCACCGCCACCACGTCGGCGCCCAGGCGCGCAAGAGACACCGAGAACGTGCCCACCCCCGCGTACAAGTCGGCCACGAACGCGCCCGCGAGCGCGTCCCCGCCGCCCAGCCCCGCGCACGCGTCTTCCACCAAACGCTCGGCCTGCGCCGTGTTCACTTGGAAGAAAGACGGCGCCGCGGCGCCCAGGCGCGCGCCGGCCAAGTCCTCCTCCCACCAGCCGCGCCCCTCCAGCGCCTCGACGCCCTTGACGGCGCGGGCGCGGCCGGGGTCGGCCAGAACGCGCACCACACTCGTGGCCCGCAGCGCGCTTTTCATCATGCGCGCCACATGCGTGCGCGGGAAGGGGCCGGGGCGTGTCCACAGGGCGACCTCCACGTCGTGGGTGCGCAGGCTGCCGCGCACGCCCACGCGGAAGATGCCCAGGTCCTGCGCCCCCTGGGCGAAGCGGAGCGCGCCCTGCAGCGCCTTGGGCGCGCGGGCGATGCACGCGTGCGCGAGCGGACAGGACGCGGGCGTGTCCAGTTCGTGGGTGCCCTCGCGGTAAAACCCGAGCACGAGCCGCCCCTGCGCGTCGGCGCCCGCCCCCATTTCCAGCTTGTTGCGATACCCCCACGTGCGCTTGCTGGGAATGCAGGGCAGCACCAGCTCCTCGGCGCGCTCGGCGCCGAGGCGCGCCGTGCGCGCGAGCGCGTCCGCCACGTTGGCGCGCTTGGCCTCAAGCTGCGCCTCGTAGGACAGGTGCGCCCACGGGCAGCCCCCACAGGACGCCTTGCACGCCGAGCCTTCCCGCGCGCGTGCGGGCGAAGGCTCCAGCACGCGCTCGACGCGGGCGCGGGCGAACGCCGTCTTCTCCTCCGTGACCTGCACTTCCACCACGTCGCCGGGGGCGGCGCCCTCCACGAACACCGTCTTTCCGTCCGCGCGCCGCCCCACGGCGGCACTGCCGTAGCCCATGCGCTCCACCGTTATGCGCTCGCCCATCGTGCACGCTCCTTGCCAACCCGTCGAATGCCCCGAACGTCCCGAATGCCCGTGCCCGCTGCGCGCCACAGCGGGCACGAGACGCGCCCTTGCCGCGGCCGCGGCGCACCGTGGCCGCGCGCCAGGGTGCGCCACGAGGCGAAACGCCCGCGGCCAATGGTGCCCGATGATAGCACATGGCGCCCCGCCGCGCCAAACACCCGCCAAATGCCGTACAATGCCAGCCAGCGGGAAAGGCCGCCCAGGCTTCGGGAGGCATGGGCCGAAGGACGCGCTGCGGGATAGCCCCGCTGGCAAGACGGCAGGCGGTCGGCAACATCCGCGGAAGGACTGGCGGAGACGGGACGGAGGGGCAATGGCCCACGGGGCGAAAGTCAGGGACGCGCGACTGCAAGACGCCGGGCGCATTCTGGAAATCTATGCGCACTACGTCAAGAACACCGCAGTCACCTTCGAGTGCGGCGTCCCCGCGCCTGCGAACTTCCGGGCGCGCATGGAGCGGACGATGGCACGCTACCCCTACCTCGTGGCGGAAGAAGGCGACACGGTGCAGGGCTTCGCCTATGCGGGCCCCCTCTCGGCGCGCAAAGCCTACGACTGGTCGTGCGAGACGACGGTGTACCTCCACCCGGACGCACGGGGGCGCGGCTGGGGCAGGCGGCTCTACGAAGCACTCGGGGAAAGACTGCGGGAGATGGGCGTGACGAACCTCTACGCCTGCGTGGCGCGCCCAGAGTCGCCCGACGAGTATCTGGACGAAAGAAGCCTGGGATTCCATGCCCACATGGGCTTCGAGCGCGTGGGCGAGTTCCACGCGTGCGGGCACAAGTTCGGCCGATGGTACAACGTGGTCTGGATGGAGAAGGTCATAGGGCGACATGTGGAATGCCAGCCACCCGTCGCGTTCCCCGAAGCCTGACGCGGCAAGGACGGCCGACGCGCCGGCTGGGCTCGGTTGCAGGCCATGAACCGCCGTGACGCACGCGCGGCGCGGTGCCGAGGCAAATCGACAGGCCGGCAGGTGGTGAATTCTGCAAGAGTTGTGGCGGGTTCCCGTTTTGACGGCGATGGCGTATAATGCACAGCCGTGCCCTTGTAGCTCAGGGGATAGAGCGTCTGCCTCCGGAGCAGAAAGCCGCAGGTTCGAATCCTGTCAAGGGCACCACGAAAACGCGAGGCCGGAAGTCTGGTTGCTTCCGGCCTCTTTTCGTCCAGGGCGCATTGTGACCAGAAACCCTGAAAATGACACGGGCTTTTCCCGATTGCGAACCTGCGGCCCGTTTTCCCGGCCCGTCGCGCGTCTCATAACCTTCTCCCTTTTCCCTGGTCGGTTAGCGGTTTTTTCTCCAGGCGAGCGGTGCGTATACCCATAGGGGTATATGTGCACAAGGACAGCGAACGGCACACGGTTCGCACAGGCGCATCAATTGCGAGTTTCCGCGCCCTCGGCTCCCTCGGCCTCGTCGTCGTCCGCGCCGGCCTCGCCGGCGTCGAGAAACTTCTTGCGGGTCACGAAGTTCCACACCATGACCAGAAACGTGGCGACTATCTTCACCACGAGGTAGTGGATGCCCAGCCATTCCACGCCCGCCCACATGCACGCGTTGTTGATCCCCAGGCCAACGACCGAAAGCACCACGAACACGGCGAACTCGCGCCGGCGGCTCATGCCCTCCTTGTGCCGGAACACGTAACGCATGGACGCCGCATAGTTGAACGCCACGGAAACGGTGAACGACACGGTGGCGCTGAGAAGGTAGTTGACGCCGAACGCCTCGGTCAGAAGCGCCAGCAGGCCGTAGTCGATGACGAACGCCACCGCGCCCACCACGCCGAACTTCATGATCTGTGCAAGAAGCCTCCGCATGCGCACCCGCTTCCCCGCCTGCCCGCCTGCAGGGCGCACGGGGCGCGCGCCGGGCGGCTATTCGTCCAGAAACCCGTTTATTGTGTCATAAATCGTGCGCGCATCAAGGGGTTTGCTGATATGCCCATCCATTCCATGCGAAAGGCTCTCCGCCTCGTCCTGCCGAAACGCCCGCGCCGTCAGGGCGATGACGGGAACCGTGCGCGCATCGGGCCGCGCGAGCGCGCGCAGCGCCTCGGTGGCCTCGTAGCCGTCCATGACCGGCATCTGCACGTCCATGAGCACCGCGTCGAAATGCCCCGGAGGCGACGCGGAGAACCGCGCCAGCGCCTCGCGGCCGTCCGTCGCCGTTTCCACGCGCGCGCCGCCCATCTCCAGAAGCTCGCGGGCGATTTCCAAATTGAGCGGCGTGTCCTCCACCACGAGCAGCCGCCTCCCGACAAGCGGCCCGTGCGCGCCGAGGGCGGCGGGACGGGCGGGAGCGGGGCATTGGGTGGGGCGCGGGGTGGAGTCCTGCCCGGAAGCGGGAGCACTGGCCGAGGCGCTGGCGGGCGCGGGCGCAGAACCGGCTTCGGGCGGCACGTTCGCCGGGGCGTCGGCTGCTTCGGGCGTTTCGGGCGTCGGAACGCCGGCGGCTTCGGGCATGGCGCACGCCGGCGCGACCCCGGCCGCGGTCGCGCCGCCTGCCGGGGCGTCGGCGGCTTCGGGCGCACAGGCGCCGAAGGGCAGCACTGCGGAGAAGACGGAACCCCGCCCCACCTCGCTTTCCACCCCAATGGCGCCACCCATCAGCTCGACCAGCCGCTTCGTGATGGCAAGCCCGAGGCCGGTGCCGCCGTGCAGGCGGGCAACCTGGTCGTCCTCTTGCTCGAACGAGTCGAATATGCGCTCCACGTTCTCCGGATGGATGCCGCAGCCCGTGTCCTCCACGGAAAGGCGGAGCCACTGCGCCTGCCCGCCCGCCGCGCCGGATGCCGTCTCAGGCGCCCCCGGCTCCCCACCGCCGGGTCCTTCCGCAACTTGGAGGCGCAGGGCCACCCGCCCGCCGGCGCCGGTGAACTTGAGCGCGTTGCCCACGAGGTTGTAGACGACCTGCCCCAGGCGCAGGACGTCCCCCTCCAGCAAAGGCGGCACGTCTTCGGCCACCTGCGAGCAGTAGGCTATCCCCCGCTCGCGCGCCTGCGCGGCGAAGTGGGCGTCCTGCGCCGCCACGAACGCCCGCACGTCGAAGGGGCGCAGGGAAAGCCCCAACTTGCCGCTTTCCACCTTGCTCATGTCCAGCACGTCGTTCACCAGCGAGAGCAGGTGGCGGGACGATGCCTCCACCTCGTTCAGGCACGCGCGCACCTTCTCGTCGTCGCCGAGGCTGCGCTGCGCGATGGCCGTCATGCCCATGATGCCGTTCAGGGGCGTGCGTATCTCATGGGACATGCGCGAGAGGAATTCGCTTTTCGCCGAGCTCGCGTCGCGGGCGCGCGACAGGGCCTCTTCGGCGCGGCCGCACTCGTCGGCGAGGCGCCGCTCGCTGCGGGACGCCATGCGGTAGAACGCCACGAAGACCGCGCAGATGACGGCCGCCAGCACCGCCGCGGCCACCAGGCCCCCCATGGCGGGATCGACCGGAAGGGACGCCTGCGCCTGCACCTTGGACGCAGCGGGCCGCCCGCCTGCGGAAACGGCCGCCACGGCGCCGCCGCGTGCGGGCACCTGCTCCCGCACGGCCGCCCCCGCGCCTTCGGCCTGCGCCGCGGAGGCCCCGGCGGCGAAGTGCGCCGCCAGAAGCACGATCACCGCAAGAAGGGCGGCGGTCAGGCACGCCACCGCAATGGGAAAGGCAAGGGAGCGCCTGTTCGCTGCAGCATGCGCTTTCAACCCGTCCGGCACCTCCTCGGCCACGTCGTCCCGGCCAATTCTACCGCCGCGGCGCATGCCGCCACTTGACCGGCGGGAAACGGGTCGTTCACCGTCCGATGTCCTCCGCGCGCACGCGTCGGCCATTTGCGGGCGCGCAGGGCAAGCATGCGGGCGCGGCGGCCACGCCCGGAACCGACGGGCGGGCCGCCCCGTTTCGCGGGGCGCACGGAGCAGGGGCAGACGCGCAGGAAGGCGCAACCCGCCACGGCGGGCGCTTCCAGGGCCACACGGGCACGGGCAAGCGCGGAGGCTGCGTCTTTCGCGGGCGCGCAGCCTGGAGAGGGCGCGGCGCGAGAACGCCCGCCCCGTGCGCCGCGCTCCCTGCGCGCCGGATCCGCAAGGCGCCGGCGTTTTCCGGATTCGGAGGATTCGGCGCACGGCGGGTGGCGCGGCGAACCCTCATCGGGTAGCATGGAGCTTCACGTTGCCCGAAACGCGCAGGCGCCCCGCAGCCCATCGCCCGCGGCTTCCCCAAGCCGAAGCCGCGGCAAGGACGCGGGGCGGCGCAGCAAGGAGACCCGCCCGTGAACCGCGAAACCGCAAGCCCCGCCCCCGGCACGCCCGCCCAGGCGGCGGACGCCGCAAGCCCCGCCGCCTTGCCGCCCACCGGGGCCGCCCAGGCCGCCCAGGCCCCGGACGCCGGCGCGCATGACGCCGCAAGCGCCCCGGAAGGCGGCATGCCCTCGGTGGCCGTGCTCGTACCCTGCTACAACGAGGCCCCGACCATCGGCAAGGTGGTGGACGACTTCCGCGCCGCGCTGCCCGGGGCCGCCGTCTACGTGTACGACAACAACTCGTCGGACGGCACCGGGCGCATAGCGGCCGCGCACGGCGCCATCGTGCGCACCGAGCGCCGGCAAGGCAAGGGCAACGTGGTGCGCCAGATGCTGCGCGACATAGACGCCGACTACTACGTCATGGTGGACGGCGACGACACCTACCCCGCCGAAGCCGCGCCGGCGCTGCTCGCCCCCCTTCTGGCCGATGAGGCCGACATGTGCGTGGGCGACCGCCTCTCGAATGGCACCTACGGCCAGGAGAACGACCGGGCCTTCCACGGTTTCGGCAACAACCTCGTGCGCCGGCTCATCAAGCTCCTGTACGGCTTCGAGTTCAAGGACGTCATGACGGGCTACCGCGCGTTCAACGCCGTGTTCGCCAAGACCATGCCGGTGCTCTCCCCCGGCTTCGAGATAGAAACGGAGCTTTCCATCCACGCTGTGGACAAGCGCTGGCGCATCGCCGAGGTGCCCATCGACTACCGCGACCGGCCCGAGGGCAGCGTCTCGAAGCTCTCCACGTTCTCCGATGGCACGAAGGTGCTGCTCACCATCCTGTCGCTGTTCAAGGACTACCGCCCGCTCGCGCTTTTCAGCTGGCTTGCGCTCGCGTTCTGCGTGCTGGGCCTGATTGCCGGCGTGCCTGTGGTGGTGGAGTTCGCGGCCACGGGGTTGGTGCCCAAGCTGCCGAGCGCGCTTCTGGCCGTGGCCCTGGTATTCGTGGGGGTGCTCTGCTTCGCCTCGGGGCTCATCCTCGACACGGTGGTGAAGGGAACGCGCAAGGAATACGAACTCGAAGTGACCCGCGCCTACGAGCGGTATGCGCGGCGCGGGGAAGGCGCTTTTCGCCAGGGGCAAGGCGGAATCCGATAAAGGGCCCGAGTGGGCGGTCGCGCTCCCCGCAAGCGTCCGCCTTGCCCGTCGCCTGTATTGTAACAGCCGGAAAATTCGAATATCAGTCGTGATTTGTCCTGCACAGCGCAGGAAAATAAAGGTTGCGGCTCCGGTCAACGTAACCTATGGGTTACGTTCCGCACGGAAGGGAGAGGCGCGAACGCATGCTGGCGGGAGCGGGGATGCGAGGGCGGGCCTCGGAGATGCAGGCCGGCGCGAAGGCGGGCCGGCGCCAATGGCCGGCGCCGCGCCTGCGCAAAAATGCCGCTGGCAAAGAAAAAGGTCAGAAGCAAAAGACTTCTGACCTGCTGTTTCATGGTGGTCGCTACAGGATTTGAACCTGTGACCCCCGCCGTGTGAAGGCGATGCTCTCCCGCTGAGCCAAGCGACCATGTTTCCCGGCGGCAGGCGATCAAAAAACCGCCGCTCCGTTCGGTGCCAAAGTATTGTACCGGTACCGGGCCGCAAGCGCAAGGGTCGATTTCGGCGAGTTTCAAGAAAACCCACATCCCCCACACGAACGCCGCCACCGCCGCCCGCCCGCCGCAAGCCCCCGACGGCGGACGCGCCTCGGCAGGCTTCCCACCCGGTTGGCCCGGCGCAGCCCGCCCGCAAGGATCCCGGCCCGCCACCCACGCCGCGCAATCCCGGCCGGCGCGCCGAGGACGCGCATCGCCCAGGCACCGCGCCCGGCCGGCCGCCACGCGCGCGCCCGCGGTCGCGCGCCCCCGTCGCACCCGAGTTGCCGTCGTGAACGTGTTCGCGGACGACCCGCACCCGCGGTTGCGCGCCCCCCGCCGTGCCCGAGCGCAGAGCCCGCCGCCACAACCCGCGCGATCCGCGTCCGCGCGCGGCGGAAAACATAGCATGCTGGGCAACTTGGGCGACACGCATTACGCACGATCCGCGTCCGCGCGCGGCGGAAAACCGCTATACTAGTGCGCGATGCCCGCAGCGCGCCGCGCCGGCGGCAGGCCCCGCGCGCCGCGCGGGCAACGGAAAACGCGCAGGCGGCAAAGCGCCGAAACGACGGAAAGAGACTCCATGAGCACCGAAAGCTTCGAAGCCAACCTCAAGCGCAGCAACGAGACGCGCGCCGACATCGCCGAAAACCCCGGCAAGTACCGCATGCTCACCGGCGACCGCCCCACGGGCAGGCTCCATCTGGGCCACTACTTCGGCAGCATCCTGAACCGCGTGCACATGCAGGACGCCGGCGTCGATTCGCTCGTGCTCATTGCCGACTACCAGGTCATCACCGACCGCGACACCACCGAGCACATACAGGACAACGTGTACAACATGGTGATGGACTACCTGGCCGCCGGCATCGACCCCGCGAAGACCACCATCTTCACGCATTCGGCGGTGCCGGCCTTGAACCAGCTCATGCTGCCGTTCCTCTCGCTGGTGTCCGAGGCGGAACTCGAGCGCAACCCCACCGTGAAGGCCGAGCAGGAGGCCAGCGGCCACGAACTCACGGGGCTTCTGCTCACCTACCCCGTGCACCAAGCCTGCGACATCCTGTTCTGCAAGAGCAACATCGTGCCCGTGGGCAAGGACCAGCTGCCGCACATCGAGGTCACCCGCCAGATCGCGCGGCGCTTCAACAAGCGCTACGGGCGCGTGTTCCGCGAGCCGGTGGGCATCCTGTCCGACGCCATAGAAATCCCCGGCCTCGACGGGCGCAAGATGTCGAAGAGCTACGGCAACTCCATCATGCTGGGCGCCACGCCCGAGGAGACCGCCAAGCTGATCAAGAAGAGCCGCACCGACTCCGAGCGCGCCATCACCTTCGACAAGGAGAACCGCCCCGGCGTGGCCGCCCTGCTGACCACGGCGGCACTCACCAGCGGGCGCACCGAGGAAGACATCGCGGCCGAGATAGGCGAAGGCGGCTCCGGCGCGCTCAAGGCCTACGTGACCGAGTGCGTGAACGGCTTTCTGGCCCCCCACCGCGAGAAACGCGCCGCCTTCGAGCAGGACCTGGACTACATCAAGGACGTCATCCACGAGGGCAACCGCCGCGCGAACGAGATAGCCAACGAGACCTTGGGCGAAGTGCGCGAGGCCATGGGCATGGTGTACTGACCGCGCGGGGCGCCCTCCGCCGCCCCGCGCACGCATGCACCCCGCGCCACCGCCGCCCCGCCGGGGCGCAGCCGCAGCCGCCGCCCCGCATGTGCGTGCGCCCCGCGCGCGCGTGCCCGCGCCGCCCGGCCCCGCATGCCGTCATCGGGCGGCGCGCCGGCATGTGCCGGACGCTCCTGCCGGCGGCTACGCAAGCAACTCCCGGCGGCGCTGCACCGCACAGGCGCCCACGACGAGCGCCACGCACGCCGCCAGCAGCACGCCGGCACACGCGAACTCCGTGCCGGCGGGCACGAAGGAGGCCGCCTGCGCATACGGGAGCTTGAAGTAGAAGGGCCCGTCGAGAAGCCACGCCCCGAACAGCGCCCCCAGCGCCACGAACAGGGGCAGCGCCTTCAACAGCATGGCCACGTAGCTGCCGCTGAACCGCGAGAGGAACAGCGCCGCCGCCCCCGCGGCAAGCCCCAGCGCAACAAGCAGCGCCGCAAGCACTGCCAAGTACTGCCCGAACGTCCAATCGAACCACGCGTACCCGCCCCAGACCCAGCTGTACAGGGGGCACTCCGCAAACGCGAGGGGGCCGCACGAAGCGAACAGGGCCCCGTACACCGCGAGGTTCGCACCGGAAAGCACCAGCGCCGAGAGCATGCCTGCTGCCATCTGCACGTCCACGGCGCCCCGCCCGCGCCGCGAGGCCCACTGCAGCGGCCTCACCCGGTGCAGGCGGTCGCGCACCAGCGTCGGCGACAGCAGCAGCACCACGGAAAGCACCGTCCACACCGCCAGCCACGACCCGTAGGCCGCCGTGTTTTCCCGCACGTGCCACGGCAGGTACCCCCGCGCGCCGGCCTCCAGCTCGGCGATGCGCGCCTGCTGCGCGGGCGTGTAAGGAGAGGCTTCCGCGTCTTGCGCCGGCAGGCGCTGCGCGGCGGAGTCGTAGCAGTCCATGAACGATTGCAGTTGCTGGATGACGAAGAAATTGGTGTTGTCCATGACTTCCCAGATCAGGGCTTCTTCCGCCTGGAACGCCTCCGCCTGCTGCGGGGTCGCCTCCTGCGAGGCCGCAGCGTAGTGGGCCTCGCGAAACGCCTCGAAGGCGTCGAAGTCCGCAAGGCCGGCCCCGGAGGCCGCGGGAAGGGCCGCGGCCATGCGGCCGAACTCCTCCTGCTCCGCCGCCAGCTGCGCGTCCAGCTGCGCGCGCTCCTCCGGCTCCATGGTGGGCCCGAAGCGCGCCACCCAGCCCGCCGCGAGGTCGTAGTCCGCCTGGGCGGTGGCCCCGTTGTTGAAATGCCCAATCAGGAAGCTGGGAAACAGCAGGTAGTACAGCACGCCCAGCGCCGCTATGCACGCCACCAGTCCCGGCCGCCAGATCTTGCGCAGCTCCTGCCCTAGGAGTTCCATGACACGATGTCCTTTCTCCCGAAGCGACGCGCGGCCAACACGCACGCCAGCCCGAAAAGGGCCACGCCGAAGCCCGCGCCCACGCTCTCCTGCCACGGCACGATGGCCGAAAGCCCCCCTTCGGTGAACCACGCGGGCGCGGAAAGCCACACGTTGGTGGGCAGCAGCATGGCGGCGTAGTACGCCGGCCACCACTCCGCCGACGCGAACGCCATCCGCGCGGCCAGCGCGCCCGTGCAGAGCAGCGCGAGCGCGAGCGCGGCGGCGTACCCGTTTCTCGCCAGCATGCCGCACGCGGCCGCCATCAGGCCACATGCCGCCACCAGCGCCGCACCCAAGGCCGAGCACGCCGCAAGGTACTGCCCCACCGTGAAGTCGGCCCACGTGAGGAACGGGCGGGCGACCATCGACTCCACCCAGTAGTTCCACTGGCTCGAGACGCTGGCGCCCATCATGTGGGGCCAGTCCCACGCGAGGAAGAACCCGCCCAGCGTGGCGGCGGCCAGAAGCGCGTAGCACGCCATGCCCGCCAGAAGGCCCGCCGCCACCTTGCCGCAGGCAAGCCGCCTTCCCGTGCGCGAGGCGTAGGCAACCTGTTCCGTGCGGTGCTGGAACTCGTATCCCACGAGGTATACCATGGCGAGCATCGCGCACAGGCACGCCTCGCCCACCACTGCCGAAAGCAGCGTGCCGAACAGGAACTGGTGGGCGTCGTGGGTCGAAGGCCCCGCGTACAGGTCCCAGTCGGCCTGCACGTGCGCGAGATGCTCCACCCGCGGCTGCATCTGCGCGTACTTCCACCGCATCATCTGGACCGCCCAGGGCGACGCCTCCACCCGCGCGGCGTAGAAGCCCGCAAGCTCCTCTTCCACGTCGTAGCCCGCGTAAAGGTCCTCCATCGAGCGCGCGGCCGCAAGCAGCGCCTCCTCGTCGCGCGCCGGGGCCGCGGCAGCGGCGCTCCCGGCCTCCCCGGCGCCTGCGGCCGCTGCGGCCCCGGCGCTCCCGGCAGCCGCTGCATCCCCGGCGTCGCCGGTCGTCGCGTTCCCAGCATCGGCAGCCGCCGCATCCCCCGCACTCCCGGCCTCCCCGGCGGTCCCCGCGTCCTGCGCGCCCACGGCGGTTCCCGCGCCCGCGGCGTTGAAGGCCTCCGCGCCCTGCGCCCGCGCGGCGCAGCGCGCGGCGAGCGAATCCAAGAAGGCGGCATCCACCCGCTGCCCCAAGTCGGCCGTCACCGCGCCCGCGGCGTTGAAGGCGCCGCGGCCCGACGGGGACGTGGCAACCAGAAGCCCGTTGAAGGCAAGGCACAGCGCCAGAAACGCCCAGAGCGCAGGCAGGCAGGCGAGCTTGCGCAGCTCGCAGCCCGCAAGCCTCACGGCCGGCCCCCTTCCGCGCCCCCCGCGTCCGCACGCGCGCCCATGCCGCCGCCTGCCGCGCCCGCACGCGCGCCGCCGCCGTCCACATGCCCGCGCCCGCCTTTGCGACGGCCCTTCCCGGCCGCCGGCCGCGCCGAAATCCCCCGGCTCCCTTCCTCGGCGTCCCGGTACACGTACAGAAACGCGTCCTCCAGGCCGGCGGGCACGGGCACGCCGTCGGCGGGCGGCTCGTCGCACGCCACGCGCAGGACGGGCCCCGCCGCGCCCTCCCGCTCGCTCAGCAGGAACTGCCCCGGCGCAAGAGGCGCGCCGGCGGGCACTTCAAACACCTTGCCCTCGAGCTGCGCGCAGATGCCCGCCGCGGTGTCGCAACACAGCAGCCGGCGGTCGCGCAGCATCACGATGCGCCCCGCTATGGTCTCGATGTCGGAGACGATGTGCGTGGACAGGATGACGATGCGCGCGTCGGCCAGCGAATGGACAAGGTTGCGGAACCGCACGCGCTCGCGCGGATCGAGGCCCGCCGTCGGCTCGTCCAGGATCAGGATCTCCGGGTCGTTCACCATGGCCTGCGCAATGCCCACCCGCTGCAGCATGCCGCCGGAGAACTGGCGCATCTTCTTGTCGGCCACGTCGGCAATCCCCACGGTGGCAAGCAGCCCGTCTATGCGCGCGTCCGCCTCCCTGCGCGGCACGCACTGCAGCGCGGCGACGTAGCGCAGGAACTTCCGGGGGGTGTAGCCGGGGTAGTAGCCGAACTCCTGGGGCAAATACCCCAGGCGCGCCCGGTACGCCTCGCCCAAAGACGCAATGTCCTCGCCGTTCCACAGTATCTGCCCCGAGGTGGGGAACAGAAGCGTGGCCAGCATCTTGATGAGCGTAGTCTTCCCCGCCCCGTTCGGCGCCAGAAGGCCGTACACGCCCGGGGAGAACGAAAGCGACACGTCCTCCAAGGCGGTGAACGCCCCGAACCGCTTCGTCACGTGCTCAACGGAAAGCATAGCGAAGGCCCCCTTCCCCCGGCCAGGCGGCAAAGCGCCCGAACTCCCACAGGCAAAGCGCGAACGACGCGCCCACCACCAGCACAAACACCGCAATCGGGGCATTCAGCACAACGGCGTCGGCCCCCTCCCACGCCGCCAGCGCCGCGCCGAGCGCGCACCACGCGGCCGGCGCGGCGAAAAGCGCGCCAAGCCGGCGCGCGCGCTGGCACGCCAACGACAGAGCGGCATAGAAGAACAGACTGGAAAACGACACGCCGAGCATCCCTGCCAGGGGGGCCTCCTGTCCCTGCACGCCCCACAGCCACAGGTTCGCCGCAACGCTCGCCGCCGCCGACGCCGCGCCGAAGACGAGCATGCGCAGCGCCGCGACCGCCCGGAAAGGCAGGCGGCAGGAGCGGCGCCACTCCCACGTGCCGTCCATGCGCTCCTTCCACAGCGAAAGGAGCGTGAGCGCCGCATACAGAAACGGCGAGAACAGGAACAAAAGCGGCGCCAGCTGCCCCTCGTGCGCCGCCACGTAGCCCACCGGCGCAAGGCATGCGAGCGTTGCCGCCACGGCCAGAAACAGGCAGTCCGCCATGCCGAAGAACAGCATGGGCAGGCCGAGCGCGTGCAGCGTGCGCGAAAGCCGCGCGGGCGCGCTGGCCCGCGGCGGCAGCGCGGCCTCCACCGCAGCCGCGATCAGGCGGCTTTTCTCCCCCTCCGTCGGCAACGGGGGACGCTCCCAGTCACTCATGCGCACCGAACTCCTCTCTCAGCCTCTTCACCAGCCGGTAGTACTGCGACTTCACCGCCGACTCGCTCTGCCCCAGCGTCTCGGCGATTTCCGGGAAGCTCTTCTCGGCAAACAGGCGCAATCTGAACACGGCCTGCGCGCGGGGGTCGAGCGTGGAGACGAACGCCTCCACCTGCTCCACGAAAAGCCGGTTGCGCACCTGCGCCGAGAAGTCCCCCGAGGCGGGCACCTCCACGCCGTCGAGCGGCACGGCGGCGGGACGCGCGCGGCGGCGGGCGTCGATGGCCTTGTTGGCGGCAACCCGGTACAGCCACGTGCGAAACGACGCCTTCCTGCGGTCGAACGTGGGAAGCGAGCGCAGCGCCGCCATGAAGATGCCCTGCGTGAGGTCGAGGGCGTCCTCCTTGCAGCCGGTCTGCCGGTAGGCGAACACGTAGATCTCGTCGTAGTAGGCGCCCACGAGCTTCTCGGCCGCCGCGCGCGAGCCGCGCCTGCAGGCGGCGCGCACCCACCGCGCGTCGCGCCGCGCGTCGCGCGCAGCGCCCTCGGCTTCCCGTTCCACCGCCTCACCTCCTTCATGGAATATATTCGGACATGCCCGCGCAATCGTTGCAGGGAATTTCGAAAACGGGGAATTTCTTCGAAAGGATGCGGAATGGTGGACAGGCGTGGCAGACATGGCACAGCACCGGGGGAGGAAGGAAGCGGCACGGGACACGGCAGCCGACAGGTCGTTGGAAGCGCCCTCTGCAGCCGCGCGCCCCGCAAGAGAGCCGGAAAGCCGAGAAAGAAGCCGTTTGCCAATCAGGAAAATGGGGGGTCATGGAACACGGGGCAGGCCGAGGAAACGGGCCGCAGGTTCGCAATCGGGGAAAACCTGTGCCATTTTCGACCGGTTTCTGGTCGCAACGCGCCGTGGACGCAAAGAGGCCGGAAGCAACTAGGCTTCCGGCCTCGCGTTTTCTTGGTGGGCCCTGCAGGACTCGAACCTGCAACCAAGGGATTATGAGTCCCCTGCTCCGCCATTGAGCTAAGGGCCCACGCGCATGCACGGGGCGGGTGCGCCGTAGCGCCCGCCGAAAGCGCCCCGCTATTCTATCCCAAATGCCCGCCCTTTGCCAAGAGGCGCTTTGCAGAGCAGGCCGCCGAAAGGCGGCCCGTCGCGGGACAGGCCGCCCACATACCCCCGCAGTCGGGACTTCCCGCCACTTTTTCGCCGATTCCCGACATCGCGCGCACCCGAACTCGGCAATGAAGAATCCCGACCTGCCCCTTTGCAGGACATCGGCCGCTTTCGACCGCCAAAGGGCCACGGTACATGCGGGAATCGCCAAAAAAGTGGCGGGAGGGCCGTCCCGCAGAGCACCCGCCGCCCGGTGCCGCGGCGCCTTTTCCCATCGCCATCCACCACCGACGCAGGCAGCGCCACGCCTGGCGTCCCGACGCCTCGCCTGCCACGGCGGGCGGCAACGCCCGACGCCTCTGCGTGCGGGAGAAATTTCGGCTCCCTGCGCATTTCGGTATTGCCAAACCGAAAGGTTCCGGTATAATAACCACTTGCGCAATCAGGCGCAACCGAATATTCCTCGGTAGCTCAACGGCAGAGCATCCGGCTGTTAACCGGAGGGTTGTAGGTTCGAATCCTACCCGGGGAGCCATAGGCAACCACTTCAGCCCCTTTTCTCAGGGGCTGAATTTTTTCCATTCCCCGTTTCTCTCCGTCGCACATGCGCAACCCGACGCGCCTCCTGTCGCACGTGCGCGGCCCGACGCGCTCGCTCCGGGTTCGACGGCAAGGGGGTCAAACCCAGCCCGCTCCCGTTCCCGCATTCCCGGCCGTCACGGCTGCGCGGCGTGGCGGGCGGCGAGGATGGCGGCTTCGAGGGCGGGGACGTCGTCGGCCGCGAAGCGGTAGCGCACGCACTGCGGCTCGGCGAGGTTTTCCGCATCCGGCTGTTCCACGCGCACGAACACGGCCTCCACCTCGTCGTGGCCCTGCAGCAGCACCACGTAGGCGTAGCAGGCGGCCTGCAGCCGGTGCTTCTCGCGCACGCGGGCCGCGTCCTCGTCGGGCTGGCCCCCGGTCTTGTAGTCCACCACCAGCGCGCGCCCCGCACCCGTGCCGTCGGTGGCCAGAAGGTCTATCTCACCTTCGAGGTACGCCGTCTGGGAACCGTCGCGCACCGCCTGGAAGAAGGGGACCTCCGCGCGCACGTCCGCGAAGCGCGCCACGCGGGCCGCCACCGACGATGAGAACCAGCGGTCGAGCGCCGCGCGAAGGCGCGCGCGCTGTCCGGGCGCAAGCCGGCAGCTTTCGCACAGCGCCTCCACGCGCTCCGCGTCGGGCCGCGCGAGCGCGCCGCTTTCCTCCCGCATGCAGACGGCGTGCTGCGCCAGCCGGTGGAACGCCGTGCCCAGGTCGGTGGCCGCCGCGTCGGCCGAAAGGCTCGCACCAATGGCCGCCCACGCCGCGTCGTCGTCGGGCGCGGCGGCGGGCGCCCCGCCAGCGGCCGCTGCCGCAGGGGCATCGTCCGGCGCGGATGCGTCCGGCCACCCGTCGGCCGCGCCCGGCCCCTCCGGCGCATCCGCGCCGCCTGCCGCGGCAAGGGACGAATAGCTGAACACGTCCTCCCGCAGCGAAGGCAGCGGCAGGTCCCACCGAACCGCCCAGTCGTCGATGGCATAGAGGTCGATAAACGCGTCGGCGGCATCGCCGCTGTTGCCGCTGTTGCCGCTGCCGTTGCCGCCGATGGCGGCGGCAACAGGCGCATCCACGCCCCCGGACGCAAGTGTGTCCACATCGCCTGTCGCGGCAACGCCATCCACGGCGCCCCCGCCCGCGGCGGCGCCGTCCGCCGGCACGCCGCCGGCCTCGCCCGCGCCCTCCTGCGCGCCCAAGTCCACGCGCTCGAACGCGGCGGGGCGCGAGCCGCCGAAGTCGAAGGCCGCACGCCCCTCGGGGAAAGTGCCGCCCGGCCCGCACAGGGCCGACTGGACGTCGGCGGCAATGCCCTTCGCGCCCGACGGGTTGTCCTTCGACCTCTTGCCGGAAAGCGACACGACCAGCGCCTCCTTGGCCCGCGTGAGCGCCACGTACAGAAGCCGGCGCGTCTCCTGCTCCTCGGCGGCCGCCGAAAGGGCGCGCATGGCCGCGCGGCGCGCCCCCGCGCTCGGGCAGTCCTCCACCTTGCGTGCCAGCTCCTCCTCGGAAAGCCCCTCGCAACCGAACGCCTCCCGCGCGCACTTCGCCACGAGCGAGGACTCCTTCGCGCCCGCCACCGCGTTGCCCCGGTCGAGCGACGCGTACAGGGTGCCGTTCACGCCCTCCAGCAGAAGCCGGTCGGCCCGCGCGCCGCCCTGTTCCAGTTCGGCCACCGCCACCAACGGGAACTCCAGGCCCTTGCTCGCATGCACGGTCATGATGCGCACGAAGTCGCCACCCTCGGCCGCAAGCGCGCCCGGCGCCTCCCGGGCTATGCGCACGCGCTCGGCGAACCGCGCCGCCACGCTGGCCGCGCCCGCCGCGCGGGCGCGCTCCTCGTCCTCCACCATGCGGATGGCCTTGAGCACGTTCGCGGCGCGCGCCTGGCCCTCCGCGCCCTGCGCCTCCAGCCGCGAAAACCAGCCGGAGTCCCGCACCACGCCCTCCATGACGGCGGAAACGGGCAGGCGCCCCACGCAGCGCAGCGCCTTCTCCACGATGCGCGCGGCATGCCGCAGCCGCGCGCTTGCCGCCACGCCGGCGCCGCCGGGAAGCTCCGGGGGCGCACCAACCTCCGCCGCAGGCGCAACGCCGACCTGCGCGAACGCGGGCGCCTCCGGCACCTCCCCTGCGCCCGCAGCCGTCCCCGACGTCCCCGACACCTCCGTCGCTCCCAGCGCGCCCTCCGCGCCCCCCTCGCCCGCCGCCTCCGCGAGCCCGAGGGCGAGCGCGCGGCGGCGCAGCGTGCCGGACTGCCCGTCGCGCACCGTGGAAAGCGTCAGGAAGTCGTCGGCCGAAAGTGCGAACATCTCGCTCGAGAGCACCTCGAAAAGCGCCAGCGCGTCCAGCGGGTTTTCCAGCGCCTGCGCAAGGCGCACCATGAGCTGCACCTCGGGCGCGCGGTTGAACAGCGATCCCTTCACCACCACGCACGCGAACCCCGCGCGGCGCAGCTCGTCCGCATACGTGTCCGCGCGCGCGGTGGATCCCAGAAGGAGCACCATTTCGCCGGGGGCGTGGCCCGCCGCGCGCCAGTCCGCGAACCGCCGCGCGATGCCCCGGGCGGCCACGCGGCACGCCTCGTCGGCAGGCACGCCGCGCTGCGGGCGCGTGACCAGCTGCACGTCGATGCGCGCGCCTTCCCCTTTGAAGGGGTGCGCCACGCGCGCCTCGTCGCGCGCGGCGGAAAGCGACATGAACGAGCTGCCGAACGCCTGCGGCTGTTCGAAGACGCGGTCCACGAAGGCCAGCACGTCGGCATGGCTGCGGAAGTTGTCCGGAAGCAGGATGACCCCCTCGGGGTTCGCGCGGCGCACCTCGTCCACGTGGCGGTGGTAGACCGACACGTCCGCGCCACGGAAGCGGTAGATGCTCTGCTGCGCGTCGCCCACCGTGCACAAACGCTCGCAGGCGCTGCCCGCCATGCGCTTGATCATGTCCACCTGAAGCTGGTCGGTGTCTTGGAACTCGTCCACCATCACCAGCTGGAAGCGTTCGGCGTACTCCGCCGCCAAGGCGGGATGGCGCTCGAAGGCGCGCGCCGTCTCCACCAGCAAATCGTCGTTGTCAAGGCCGCCCGCCTGCCGCTTGCGTCGGCGGTAGGCGGCAAGCACCTGCCCGGCGAGGGCGCACACGTCGCGCAGAAGCGCCACGGCGCCGCCGAAGCGCGCCTCGGCCGCCACTTCCCCGTACTCGCGCGCCACCTCCTGCGCGTAGGCCTTGAACTCCGGCGTGCCGAAGCCCCGCCCGGGCACGGGAAAGCGCCCCAGAAGTCCCAAGGCGTCCACTTCGCCCAAGGCCACCGCGCCGGACGCCTGCGCCTGCGCGCACGCCTCGAGCGCGGCGGCCGTGCCCGCCAGAAGCTCGTCGCGCCGCTTGCCGGGCTTCTGCCCGCCCGCCGCTTCCATCAGGCCCTCGGCCGCCTCCACCATGCGCCGCACCAGCGCCTCGGGCGCCACCGCGCGCGGCAGCTCCACCGCGTCCATCCCGCGCACGTTCGCCGACGCCTTGCACGCCAGCGCGCGCACCATGTCGTCCACCGACCCGCCCCCGCGCGGGCCGTGCGAGCGGGCGGGGTATTCGGCGAACAGGGCGTCCAGCCCCGCAGGCACCACCACGTCGCCCACGCCCGCAAGCACTTCGTCCACGGCGGCGTCCAGAAGCGGGGCCGCCTCCGCCTCGCCCAAGACGCAAAACGCCGGGTCGATGCCCACTTCCAGCGCATGGGCGCGCAGGATGCGGGCGCACATGCCGTGGATGGTGGAAATCCACGCCGAGTCCACCTTGAGGGCCTGCTCCACCATGCCCTCGGCGCGCAGCGCCCCCTTGATGCGCGACTTCAGCTCGGCGGCGGCCTTGGAGGTGAACGTGATGGCCAGCACGCGGCCGATGTCCTCCACCGCGCCGCTCGAGAGCGCGTGCACGATGCGGCGCGTGAGCGTGAACGTCTTGCCGCTGCCCGCGCCCGCCGAAACCGCCAGCGACGCGTCGAGCGTATGGATGCACTTGACCTGCCCCGGCTTGAGCGTCATCGGCCCTCCCTCCACGCGCAGGACGAAACCGGGCACCACGTGCAGGACGAAGGCCCCGCGGGCGCCGGGTTCACCTCGCCGGACAGAAGCGCGCGCACCGCCTGCGCCGCGCGGCGTTCCGTGGCGTCCAGAAGGCTCGCGAACGAGCCTTCGCCTTCCGGCAGGCAGGCGCAGCGCGCGTGGCGCATGTTCGGCAGGTGCGGCGTTTCCAGCACGCGCGCGTCGTAGGCGCCCGCCAGGCGCGGCTCGCGCCCGTAGCACACGTACAGCGCGCCCACCACGTCGAGCCCCAGCAGGCGGCGCACCACCTGCGCGTACACGAGCGTCTGCACCTTCGCGGGCACGCAGGGCGCGCCCCCGGCGCCCCCGGCGCCCGCATCCGCCGCACCCCCGGCGCCCTCCGGGCCGCCCGCGCCCGCCGCCTGCGCCGCGCCGCCGGCAAACTCGTAGTCTGCCGAAAGCGAGCCTTTGTAGTCGATGACCACCGCGTGCCCCGCGTCGTCCACGTCGATGCGGTCCACCTTGCCCACCAGCCGCACGCCGGCGTATTCCACGCGCTCGCGCACGCCCACCTCGTACTCCAGGTGCGCGGGACGGAAGCCCGGCAGCAGCTGCGCCTCGAAGTCCAGATAGCCCATCAGGCGCGCCTCAAGGGCGTCCATCTCGCGCGCCTCCAGCTCGCCTATGGGCACCAGACGGTTGTCGGCGGGCTTGAGCGAGGGCTGCAGGGCCCGCTGTGCGGCAAGCACCTCCCCCATGACGGCGCGCGCCTCCCCCAGCGTCTGCGGCCCCACCTTGCGCGCCCCGGTGCGCTCCCAGAACGCGCGGTAGAAGCCCTCGAGGGCGTGGTGGGCGAAATCGCCCATCTGCAGCGGCCCGAACTCCTCGTCGAGCGGCTGCACGCGCAGGCGGCGCTGCACGAACCACAGGTAGGGGCATGCCAGGTAGCTTTCTATCTGCGAGGCCGAAAGGCACGTCTCGCCGCCTTCCCTCCCCCCGCGCGGCAGCACCACCAGCCCCCGGCGTTCGGGCCGCACCTCCCCCGGCGCGGGGCGCGGGACGCGGGCCTCCACGGGGCGCGGGGCGCGCGAGGCGGCAAGGTTCTCGCCCAGGCACTCCTCGCCGCGCTCGACCAGCCCCTCCCGCAGAACGGGCGGAAGCGCGTAGGGGTTGTCGATGTCGTCGGTGGCCGCGGGGTCGTCGCGGTAGCAGTCCACCAGCTCCTCCACCACCATGGCGGGATAGGTGGGCTCGGCCGCGGCGTCGAACAGGCACCGCTCCACCACCAGCTGCCGCGCCGGCACGGCCTCGAGCGCCGCGAACGTGCGCCGCGCGCGGGCAAGGGCGTCGTCGGCGGGGTGCAGGCCCAGCTTGGCGAAAAGCGCGTCGCCCGCGTCCTCGCGGTCGGCCACGGGCCAGCTCGCGCTCGTCATGTCGCAGAGCACGAGCGCGTCGCACGAGCGCGCGGGCAGCGCGGCGGCGCGTTCGCGGTCGCACACGAGCACGCCTTCGGAAACCCCCGCCGCCCCACGCGGCGCGCCCGCGCCCAAAGGCCCCGTGCGCGAAACGTCCACCGAGGCCGCCTCCAGCGCCGCCATGCAGGCGCCGGCGCCCAGGCCCAAGCGGCAAGCGGCCGAAAACGCCTCGCGCGCGCACCCGAGCGCGCCCAGCTGCTCGCGGCGGTACGCCTCGGACACGCCGGGCAGCGCGCGGACGGCGTCCTCCAGCGCGCCGGCCACCACCACCGCCTCGGGGTCGCAAGCCAAATCCTCCAGATACGAGAACGTCCCGCCCGCCGCGCGCAGCGCCGCGCACTCCTGCCGGACGTCGGCCAACCGGTCGCCGCGCAGGCGCGCGTCGATGCGCCGCACCTGCGCGGCGGGAAGCCCCAGAAGCGGAGAATAGAGCGCGTCCACCAAGTCCTCGCGGGAAGGCGCCCCGTCCGCCGCAAGCCGGTGCAGCGCGAACAGGACGCGTCCGAAGTCGGTGTCGGGAAACCGCACGCGCGTGCGCAGGGAGCACGCCACGCCCTCGCGCTCGAGCGCCGGGGCAAGAGCCTCGTAGGTTCCCGCCGCATCGGCGCAGGCGAGCACCGTGCGCGCGCACCCGTCTTCGCGCAGCGAGCGTGCCAAGTCCGTCAGAAGGAGCGGACGCGCATAGCGCCCTGCGGGAAAGGCGAAGCGCACCCGCACGCCCTCCGGCGGGCGCCCGATGCCGCCGGCCCCCGGCGCCTCGCGCCACGCAAGACGCAGCTGGGGGCAGGCCTCGAAGAACCGCCGCTGCTGCAGGGTGGGCGGGGGGAACCCCTCGGCGAGCACCCGCACCTCCCGCCCGCGCGAAAGCGCCCCGGCAAGCAGCGGCAGCGCCGCGCCCTGCTCCACCAGCCCCAGGCCATCCAGCACGTCGAAGTACGCCGCCACGCCCGCAAGCAGGGCCTCCTCCGCCGGCGCGAGCGCCCCCGGCGCCGCGCCGGCGCGCCCTTCGCGCGCGGCGGCCACGGCCTCGTCGAACTCCCGCAGGCCCGCGCCCTCGCGGGCGCAGCGCGCGGCCAGCGCCACCGTGCCGGCGGGCACGCCGCCATGCGCGGGGCCGCCCGGGGGCGCGCCTTCCGCCGGGGCCGCGTTGCCGCACTCCCAAGCCCCGCCGGCGCACCCCGGGGCTTCCGCACCCGCGAAGGCGGCGGCAAGGCCCTCCCGCTCGAACGCCGCCGCCATGGCCAGCTGCCGCTCCATGGGGGAAACGAGGACGCGGCCGTCGCCGTGCAGCTCCCACAGGTCGGCCACCCACGCATCGAAGGTGGACACCGCCACGCCGAAAAGCGGGTCGCCCTTGCAGGACGGGGCAGGCGCGGACTCGCCGGGGGACGCGGGCGCGGCCACACCGCCGTGCGCGGCGCGCTTGCGGAATTCCAGAACCTGCCCCTGCGTCGGCAGCAGGATCACGTCGTGCATGTTCGCTTCGTTTTCTCCCATGGGGACATTATAGGCCACCGCGCCGCAATGCGCCGCGCGGGCGTGCCCCGCAACGCAGCGGAAACGCCGCAGCCTCCGCCGCCGGCGGGCATGTCGCAGGGCGCGGGGCCACGGGCGGCGCGGGGTGCGCCGCGGCGCCCTCTCCCAACGTCCTCCGACGCGCCTCCCCCACGCGCTACCGGCTGCGGCGGCGCTTGGCGAGCGCGGCGCGGTGCGCCCGGCCGGGACGCACGTCGGCGCCGGGATGCGCCGGGGCGCCGCCTTGGGGCGCCTTCGCCCCGCGCGCGCCGCCCTTCTTGCGCGGCGGCCGAGAAGCGCCACCCTGCGGGGACGCCTTCTTGCGCTGCGCCGCGCTGCCGCGAGCGGCTTTCGCGCCCGCGCCAGCCGCGCCGCCCTTGCCCCGCGCGCCGGCGGCCGCGGCCTTGTCCTGCGCAGCCTGCGCGCCGCCGCGCCCCTCGCGCGCGGCGTCCTGCGCCTCTTCCCGCGCCTTCGCGCGGCGGCGCTCCTTGCGCGCCAGCTCGCGCGCGGCCTGCGCCAGCTCGGGGTCCCTGCGCGCGTTCGCGCGCGTGGCGCGCGCGGCAGCCGCGGCGGCGGCTTCCTCCGCGTCGAAACCGGGCACCTCCATCTCGGGTATGCTCCGCTTGACGAACTTCTCTATGTCGCGCAGCGCGCCTTCCGTCTCGGGGCTCACGAACGAGATGGCGCACCCGCTCGCGCCCGCGCGCCCGGTGCGCCCGATGCGGTGCACGTAGTCTTCCGGCTGCGTGGGCAAGTCGTAGTTGACCACGTAGCTCACTTCCTCCACGTCTATGCCGCGCGCCAGCACGTCGGTGGCCACCAGCACGTCGGTCGTGCCCGCCGCGAAGTTGTCCAGCGCGCGGCGGCGCTGGTTCTGGCTGCGGTCGGAATGGATGGCCTCGGCCGTGAAGCCGGCGCGCTTGAGGCGGCGGCAGGCGGCGTCGGCGCGGCTGCGCGTGCGGGCGAACACCATGACGCGCTGCGACCCGCGCTCCTGCAGCACGGCGCGCAGAAGGTCGGGCTTGAGCGCATGGGGCACCCGCACGATGTACTGCTCCACCGTGTCGGCCGTCTCGCCCTTGTGGGCGATCTCCACGACGGCGGGGTCGCGCAGAAGCGTGCCGACGCTCTCCTTCACGGAGCGGTCAATGGTCGCCGAGAACAGGAGCGTCTGGCGCGTCTGGGGGGTGGCGGCCACGATCTTCTTCACGGACGGCCAGAAGCCCATGTCCAGCATGCGGTCGGCCTCGTCCAGCACCAGCACGCCCACGTCGCCCAGGCGCACGGCGCGCTGCTCCATGAGGTCTATCAGCCGCCCCGGCGTGGCAATGAGCACGTCCACGCCGCTTTTCAGGCGCTTGATCTGGGGTTCGTAGGAAAGCCCGCCCACCACCGTGAGAATGCGGTGGCGGGTGGAGGCGGCAATGGCGCCGCACACCTCGCCGATCTGCTGGGCCAACTCGCGCGTGGGCGTGACCACCAGCATGAGCGGCCCCTGCTTGCCCTTCGCGTGCCCGAGGCCGTCCATGGCAGGCAGCGAGAACGCCGCGGTCTTGCCCGTGCCGGTCTTGGCGGCGGCAATGAGGTCGCGGCCCGCAAGCACCAGGGGAATGGCCTGCTTTTGCACCGGCGTGGGGCATTCGTAGCCCAACCGCGCGACGGCGGCAAGCGCCTGCTCGGACAGGCCGAGTTCGTTGAAAGTGTTCATAGGTGTGACGTGATTCCTTTCGAAAGGGTTGCGCGCCGGCCCGCGGGGGCGTCAGCGCGTGTGGGCGGGCTTGCGCCCCCAATAGAACTGCATGAACCGCCGGCGCCGGGCCGGCCGGCCGTCCGCCCCCGCGCGCGCAAGCTCCAAGGCGGCGCGCGCGATGTCGAGCGAGGCGTCGGGGCGGCGCAGGAACGCCCCGTTCACGAGCATGGCCTCGGCGCTCGCCGGGTTGCGATCGATGTGGCGCAGCGCGTCAAGCAACTCGCGCCACGTGGTCACGTGCATGGCCGCCCCCGTGGACGTCAGCATGGTCACGTTGGCCTTCTCCTGCCCGTAGGCCTTCCCCAGAAGGACCATGGGCACCTGCGCGCACAGGCATTCCGTCACGGTCAGGCCGCCCGACTTGCAGATGACCAGGTCGCTTGCGGCCATGAGTGCCGCCATGTCCTCCACGTAGCCCAGCACCGTGACGTTTCCCAGCCCCAGATCCGCGCATTCCCGGCGCAGGTGGCGCGCGTATTCGTCGTCGCTTCCCGCCACGAACACCACGTGCATGCCCTCAAGGGAGTGCAAGTACGGCAGCAGGCGGTCGAGCGCCTCGCGGAAGTGCACGTAGGGGCGCGGCAGGTAGGCGCCCGCCAGCGCCAGCACGACGCGCTTGTCCTGCGGAAGCCCGCGCGCCTCCCGCACGGCGCGCTTGTCGTGCGTCTCGCGGAACGCCGGGCGCGTGGGGATGCCGGTGATGCGGATGCGGTCCTCGGGCACCTTGCGCGGACGCAGCGTCTCGGCCATCGACTCGGTCGCCACGCAGAACAGGTCGGTCTGCAGGTGGGGCCACAGCCCCTCCGTCTCGTAGTCGGTGGGCACGCACACGATGGGGAAGTCGTCGCCGGTGAGCATCCGCGCGCCCACGGCCACGTTCGCGGCCGTGATGTGCGTGCACACCACGGCCAAAGGGCGCACGGTGCGCACGTACTCCGTGAAGGCGGGGAACATCACGCGCGACCACACGGTGCCGCCGCCCCACAGAAGACGCCCCGTGAAGGTGTAGCGCCACGTGAGGTCGTAGATGGGACGCGTGGCGCCCGTGAACATGGACGCCGTCTTGTCGCCGTCGAACCTGATGCGCCCGAAGTCCAGGATGTCGAGCACCTCCACGTCCAGGTCGGCGGGCACCTCCACGCCGGCGCGCAAGGACGCGTCGGACGTGTCGCGCAGCAGCTCGAGTGCCTGGGACACGGCGTTCGCGGCGCTGCGGTGCCCCGACCCCACCGAGGCGTGCACCACCACGACGGTGGTGCGGGGGGCTTCGGCGGGGGCCGCCCCGGAACCGCCGGCCGCCCCGTCGGGCGCGGCCAAGGCGGCGGCAACTGCAGACGGGACGCCGGACGCGGCCAAGGCGGCCCCGTCGGCGGGCGCCGGGACGAGGGGCGCAGGCGGGGCCGCGGCACCCCCCGCCGTTCCCGCGGCGCCCGCAAGCGCGTCCCCGTCCGCAGCGGGGACGGCGGCAGCGCCCCCTGCCGCAACGACAGGGGCAAAAGGCGTGTGGGATTGGCGCGGCGCGGCCGCTTCGTCTCGGATCATGTCCTTCATCTTAGCGCATCCGATCCCCCTTTCGCCCCCTCGCGTCCCCGTTGCCGGAAAATCGCCGCAAATGAGCGCGGCGCGCGGCGGCATGGCGGATGGCGGCGCGATGGACAGCGGCGCGGCGGGCGGCAGTGCGGCGGGCGCCCCCCTGCGGCACAGGCGCCCTTCGTCTCCGCGGCGGCAAATGCGCCTTTCCCCGAAAAGGCAGCGAAAACGCGCGGCGGGAAGCCCGCCGATGCGTCATACTTGCTTCGAAATCAAAACGGCGTGCCAGACGGGCGCGCACGGGCGACGACCTCGACCCCATTGCACGGGCAACTTCGAATTGGCCTCCTTGAGAGCAGGGCGTCTCAACCAAAGCAGGGCGTCTCGACCAAGGAGAAAAGCATGGCCGCACCAAAAGAAGTCACGCCGCGCACGCCGCCCGCCTCCATGGCGAAAAGGTATGCGGCGTTCCTGGCAGGCCTCGTCGTCATGGCTTTCGGCATCGCCTTCTCCATCAAGGCGGACTTGGGAACCTCGCCCATTTCCAGCCTGCCCTACGTCGCAAGCCTGTGCACCCCACTTTCCGTGGGAACCGCCACCATCCTCATGCACTGCGCCTTCATCGCGTTTCAGATACTCGTGCTGCGCAAGGACTACCGGCCGATACAGCTGCTGCAGCTTCCCGTCGCCTTCCTGTTCGGCTTCCTGACCGACTTCGGCGTCTGGGCGCTGCAGGGCGTGACGCACGCCGGCTACGTCCAGCAGTGGATCCTGTGTCTGGTCGGCACCGCGCTGGTGGGCGCGGGCGTGAGCCTTGAAGTGAGGGCGGGCGTGGTCGTGCTGGCCGGCGAGGGCGCAGTGCTGGCCCTGTGCAAAGCCCTGCCCGTCAAGTTCGGCACCATGAAGGTGGGGTTCGACGTGACGCTCGTCGCAACTGCCTGCATCGTGTCTTTTGCGGGATTGGGGCACCTGGAAGGCGTGCGCGAGGGAACCGTGGCAGCAGCGCTACTGGTCGGCCCGATAGCGCGAAAGATGGGCGACTTGTGGGAGCGGTTGCGTCCCTCCGGCACCGGCGCGCAACCACCCGTTGCGGCCGACGGGGGCAAGACGCCCCGTCGGGTCGGCGCAGCCCGCTCCTCCCTCACAGCCGAACGGACCGCACGGCAACCGGAGCCAACCGCCCGCGCCGAATAGGCCGCCGCCCGCTTGCGGCGCGCACGCGCGCCCTCCCGCGGCGCGGACGAAATGCCCACAATGCCCACAAATAGGCGCTTGCAAAACGCGTCCCTCTTTGCAATAATGTTCGGGTTGTCCCTTCGGGGGCGGAAAACGGCTCCGTCGTCTAGCGGTTAGGACGCCGCCCTTTCAAGGCGGAGGTCGCCGGTTCGAACCCGGTCGGAGCTACCAGAAACCACAAGGCCGGAAGTACACGCTTCCGGCCTTTTCGCATTCCGCCCGAAACGTACCGTCTCAGAGTGGCACTGGATTGCGATCCTAGTGCATGAAATCGCAGGTTAGGGTTAAGCTTCAAAAGTGTTTAATGGGATCGATCGATGGGGCTGGGAGTTGTAGGACATGCCTAAGAACGCTCGGATCAAAAGAATCAAACCTGTATTGAAATGGGCAGGTGGGAAGACCCAATTGCTCGATGATCTAATTCCCCGCATGCCCGAAAAATATGAACGGTACATCGAGCCTTTCTTCGGGGGAGGAGCCTTGTTCTTCGCCGTCCGGCCGAGTTCGGCCATCATAGCCGACAGCAATCCCGAGTTGATCAACATGTACAAGCAGATTGCAGAGAATGCTGATGGAGTAATAGGGCGACTTGACGAGTATAAAAACGAGAAGGAGATGTTCTATGCTGTACGCGAACAGGACTGGAGGAAGCTTTCAAAGGCCGAAGCGGCAGCAAGAACGATATATCTCAACCGCACCTGCTTTAACGGCCTTTACCGCGTAAACAAGCAAGGAAAGTTCAACACCCCTTTTGGGGGTTACAAAAGGCCAAACATTTGCGACGCACCCACCTTGCGCGCCGCATCGGAAGCGCTCAGGAATGCGCAAATCATATGTGGCGACTATCGCGACGTTCTAAGAGAAAATGGGAGGGAGGGTGATTTCGTTTTCCTGGATCCGCCATATCTTCCCGTTACTCCATCCGGCGACTTCAAACGGTATACCAAGGAGCAGTTCCACGAGAAAGACCATCGCGAACTTGCAGAGACTATAAAGGAACTCGAAGCGCGAGGATGCAAGGTCATACTGACCAATTCAAACCACCCGTTAGTTGCCGAACTCTACAGGGATTACCCGATGACCATCGTGCAAACACGACGTCATGTCAACTGCCGGGGAAACGGTCGGAACGGCGAGGATGTAATCGTGGACATCGTGCCCGAGCGGACCGCAGCAAGCGCCATGAGCATGCAGGTGCAGAAATACCCACAGACTCGCTATATGGGTTCCAAAAGGAAACTGCTTGTCCCCATATGGAAAGCGGTGGAGAGATTCAACCCGAAAAGCGCCGTCGACCTTTTCTCTGGCTCCGGTGTCGTCGGCTATATGTTCAAGGCGCAAGGGCTGAGAGTGACAAGCAACGACTACATGTGGATGTCATCTACATTTTCCAAAGCACTCATAGAAAACAATGGAACAACACTCTCGAAGGCAGAAGCTGAAGAACTACTGCAATCCACCGGAACGAGCGACGGCTTCGTTGCCAATACATTCAAGGGACTTTACTACACCGATACCGAAAACGAATGCATCGACAATATACGCGCCAACATCAAGCAGTTGGACAACGAATACAAAAGGGCAGTAGCCATGATGGCGCTCATAAGGGCATGCACGAAAAAGAGACCGAGGGGTATCTTCTCCTATACGGGGCATCGCTACGACGATGGACGCAGAGACCTACAACTGAGCATGGAAGAGCAATTCTTGGAAGCGGTAGAAGCTATTAACAATGCGGTATTCGACAACGGACAGGCAAACGTTTCGGTGCAAGGCGATGCCTTAGCTCTAAAGGTCGATCATGTCGATCTCGTCTACATAGACCCTCCCTACTATTCGAAGAACTCCGACAATGAATATGTGAGGAGGTATCACTTCGTAGAGGGGCTTGCTCGCGACTGGCAGGGTGTGGAGATTCAGGAATGCACCAAAACGAAGAAGTTCAAATCGTATCCAACTCCATTCTCAACTGAGACAGGTGCGGAGGAAGCCTTCGACGAGCTTTTTGAACGCTATGCCGATTCGGTGATAGCAGTCTCATACTCCTCGAATTGCCTGCCCGATCGGGAGACCATGGTGTCGATGCTCTCTAGACGCAAGAAGCACGTCGATGTGATACCTCTTGATTACACATACGGATTCGGCAACCAGACCAATGCAAAGACGCATAGAAACAAAGTGAAGGAATACCTGTTCATAGGATATTAAGCATGGATGACGAGAGCATTGATATTTGGCTAATTGGCAACACGGGGTTGCGAAATCCCACACGCATATTCGAGGGTTTCAGGTTATATGCACAGTCACCTTTCGTGGGACAACTGGTTGACGGCAAGAACGATGTCCCATTCACAAGGTATCTTTCTGAGCATGGTGTGATCAACAACAAGCCCGGCAAGGATGCGTCCGGCAGTCATGCCAGAAAATGGCGGCTCATGTTCGAGCGAAATGGACTGATATACCCAAAGATCACTCAAACCGTTGGCAACCAAAAGGATTTGGGTGCGATTGGGCAAATCACGCCCTTCGGCTACTCGTTTCTGCGGGCAGATACCTACTCGGCTCAGCAAGAATGCTTCTTGCGGGCAATGAGCGTAGAGCAGACGCCGACCACGACCAGCAAGAACAAGCTGTTCTCTCCTCTCAGATGGGTACTCGCAGTGATGCTAGAGTTAGAGAAGAGAATCGGAACCAGCGAACTGACGAGAACCGAGTTTGCGCTTTGGGGGCACACGACAGACCCGACCTACGATATCGGCTATGTCGTGGATAGCATCCTCGATCTTCGCGAAAGAAGGTCAAAGGCACCGTCGAAGCGCGTGTTCGACAGGAACGAGATCAAGAGACGCGGAAAGAGCTACCCCAAGAAGATCGGCAACTTCTTTGACTACTCAGATATGAACATGCGCTATCTGCGCATAACGGGCGTGCTTCAGCGCAAAGGCAGAGGCCTTATTATCGCACCGACCAAGCACGCGTTGGCCGAGAAGCTTGCCAAAGACACTGTGAGCAGCATGAACCTTCTTGATGCACTCAAACTGTTGGCTGCGGGTGCACCGCTGCCAAGCGATGACTTCGAGACTGCCAGAGAACTACTCGCAAGTGTCGAAAAACTCGCTAAGGCACAAGGCGTTTTCTATGACATTAGCGATTTGGCTCTCGACACGGATGTCGGCGTAAACATTGCGCGTCTACGAATCGAGGAAGAACTCCAACTCACGAACGAGCTCGCCTATGCGGATAGGCAGAGAAACGAATGGCGCGAAATCGTGGAGTACATGCGCCTCATTGAAAAAGGAGGCGGTGTCAGCAACGAGGAGGACGAAGAAAAGAGAATTGAGGTGCCGAAGGACGAGCTGCCGGCATACCTTGAATGGATACTGTGGCGTGCCGAGTTGGCCATTGATCATATGATCACCAGCCCATACGAAGTGAGAGGATTCAATATCGACTCAGACTTCCTGCCGGTGAACACAGCTGGCGGAGGACGGGGCGACCTTTATTGCGAGCATGAAGACTTCATGCTCGTCACAGAGGCATCAATGTCAACGTCTTCCAGACAAGAAGCGATGGAGGGAGAGCCTGTGCGGCGCCATGTATCGGATGCCATGGATACCGCGAGTTGTCCCGTTTACGGTTTGTTCGTCGCAACGAAGATAGATACCAATACGGCGGAGACGTTCAGGCATGGAGTTTGGTACGACAAGGAAAATAGCAAGAGGAGGCTGAATATCCTTCCCTTGACGTTGAGCCAATTCAGGGAACACTTCACAGCCATGTTTGAATCCGATTCGGCAGAGCCCGCGAAGATAAGGGAGTTGATAGCAAGCAGCATCGCCAGACGCGATGCCCTAAATGGCCCTGATTGGAAAGCGTACATAGAGCGAACCGTCGCGTCCGAAGTTGCGCGCATAAGAAACGCAGAGCAATTCGTCAATGTCGAACCGCCGATTATTCTTCCCGGAATGACGGTTATTCATCCAATATTTGGAACAGGCCAGATTCTGCTCGCAAACGTGATTTATCGCGAAAAAGGCAGCGATGTTACCGTATTGCCTTTTGCAAACGAATTGCCCGATGGTCTATCGATGCTACCAGATGGACAAACCATCGAAAGCGAAGACAAGGGGCTGATTGATGTCGTCAGCTACCAAGTGGCATTTAGAGACAGGCTGATTCCGATGAGCAGAGAGGAATTGGGGAAGACAGCAAGATTGGTTATCTGAAGATGCCGATGGCAATGTCGTAATGCTAGGCAAGAATTATGAACACAACGAAATCGCATGTATGGGGACTGGAAGGAAATTGCGGAAAATAGGCAAAGGAGATGAAGGACGGGGCAGATTTTGAAGCTCATGCTTTTTAAGCGATCCTTGAAGAACTTGTTGCCAAGAGCGATGAGATAGATGGGCTGTCTGCCGACACACGAACGCAATTGCAATTCCCCATCGAAGACCTCAAAAAGAGAAAGACCGAGACGCAAGCATATTACATGAGGCAGGACGGCTTGACGAGTCAGATCGCCTCCTTTCAACGATATTTCAATATGTCGATTCCCAAAATGCGGCTTGTGCAGATCGACATGTTGAAACATAACCCGAATCGCACGTTTAACGGGCAAGCGCACGGCACAGGTGGGGTTTCCCTGTTCGCATCATCCCCCCCATGACACCGGATTGCGATTTTCCGCACGAGAGCGCATAAGGGTCGCAATCGGGTGCCACTTTGGCAGAGACGAAGTGGAAAACCGGCTTGGACAACGCCACCCAGGCGCCGGTTCCAGCATGGCATGGCATCGCCTACGCGATGTCCTTGGTGGCCACCACGTCCACGCCGGTGGCGCACACGTTCGCCAGCAGCACGTCGCCGGCGTGCACCGGGGGCGCCACGCGCAGGCGGCGCAGGGCGTCGAGCACCTCGGGCACGCGCCCTTTCGGCACGGGGGAGGCGGTCTTCACGCTCGCCGGCTCCAAGCGGCCCTCCACCTGTGCAAGCGCCGTCACCATGCGCGCGGGGGCGGTGGCCTCGAGCACGGCGTAGGACGCGCCGCGCGCGCACGAGTGGCCCTCCACCTCCGCCTCCCCCGCCTCGTCGAAGGACACCTCGAGCCTGCAGCCGAGCGGGCAGCAAATGCAGGTGAACGTGGTTATCTCGGTGGCTACCTGCATCTAGTCCGCTCCCCCTCCCATTTCGCGGCGCCGCGCGCCGGCCCCGCCCGCCTCCTCCGGCTCGAGCGGGCCGCCTGCGGCGCTCACGCGCACGGCGGAAAGCCCCGACACGTCGATGCCCGCCAAGTTGACCTGCACCATTTCGGCCGGCACGGCAACCAGCGCCTTCGCCTTGCACAGTTCGCGCACGTGCCCGTCGCCGTCGATGCCCTCCACGACGAACCGGGGGTTGCGGATGGCGCGCGCCACCCGGAAAGACAGCGACACGCCCTCGTCGGCGCGCGTCGAGCGCGCGATGACCTGCGGCACCACGCCGCGCACGTCCGCGCCCGCCACCACCGGCACCGCAGGCGCGGCGGCAAAGCCGGAGGAAGCCGCCGGGGCGGCATCGGAGGCGCCGGCAAGAACGCCGCTCCCAGCCGGGACGTCGGCACCCGCGCCGGCCGGGGCGCCCGCGGCCGGGGCGCCCGCGTCGGCCGGAGCATCGCCGGCGGCAGCAGCCCCGGCGCCGTCTGCAGCGTCGCCCGCCGGCCCGCCCCGCCCCGCAAGCGCGCACGCCGCCGCGGCGCGTCCGGCCAACTCGCCCTCGGCGGACGCATAGTCCACCAGGTCGTGGATGTGCAGCGCGTTTCCGCAGGCGAAGATGCCCTCCACGTTCGTGCGCAGGCGGTTGTCCACGCGCGGGCCGCCCGTGGCCTCGTCCAGCTGCACGCCCGCCGTCTTCGCCACCTCGTTCTCGGGCAGAAGCCCCACCGAAAGGAGCAGGGTGTCGCACGCGACGCGCTCCTCGGTGCCGGGAACCACCTGCCGGGTATCGGGGTCCACGCGCGCCACGTACACCGCGCTCAGGCGCCCCTCGCCCTCCAGCCGCACGACGGTGGAACTCAGGTGCAGGGGAATGCCGAAGTCGTCGAGGCACTGCACGATGTTGCGGCGCAGCCCCGAGGGGTGCGGCATGATCTCGTATACGCCCACCACCTGCGCCCCTTGGCACACCATGCGGCGCGCCATGATGAGCCCGATGTCGCCCGACCCCAGCACCACCACGCGCCGCCCGGGCAAACAGCCCTGCAGGTTCATGAAGTTCTGGGCGCTGCCGGCCGAATGCACGCCCGCCGGGCGGCTTCCCGCCACGTCGAGCGCGCCCAGCCCCCGCTCGCGCGAGCCGGTGGCAAGCACCACCGCGCGCGCCTCCACCGCAACCGCGCCGTCCTCGCCCACGGCGGCCACCACGTGCGCGCCGCCTTCGCCCGCATGCGCGTCGATGCGCATGGCCGACGCGCCCGCAAGCACCGACACCCCGCCGGCGGCGGGCGCCTCCAAGGCCGCCGCCTCGCGGGCGGCGTATTCGGGGCCGGTCAGCTCCACGCCGAAGCGGTGCAGGCCGAAGCCGTTGTGGATGCACTGCTTCAGGATGCCGCCCAGCCGCGCCTCGCGGTCCACCAAAAGCACGCGCGCGCCCGCCGCGGCCGCCGCATGCGCCGCGGCCATGCCCGCCGCGCCGCCGCCCACCACTGCCACGTCCACGCGCTCGCGGCGCAGCGCGGCGGGCGCGCCTGCGGCCTGCCCGCCCGAACCCGCAGGCTCGGCCGCGCTCCCCGCCGCGCGCGCATCCGCCGCCGCGTCCCCGCGGCGCACCAGCTCCACGTAGTCGCGCCGCGCGTCCACCACCACGGGCGAGGCCACGCCGCGCTTGTCGAGCGCCTGCGGCGGCATCCCCGTCTCGCGCGCGACTATCTTCACCACTTCCGGCGAGCAGAACCCGGCATGGCAGCGGCCCATCATGGCGCGCGTGCGCCACTTCAGCGCGTCGAGCGACAGCACGGGCAGCGGCCCGTGCAGGGCGGCCACCAGCTCGGCCTCGGCCACCTCGCAGCAGCGGCACACCACGTGCCCCCACCGCGCGTCGGCGGCGATGGCGGCGGCGCGCTCGGCGTCGGACAAATCCGCGAAGCGCCGCACGGGGCTCCTGCGCGCATCGAACTCCGGGTTCTCCCGCGCCTCCAGAAGCGCCGCCACGTCGCGGGCAATCCGGCGCGCCACGGCCGGCGCCGACGTGAGGCCGGGGGAATCGAAGCAGGCCACGTTGAAGAAGCCCGGCGCGTCCGGCGCCTCGCCCAGCACGAAGTCCCCCTCCGCGCAGCTTGCGCGCAGCCCGGCGAAGTTCGTGACCAGACCGCGCGTGCCCACGCCGGCCCACGTCTTGCGGGCGGCCTCCCTGACGAAGGAAAGGCCCTCCGCCGTGGTGGACACGTCGGTTTTGGAGAACTGCTCCACGGCGGAGGGCCCCACGAGCAGGTTTCCGTGCACGGTGGGCGTGACCAGCACGCCCTTTCCCGAAGACGAGGGGGCCTGGAACATGGTGTGCGAGAACGCGCCGCCCCACTCGGTGTCGTAGAGGCAGTACTCGCCCCGGCGCGGCGTGATGCGCAGCTTGCGCTCGCTCACCAGGTTGTTCACCTCGTCGGCGAACACGCCCGCGGCGTTCACCACCGCACGCGCCACGAAGCGCGCGCCGCCTTCGGTGACCACCGCGTAGCGGAAGGGCCCGCGCGCCGAGGACGCGCACGCGCCGGAGCGCGCGGCATCCCCGCCGGCGCCGTCCGCACCTGCAGCCGCGGCGTCCGCGTCCTCCTCGTCCCACCTGCGCGCATCGCGGGCGTCCAAGGGCTGCACGGCGCGCACGCGCGCGTTGAAGTGGAAGCGCACGCCGTGTTCCGCCGCCTGCTCGGCGCAGGAAAGGGCCACCTCGTAGGGGTCGCAGATGGCGCCCGTCTCGGCCAGAAGGGCGCCTTTCGCGCGGGGGTTCGCCTGAGGCTCCAAGGCGCGCAGCTCCGCAGGCGAAACCTCGCGCACGCCGTCGATGCCGTTTTGCGCCGCGCGCCGCACCAGCGAGCGCACGCATGCCATTTCCTCGTCGGTGAACGCCAGCACCAAAGATCCGTTGCGCCGATAGGAAAAGCCCAGCTCGTCCGCCCATTGCGGGTACAGGCGCGACCCTTCGGCGTTGCAGCGCGCCTTCAGCGTGCCCGGAAGCGGGTCGTAGCCGGCATGCACGATGCCGGAGTTGGCCCGCGTCGCGCCGCAGGCAATGTCGTTTCCCGCCTCCAGCACGCACGCCCGCAGGCGGTAGCGCGCCAGTTCCCGGGCAATGGCCGCACCCGCCACGCCCGCGCCCACCACGACGACGTCGCAGGGCGTTTCGTTGAGATTGTTCGCGTGATCCATGTCGCTCAGCTTACTATTTCTCCCCGCTGGGCGAAAGGGCGCGCACGCAATCGCCAGAACACGCTATGGTTTCACTGGACGAATTTGACGAAAGGAACGCTATGCGGATTGCGGTGGCCAGCGAAGGGCTGGAGGTGTCCCCCCATGCGGGGCATTGCTCGGGTTTCATGTGCTACACCGTCATCCGCGGCGTCATCACGGAATGCCAGAACCTGCCCAACCCCGGCCTTCCCGGGCCGGCCCTGGCCGAGATGTTCCAAGAGGTGGGCGTGGACGCGCTCGTGTGCGGCGGCATCGAGATGGACATGGCCAACGCGCTGTGCCACGCGGGCATCGACGTGGTGGCGGGCACTGCGGGCAGCACCCGCGCCGTGGCGGAGGCCTACGTGAACCACACGCTCATCGGCGCAGAAGAGCTGTGCCACCTGCTTGACGAGACGCCCGACGCCGGGGACGAGGAACTGGAAAGCGCGTTCGGCCGCATAGAGAAGCAGCTGGAAGCAGCCGCCCGCTAGCGCCCGCACGGCGCAGGCGCAGGCGCCAACCGCCGGGACGCGCCGACGTTCGGCGCCCACAGCCGCCGAAGCCCGCGAACACCCCGCTTCGGCAAGCGCAAGCAAGGCCGATGGCACGCAGCCACATCGAGCAGCCGCCGAACGCCCCTCCAACAAGCAAAAAAGCCCCGTGAGGGGCTTTTGGTTTTTCATCCAGAGAGCACAGCCGACGAGGCGCCACAGCGCCAAAACCCGTTGCGCCGACAGGCGCAACGCGAAAACGCCGCAGCCCGCCACCAAGCCTCGGGTCGCCGCCGACAAGCCGCAGGTTGCCACCGCAAGCCGCAACTCGCCGCCAAGCCACAGGTTGACATCACTAAGCCACAGGTTGGCGCAGTGAGTCAGCGAGGGCGCCCCTGGCGAGTGCGATTGGCGTGAAAGCCCGAGGAAGCGTGCTTTGGCACGCGACGAGGGCTTGGAGCGCCAAGCGCGCCGCCAGAGGCGCCCGCAGCGTCGGCAAGTTCCGGCGGCCGGCAAGGCCGCCGGAACTAAAGAGCCTTCTTGGCCACTTCCGCCACGGCGGCGAACGCGGCGGGGTCGTTCACGGCCATGTCGGAGAGCACCTTGCGGTCCAGCTGCACGCCGGCCTTCTTCAGGCCGTTCATGAACACGGAATAGGAAAGGCCGTTCAGGCGGGCGGCCGCATTGATGCGCGTGATCCACAGGCGGCGGATTTCGCGCTTCTTGTTGCGGCGGTCGCGGTACATGTACTGCAGCGAATGCTGCACCTGCTCCTTCGCGGCGCGGTAGGAGCGGGACTTCGCGCCGTAGTAGCCCTTGGCGCGCTTGAGGACGGTGCGGCGCTTCTTGTGCGCGTTGACCGCGCGCTTCACACGAGACATGTCAGATCACTCCCATCGGTTAGCGAAGGCCGAGCTTGCGGGCGACGACCTTCTGGTCGGCCTTGGCGATTTCGGTTTCATGGCGGAAATTGCGCTTGCGCTTCTGGCTTTTCTTGGTCATGATGTGGCTCTTGTAGGCCTTCGAGCGCATGATCTTGCCGGAACCGGTGACGCGGAACCGCTTGGCGGTGCCGCGATGCGTCTTCATCTTGGGCATTACTCGTCCTTCCCTTCCTTCTTTTCGTTCTCTTTCTTCTTCTTCGCCGCCACGGCCGAGGGCAGCGGGGCGATGAGCATGTGCATGTTGCGGCCTTCCATCTTGGGCTGGTTCTCTATGACGGCCACGTCCTTCAAGTCGTCGGCCAGCCGCTCCAGAATGGTGAGGCCCTGCTCGGGATGAGCCATCTCGCGGCCGCGGAACATGATGGTGATCTTCACCTTGTTGCCGTCGTCCAAAAAGCGCAGCACGTGCTTCTTCTTGGTCGTGTAGTCGCCCACGTCGATCTTCGGGCGGAACTTCATTTCCTTGGTCTCGATCTTGCTCTGGTTCTTGCGGGCCTGCTTGGCCTTGATGGCCTGTTCGTACTTGAACTTGCCGTAGTCCATGATGCGGCAGACGGGAGGATCGGCCATCGGGGCGATTTCCACCAGGTCAAGCCCCTGGTTGTCGGCCACCCGCTGGGCCTCCGCCGTGGTGTAGATGCCCATCTGGGTGCCGTCGAAGCCGATCAGGCGGCACTCGCGGACCGTGATCTCTTCGTTGAGCCTGGGCTCTTGAGCAGCTATCGCGCTCACCTTCCTTTCTCGTGCGCCTCGGCGCCCCCGGAAAAACAAAACCCGCGGCGCCGAGCCGCGGGTTCGCTTGCATCGCAAAGGCAGGGCATGCGCTCTGCCGCCATTCGAGCGACCCGCCAGCAGCCGAAGCGCCGATGCAGGTGGAGGCCGTGCCTCGCTTGAGTAAACAGCTTGCCTATTCTAGCACGTATCGCCGCGCGCGCAAGGGGGCATTTCGCAGCGGACGTGTGCGTTTTGCGAAAAGTTCAGCCGCGGCGTCGGGAAACGCCCGGGATTGTGCAAACCTACGAAGCGGTCGAAAAGCCACGCCTCCCCACCCGGCGAAAGGAAAATCCCTCCATGGAAATGCTCGAACTCGTCCTCCTGCTGCTGGGGGCCGTGCTGGTGTCCTCGGTTCTGGACCAGATGATGCCGCGCGTGTCGCTGCCCCTCGTGCAGATCGCCCTCGGCATCGTCATCGCCGTCATCGCAGGCACGCCCCTGCAGGTGAACATGGACCCCGAGCTGTTCTTGGTGCTGTTCATTGCGCCATTGCTTTTCGACGAGGCGCGGCACGCCAACAAGCGGGCGCTCTGGCAAAACAAAGGCGCCATCCTCTCCTTGGCAGTGGGCCTCGTTCTGGCCACGGTGCTGGTGGTCGGCTTCGTCCTGCACTGGATAGAACCCTCCATCCCCTTGGCCGCCGCGTTCGCCATCGGCGCGGCGCTCGGCCCCACCGACGCCGTGGCCGTCACGGCTCTGGGCAAGGACATCAGCCTGACCAAGCGGCAGAAGACGCTGCTTTCCGGAGAGGCGCTCATCAACGACGCCTCGGGCGTCGTGTCTTTCCAGTTCGCCATTGCGGCGGCGGTGACGGGAACCTTCTCGCTGCTGGAGGCCACGGCCACGTTCCTCGCCAGCTTCTTCGGGGGCATCGCGCTCGGACTGGTGCTGGGGCTGGTTGCCACGTTCGCCCTGCGCTTCATCCGCAGCAGGGGCTTCGAGAGCGCCACGGTGCACGTGGTGTTCGAGGTGTTCACGCCCTTCATCGTGTTCCTGGTGGCCGA
Organism: uncultured Eggerthellaceae bacterium; assembly: GCA_904420215.1. GTDB lineage: Bacteria > Actinomycetota > Coriobacteriia > Coriobacteriales > Eggerthellaceae > CAJFUR01. Next base: position 50,687 of record CAJFUR010000009.1, read on the forward strand.
GAGCTTCCACGTGAGCGGCATTCTGGCCGTGGTGGCCGCCGGGCTGCTCATGACGCTTCTGCCGCAGCGGCGCGCCACGGGAGCCTCCGCGCGCCTGCAGATAGCCTCCGAAACCGTGTGGGAAACGCTGGTGTTCGTGGTCAACGGCGTGGTGTTCGTGCTGCTGGGGCTGCAGCTTCCCAAGATCCTCATGCCCACGTGGGACCACGGGCAGATGCCGCGGCTGGAGCTGGCGGGGCTGGTGGTGCTGGTGACGGCTCTGGTGGTGGGCGTGCGCTTCCTGTGGGTCTTCGCCATGGAGGCGATGGAAAAAGACCGCGCGGGTGGCGGGCGCCGCGCCGGCCTCGGCAAGGCGCAGGCGAAGTCGGCGCTGGTGACCACGCTCGCCGGCCCCAAAGGCGCCGTCACGCTGTCCATCGCCATGACCATCCCCTTCCTGCTGTCCAGCGGCGAGGCGTTCCCCCACCGCAGCGCGCTCATCTTCATCGCCTCGGGCGTCATCCTGTGCACGCTGCTTCTGGCCAACTTCGTCGTGCCCCTGCTGGCGCCGACCCCCGAGACTCCCGACGGGGAGGAGGGCAACGCGGCCAGTGTGGACGTGCTGGAGGCAGTGGTGCGCGAACTCAAGGCGCAACAGACTCCCCAAACCGCCGTGGCCACCGCCTTCGTGGTACGCCAGTACGAGGAGCGCATCAAGCGCCTGCGGCGGCAGAACACCTCGGCGCCGTGTTTGGTGGAGCTGCGCGCGCACGTGCTCGAGCAGCAGCGCGCGCTTCTGGAGGCGCGCCGCGCCGAGGGGCTTCTGGACGAGGACGAGGCGCAGCGCCACCTCGGCATCGTGGACCGCTCCCAGAAGCTGCTTCTGCGCGCGCACACCCGCCACGCCACATTCGGCGAGGCATGGGGCAAGGCCAAGGTGGCTTTCATGCGCTTCATGCGCAACCTGACGCGCACGGCGCAGCAGGTGCAGGCCGACGAGACGGAACGCGAGCGCGACCGGCAGGTGAGGGTGGAGTTGGAGAAGTGCGCCATCGCCTATCTGGAGCCGAAAACGCGCGACGCGGATGCCGAAGTGGCGGAAGGCGCCGCCATGCTCATCGCCGAGAGCCGCGCGACGCTGGCCGCCTTGGAGTCCCCCATCTGGCGCGGCGGGAAGGACGGCGGCGCGCTGGCCGGCATGGCGGGCGTGGCTGCCGCGCGCGAGAGCGCCAAGGCGGGCATCGCCGACGTGGAGGCCGAGGCGCTCAGGCTGGAGCTCGACGAGATACAGCGCATGCGCGAAAGCGGGCGCATCGACCGCGCCACGGCCTCCAACCTGCGCGAGGAAGTCTACCTGCTGCAAATGACCACGGGCGACTAGCAATCGGCGCGGCGGTCGGGTCGCGGTGCGCCGGCGGGACGCCACCCTCCCCCGGCGGGCGCACCGCGGCGGGCGTTCCCGCCGCCACGCCCGCGCGCACGACGGTTGCACCTGCATGCGGCGGGCACCCGGAAGCGCCGGCTATTCGGCGCGCTCGGCCTCGCGCACGGCATGCACCGATTCCGCGCCGACGGTGGGGATGCGCACGAGCATCAGGTAGAGCAGGAAAAGCGCGACGCACCCAAGCACCGCCCACACCACGGGCTTCTGCACGAACCATGCGCTCGCGCCCATGACGGCGAACGACACCAGAAGGATGCGCGCCTTCGTGGCGGCGGGAACGCCGCCCGCCCGCTTGAACGCCCCGACATAGGTCTTGTACACGCGCGTGGAGCGTATCCACGCATGGCAGCGCGGCGAGGACTTCGCGAACAGGAACGTGGCCAGAAGCAGAAGCGGCGTGGTGGGCAGCACGGGCACGAACACGCCTACGCATCCTAGGATGCAGGCCGCCCATGCGGCGACGAACAGGGCGAAGCGGACGATGCGGCGCAAGGCGCTTCCTTTCTCGGCAAGGCGGCCGCCCTGCGGCCCGTCGGGATGGCGGGCCGGGGCGGCTGCGTCGGGCCGGGAGCTTGTCGGGCTAGGCGTTTATGTACACGTAGATGATGCGGATGGTGTCGGCCAGGTTGCCCGACGCGTTCGCGGCGGAATAGTCGTAGGACAGCACCGCCGACCACTCGTGGGGCGCGCCGCCGATGTCCACCGTTCCCGAGAACGCGCAGCTTTCCTTGACGAGCGTCGTGCCGTCGCTCGCGTAGGTGGAGTACTCCGTCTTGTCCTCCGGCAGCTGCACCGACCCCTCGGGCACGTCGATGCCGGCCTCCTGCAGCGTCTTTTCCACGATGTTCTCGTTTCTCACCGCATCGGAGAAGCTGAGCGTCCCGTAGCCGAGCGCGGCCGTGGAGGCGGAGTAGCCCGCCTGAACGACGGCACCGGCCTCGTTCAGGCCCAAGTACACCGTGGGCGTGCCCGTGCGCGTGTCGGCAGGCTCGGACGTGAGCGCCAGCGTGACGCTGGACTTGATGGGGTTGCCCTCCTCGTTCACCTCGCGCGCGCTGGCCAAGGTGGCCCCGCGCTGCACCGCCTCGGTGGCCTGCTCCTGCGTCATGCCCAGAAGCGCCACGAGGTCGGGCGCCTCGGTCTGCTTCTCCACCGGGGTCGCCGCGTCGTCGGTGGCGCCTTCCTGCAGGGCACTCACCTCCTGCTGCGCGCCCTGCTGCGCCTGCGTCTGCTGCGTCGCCAGAAGCTGGCTTTCCTGCACGAGCATGAAGGTGAAGTAGGCCAGCGCGGCAATGAGCAGGACCAGAAGGACGGCCACCGCAATGAGCAGGCGGCGCATCCGGCGCGACTTGCGCAAATACGGCGGCACCTCGTCCTTGGAGGGCTTGCCGTGGCGCCCGGACGGCCCGGGCGCCACGCCTGCGGCGTCGTCCACGAGCGCGGACGGTTCGAGGTGCGGCTCCAGACTTTCCAGGGCATCGGGGTACTCGCCCTCGTTGTCGCCCCGGTAGCCGAACCCGCCCGCATGCGCGCCCGCCCCCGCGCGGGGCGGCGCATCCGGCGCGGGGCGCCCGCCGCCTTCCACGGGCGGGAACGCCTGCGTGAGGCCGATGGGCGCGTCCCCGTCGGCCGCAGGGGCCGCGGGGGCGGCCGGATCCGCGGGGTCTTCGCCGGCCACGGGCGGGAACGCCTCGGTCAGGCCGATGGGCATGTCGCGCGCGTCGGCGCCGCTGGTGCCTTGGGGTGCGTTTGCTGCGTGTTTGGGCATCGTGGGTCCACCCTGCCTTCCAAAAACTCGCGGCCCGCCTGCGCGGGGCCGCCTCCGGATTCCGGGCGCGCCGCGGCGGGCGCGGCTAGCGAATGACTGCGAAGTAGTACACGACGGCCGCGACGATGAGCAGAAGCGCCAGCACGACGATGGCCTTCTGCATGTTCGACATGGGCGCGTCCTCGAGGTCTTCCAGCGTCGTCTCGCGGTAGCCGTCTTCCGGCACGGCCGCCTTTCGCGCCTGCCGCGCGGCGCGGGCGCCTTCCGCCCCGCGCGCGGGCGCGCCTTCGGGACTGGCCCCGGCGTTGCCGGCGGGTGCGTCCGGCGCATCGGGCGCGCCAGCAGGCTCCGCGTCCTCCGCAGGCGCCTCCCCGGACTCCGCGCCCGCCTCCGCAGGCTCCGGCGCGCCGGACGCGCCCGCGTCTGCAGGCCTTGCCGTGTCCGCTGCGCCCGCGCCCGTGCGCACGCCCGCCTGGACGACCACGTCCCCGTCTTCGTCCGACGTGACCGTTATGTGGGAAAACTTCCTGTCGCCCTGCATCGCGGGCCTTCCTTTCCAGCCGGTTACCGGCGATTATAGAGGATTATCGCCGCGGATGCCCCTGTCCACATAATATCCCCCGGCGGAAAAGCGCCGGCGGTACGTCAGGAAGCACGCCGCGACGATGGCCACGGTGTTGGCGGCCGACAGCATGAGCATGACCACGATCTGGTACTTCGCGGCAGCCAGGGGGTCGGCGCCGGCCAACAGCTGGCCCGACATCATACCGGGGATGGTGACGATGCCCGCCGCCGACATCGACGCCAGAATGGGCGTCATGCCCGCCCCGATGGCCGCCTTCAGCGAGGGCAGCGCCGCCTCCTTCGCTGTGGCGCCCAAAGCCACCAGCGTGAACATCTCGTCGGAGCGGGCGTCCATGTCGGCGAACAGGCGGTCGATGGCCACGGCCGTGGCCGACATGGCGTTGCCGATGATCATGCCCACGATGGGGATGGCCTGCCGCGCCTCGTACCACGGATCGGCGTGGACGACGCCCTCCACCACCACGAAGCCCACCGTCACCGACGAGACGAACAGCGACACGAACACGGCCGGCCACAGGCCCTTGATGGAACTCTTGACGCGCGACGTGGCTATCTGCGTGGCCGCCAGCACCATGGCGGCAAGGGCCAGCAGCACGAGCCACCACGTCTGGTACTGGAACAGGTACGAGAGCACGAAGCCCGCAGCCAGAAGCTGCACGAAGGTGCGCACCGACGACACGACGATGCGCCGGGTCTGCCCCAGCTCCAGCTTCCACGAAACCACCCCCGCCACCAGCATGAGGGCGCTCGCCGCGAACAGCTCCACGTAGCCGATGTCCACCACGCCGCCGCTCATGCGCGCCGCCCCCCGTCGGCCGCATCGGGCGCGGCGGGCGGGGCGCCTGCGCCGGCAGGGCCGGCCGCGTCCGGCCCTGCCGGCGCGAACGACGGGTGGGCGAGGCCCTGCACGGCCGCGTAGTCCCGCGGGTCGAAGCCCGCGGCGCACGGCACGTCCCCGGACGCCGCAGGCCCCGCGGCGGACGAAAGCGCGCCGCCGCGCAGCTCGAACACGCGCGCGGCGAACCCGTCGGAGGCCCGGTGCCTGATGCGCAGACAGGCCATGCGCGGCCCCACCAGCGCCCTCGTCAGGCGCCCGACCGCGCAGGCGGACGCGTCGTCGAGCGCGGCGTCCACCTCGTCGAGCAGCAGGACCTCGGGACCGGCGGCGAACGCGCGCAGGAGGGCGACGCGCGCCTGCTGGCCGCCGGAAAGCCGCGCCACGTCGCGGTCGAGCCCCACCCCGTCCAGCTCGGCGAGGCGCATCAGCTCGCGCAGGACGCCGTCCGCGGGCGGCCCGCCGCCCTCGCGCACCTTCAGCTTCCAGGGAAGCAGCAGGTTGTCGCGCACCGAGCCCGGCAGAAGCGAGGGCTTCTGGGGCACCAGGCACACGCGCCGGCGCCACTCGCACGGCTTGAACCCCGACGCGGGCGCGCCCTCCAGAAACAGCTCTCCCGCCGTGCGCTCCATCATGAGCGCGCAGGCGCGCAGAAGCGTGGACTTGCCCGCGCCCGAAGGCCCCGTCAAGTCGCAGATGTCGCCCCCGTCTAGGGAAAACGACACGTCCTCGAACAGCGGGAGGTCCCGCTCGCCCGCAAGGTAGGACACCGAGATATGTTCGGCCCTGAAAAGCTCCATGCCCCCATGGTAACACGCCCCGCCCCGCCGGGAAACCGGGCGGGGCGGGGCGTGGGCCCGTGCGCGAACGGCGATTCCAGACAGGTCCCCTTCCCCGGCAAACAGGAGGAGCAACCCGTAGCGCCTGATTGGCCAGCCGACACGCAACGCCGTTCGCGCACGGGCCCCCGGCAGTCCCCGGCCCCGCTGCCGGCTGCCGGGCCCCGTTGCCGCCGTTCGCGGCCCGCAACGGGACGAAAACGTTTCGTTCGCGTAAAAATCGGCATTCCGGGCACTATGTTGTACTAAAGTATGCACGGTATGCTACCGCACGGGAAGGGCCGGCAATGCCGCCCGCGTGCAAGGCGAGGGCGGAAACGCCCACTGGAGGGCCCCGGAAAACGCGGGGCTTGAGGGAAGGAGAACCATCATGCAGGAAAGCAAGACGGCGTTCAGCAGGCGCCGGTTCGTCGAGCTGCTCGGCGGCGCGGCCGCCAGCTTCGGCCTCGTCAGCCTCGCCGGCTGCGGCGGTGGCGGCGGCGAACAGCCCAGCGACGAGGGCGAAGGCGGCGAGGGCGCGGCCAGCGGCCTGTCTGACACCATCACCTACAGCCTCACGGCCGACCCGCGCGCGCTCGACCCGGCCTACTTCGACGACGGCGAGTCGGCCGTCGTGTCGTGCAACATCTACGAGGGCCTCTACCAGTACGGCCGCACCGACGCCTCGGTGCTGCCCTGCCTGGCCACCGACCTGCCGGAAATTTCCGACGACGGCTTGGAATACACCATCAAGCTGCGCGAGGGCATCAAGTTCCACGACGGCGCCGAGTTCAACGCCGAGGCCGTGAAGACCTCCATCGAGCGCCTGCTGGAACCCAACCGCAACTCCGACATGCCCTACGCCTCGTTCGTGTTCGGCGAGGAGGCGGCCGAAAACGGCGTGGCCAGCGTGGAGGCCGTCGATGCCACCACGGTGAAGATCACCCTGCGCGCGGCGTCCACGCCCTTCATCAAGAACCTCGCCATGGCGCTTGCGGCCCCCATCGTCTCTCCCACGGCCATCGCGGCGGCCACGGACGGCCAGCCCATCGCCGAGCCCGCCGGCACCGGCCCCTACAAGTTCGTGGACTGGACGAAGGGCGCCTCGGTCACGCTGGTCGCCAACGAGGAGTACTGGGACACCGCCAACGCCCCCAAGACGAAGAACCTCGTCTTCCGCGTCATCACCGAAGGCAACACCCGCATCACCTCGCTTCTGAACAACGAGTGCGACATCATCTCGAGCGTCGATCCCTCTGCGGTCAGCCAGATCACCGACGGCGGCTTCGAGCTGTTCGCCGAGGACGGCATGACCATCAACTACATGGCGTTCAACACCGAAACGGGCGTGGGCACCGACCAAGAGGTGCGCAAGGCCATCGCCCAGGCCATCAACGTCGAGGAAATGGTACAGACCATCTACGGCGACTACGCCACGCTGGCGAACTCCGTCATGCCCATCTGGATGGCGCCGTACTGCGAGAACGTCAAGCAGACCGCCTACGACCCCGAGGCAGCCAAGGCCACGCTCGAGGCCAAGGGCATCACGTCGCTGCAGTGCATCACCTACACCACCGCCCGCCCCTACAACCAGAAGGGCGGCAGCGAGCTCGCCCGCCTCATCCAGGGCTACCTGGCCGAGGTCGGCGTGGACGTGAACATCGTCGAGTACGACTGGACCACGTACAAGACCAAGCTGCAGACCGACCCGTATGACATCTGCTTCTACGGCTGGACCGGCGACAACGGCGACCCCGACAACTTCATGAACCTGCTCGCCGACACGAACTGGTCCACCAACGTGGCGCACTGGCAGGACGAGGAGTACAAGGCGCTCATCGCGCAGGGCCTCGCCACGCCGGACGGCGACGAGCGCGACGCCATCTACCTGCAGTGCGAGGAAATGGTCGCGGAGAAGCAGCCGTGGGTGCTCATCTCGCATTCCCAGAACCTGCTCGGCGTCAACCCGAAGGTGAAGGACTTCTACTACCATCCCACGGGAGTCGTGTTCTTCAAGCACGTGTCCAAGGAGGCATAAGGCGCCGCACGCCGCATGTCCGAGGCGCCCCGGAGACGGGGCGCCTTTTTTGTGGGCCGCCGCCTGCGGGGCGCTTGCCGCGGGATGGCACGGGGCCAGTCCCGCACAGCGGCGCCCGCGGCAGCCCCCGCCGCGGGCGCCGCGGGGCGTTTCGCACGCTTCCACCCGGGATTTGCGCAAAGGATATGCGCTGGGGCATTTCTCGCCGTCGGGTGCCCCTTGTTGCGTTAAACTTGTGGCTTGATCGTTTTCGACCGGACGACGGCATGTCATCATTTCCCCGGCCCCGTCGCGGCCACGGCGTGATTGCATGCCGTCCACCGATCGCCATCGATCACATTCGGTTCGCGCTCCCCGCAAAGGAGGCGGCGCCTTGCGGCCGGAAGCGATTCCGGCCTTATTCCTGCCGTTCGCAGGGACGCGGAAGCATGCAAGAAAGGACGAGCAAGTGCTCAAGTACATCCTCAAACGAATCCTCATGGTGATTCCCGTCTTGCTGGGTGTAACCGTCATCATCTTCC
>CAJFUR010000010.1 GCA_904420215.1 uncultured Eggerthellaceae bacterium
CCCTGGCTTTCGGTCTTGGGCACGCGCTGCACGCGGTGCACGCCGCTTTCGAACTTCATGACCGAGTACACGTGGTCGCCCTTGACCTTGAACTGGATCTCCTTGTAGCCGCCGGCCTCGGAGGGGGAAACGTCCATGGTCTCGGTCTTCCACCCCTGCTCGGAAGCGAAGCGCTGGTACATCTTGTACAGGTCGCCCGCGAAGATGGCCGCCTCGTCGCCGCCGGCCGCCGCGCGGATCTCCACGATGATGTCCTTCTCGTCGGCCGGGTCGGACGGGATGAGCATGAACTTGATGTCTTCCTCGAGCGCGGGGAGGCGCGATTCGATGGAGGCGATCTCCTCCTGCGCGAACTCCTTCATGTCGGGGTCGGAAAGCATCTCCTTGGCCTCGGCCAAGTCGTCTGCCGCCTGCACGTATTCGGCTGCCTTGTGGGCAAGGGGGCCCTGGCTGGCGTACTCCTTGGCAAGGCGGTTGTATTCCTTCTGGTCGGCGAGCACCGCCGGATCCCCCATCTTGGCCTGAAGGTCCTCGTAGGCCTGGATGATCTTGACGAGCTTCTCCCGCATATCCGTTTCTTGCATGGCGTGGACTGTCCTCACGTGTCGTAGCGTCGATTTGCGTAACTGATATATGATACCAGAAGATGCCCGCGCCCGCCTACACCGCCAGGAACTCCGCGGCCCCTTCCGCACACACCGCGCCGTCGGACACGGCGGTGACCACCTGCCGCAGCGCCTTGGTGCGCACGTCGCCCGCGGCGTACACGCCGGGAATGGCCGTGCGGCCCGACTCCCCCGCCACGATGTAGCCCGTCTCGTCCAGCGTGAGCGCGCCGTCCAGAAACTCGGTGTTGGGCTGCGTGCCCACGGCCACGAACAGGCCCGCGCACGCGATGTCGCGCATCTCGCCAGTTTTCAGCATCTCCACGCGCACCCCGGCAAGCCGCCCGTCCTCGGCGACGAGCGCGCGCGGCGCGGCATCCCACACGAACTCCACGTTCGGCAGGTCTTCCAGGCGCTTGTGGTAGATGGCCGTCGCGCGCAGCTTGTCGCGGCGGTGCACCAGGTACACCTTGCGGCAGATGCGCGAAAGGTAGATGGCGTCGCCGGCGGCCGTGTTGCCGCCGCCCACCACCACCACGTCCTGCCCGCTGAAGAAGTTGCCGTCGCACGTGGCGCAGTACGACACGCCGCGCCCCTGCAGCTCCTCTTCCAACTCCAGCCCCAGCCTGCGCGAACGCGCGCCGGTGGCTATGACGACGCTGCGCGCCCGGTATTCGCCGAAAGCGGTGGAGACCACCTTCGGCTCCTGCGTGAAGTCCACCGCGGTCACTTCCTCGGAAACGGTGCGCGCGCCGAACCGGTCGGCCTGCTGCTTCATGGCGAAGGCCAGATCGAAGCCGTTCGCGCCCTCGGGGAACCCGGGGTAGTTCTCCATGTGCTCGGTCTGCCCCAGCTGCCCGCCCGGCGTGATGCGCTCGAACACCGCCACGTCCAGGCCCGCGCGCGCCGCATAGAGGCCCGCGGTGAGGCCGGCCGGGCCCGCGCCGATGACCGCCATGTCGAGCACGCCCTCTTCCTGCCGCACGCCGCCTTCCTGCCGGGTCCCCCCCGAACACGTCCAATCTTCCATGCAAACCTCCTTGCCGTCGCCACCCGTTCCGGGGCGCCCGCCCGCCGCCGCGGCGCACCGCCGCACGCCTGTCGCCTGCAGCCCGCAGCCCACGGGGGATGCGGGGAGGGAATGGGAGCGGGCGCAGGCAGGCGCCCCGCGCCGCCGCCTTGCCGCCCCTGCGCGAACGCGCGGCAGAGCGCCGTTTCGCTTTCGCCACAGTATACGCCAAGCGCCGCCTGCGGAAGGGAACTGCCATGCAATCGGCACCGGGAAACGCCGCAGGCGACGAGGCCGCAGGGCGCGGCGGCAAGCCGGGAGCCAAGGCTGCGGCCACAGCCGCAGGGCGCCGCTTCCCGGCGGCAGGAAGGCGCGGCGGACGGGGTGGACGGAAACGCGGCAGGAACTGGTACACTTTGCAAGGCGCCGCCGCGTGGCGGCGCGCCGCGCGCATCGCGCGCGAGGAACCGACAGCACGCGGCGAAAGGACGCAGGGAAAATGCGGGAAACGCGGGAACATGCGGCGAAAGACGGCGGCACGGGCGCGGACGGCGCGGCCATCGGCGGCGGCGCGCAGGCGGCGCCGCTGCTGCGCAACGCGGCCATCGTGTTCGCCGGCGGGGCATGCTACGGCATTCTGGCGAGCGTGGTGAAGGTCGCTTACGCCAGCGGGTTCACCTTCCCGCAGGTCGTGTGCAGCCAGGCGTTCTTCGCGTTTCTGGTGTTCGCCCTCCTGGCCCTGTGGGACCGCGCGCGCGGGAGGCGCCGCGTGCGCACGACCGCCCCGCAGCGCCTGAAGCTTGCCGCCATGGGGCTGGTCACGGCGGGAACGACGACCTTCTACTACCTGTCGCTCACGTTCATACCCGCAAGCGTGGCCATCACCCTGCTTTTCCAGTTCACGTGGATAGGCCTCGTCTTCGAGGCGGCCACCACCCGCAAGCGCCCCGCCCCCGCCGCCCTCGCGGCGGCCGGCATCGTCTTCGTTGCCACGCTGTTCGCCAGCGGGCTCGTGGGCGGCAAGGGCGCAGGCGCGCTCCACCCGGCCGGCATCGCCTGCGGGCTGGCCGCGGCCGTGTGCTGCGCCGGCTTCATGTTCCTGTCCGGGCGCGTGGAGACGCAGCTGCCCGTGCAGCAGCGGGGGCTGTGGGCCTGCTGCGGCTACCTCGTCGTGGCCTTCGCGCTGTGCCCCGACTACCTGACCTCGGGCGTGCTCCTCCAAGGCATCGGCTGGTTCGGCCTGGTGCTGGGACCCTTGGGGTTCGCCCTGCCCATGCTGCTTTTCGGCGTGGGGTGCAAGCACCTCCCGCCCGGCCTGTCCACCATCATGGCGTCCTCCGAGCTTCCCATCTCGGTGGCCTGCTCGGTGGCCTTCCTGCATGAGGCCGTGAGCCCGCTGCAGGTGGCGGGCGTCGTCGCCATCCTCGTTGGCGTCGTCGTGGCGCAAGTTCCCTACCTGCGGCGCAGGGCCTGAGACGCGCCCGGGGCGCGGGCGGCGCACCCGGCGGAAAAAAGCGCCTGCGTCCGCACGTTGCAGTGCGGGCGCAGGCGCTGCGGCTGGCCAGTGCCCCACGGCGGGCCGGCCCCAAACGGGGCCGACGCGCGCGGCGGCGCTCCCCGCGCCGGAGGCGGCAAGCCTGCGGGCGGCCTATGCCAGAAGGGCCAGGACGTTCTGCTTGGGCTGGGCGCCCACCATCTGCTTTTTCACCTGGCCGCCTTCGAACACCATGAGCGTGGGCACGCTCATGACGCCGTAGCGGCTGGCGATGTCGGGGCTCTGGTCGATGTCCACCTTGCACACGGTCGCCTTGCCGGCCATCTCGGCCGCCACCTCGTCGAGCGTGGGCGCGAGCATCCTGCACGGCCCGCACCACGTGGCGAAGAAATCGACGAGCACCGGCCCTTGGGCGTCGAGCACCTTGGATTGGAAATCGGCCGAAGATACGACTTCGCTCATGACTGCCTCCTTTGTCTGCGGTCGCCGGGGCGCCCGGAGGCCTTCCCCGCCCGACCGGTTCCGCCGCCGCACGCCGCGCCGGGCGCACCTGCGGACTCGGTCTTGCGCTTTTATTGTAGCCCTACTTTCCCCGACCGCATGCCTCATGTTACCGGATAGGAGACGAACGATGTAAATGCCGCCACATGCGGTCGCGCAACGGTATAATGGCGCCAACGAGAGAGGACTTTCCATGGACGCCCGCCACTGCCGGACAGAACACGCCCCCGCCTGCGAAGGGGGGCCTTCCGCCGCTCCTGGCAAAGGGGCGGCGCATGACGCGCGCCCGCTCCCCGAGCGCAGGCCCGAAGCGGGGCCGCGGCAGGGACGGGAGTACCCGCCGGAAGGCGCCGCGGCCACGGCGGCCACGGGCGGAAACGCGCCCGCATGGCGCGGGCACGCGATCACGCACGCGAACCTCGTTCTGGAAGGCGGCGCCATGCGGGGGCAGTTCACCGCCGGAGTGCTGGACTTCTTCATGGACCGGAAGCTGTTCTGCGAGCGCGTCATAGGCGTGAGCGCCGGGGCGCTGTGCGGGTACAACTACGTGGCGGGCGACATCGGGCGCTCCTGCTACCTCAACGTCAAGTACTGCTCCGACTGGCGCTACCTCTCGATGAAAAGCTTCGTACGCACGGGCAACGCCTATGGCCGGGAGTTCGCGTTCGACGAGATACCGAACCGGCTCGAGCCGTTCGACTACGCCGCCTTCGACGCCTCGCCGATGCGCCTTGTCACCGTGGCGAGCAACCTCGACTCCGGCGAGGCCGACTACCACGAGTTCGCCGACGCCCGCGCCGACATGCCCTACCTCGTGGCGTCGTCCTCCATGCCGTTGGTCAGCCGCATCGTGGAAGCCGGCGGCAAGCGGCTGCTCGACGGCGGCACCTGCGACAGCGTCCCCATCCTCTACTCCCTGCTCACCGGCGCGGAAAAGCACGTCGTGGTGCTGACCCAGGCCGCAGGCTACGTGAAAGGCCCCAACAAGCTCATGGCGCTTCTGCGCCAGCGCTACCACGCCTTCCCCCTCTACCTCGAGCGCCTGCAGCACCGCCACTTCGAATACAACCGCACCTACCGCGCGCTCGGGCGCCTGCACGCCGAGGGGCGCGCCTTCGTCATCCGCCCGCCCGAGCCGGTGGAGGTGGCCAGCATGGAGAAGGACGCGGACAAGCTGCTCGCCCTCTACGAGCAGGGATACGCCACCGCAGCGCGCCTGTGGCCCGAACTCGTGCGCTATCTGGAGGCCTGAGGCGCAAGGGACGGGCGCGCCCGCAGTCGGGCCGGCGGCCTGGGCGCGTGCGCCTGCGCCCGGGCCGCCCCGCCCGTCTTGCCGGCATGGCCCGCGCACCCGTCCGGCCGCACCGGCCGGCTAGGCGCGCGCCTGCCCCTACGTCCGCCCCGATGCCCGCTCCGGCGCGGCTACGCCTGTTCCAGCGTGACGGCGGTGCCCGACACGCTCACCATGAGCATGTTGCCCTGCCCCAGCACCTCGTAGTCCACGTCCACGCCCACCACGGCATGCGCGCCGAGCGCGGCCGCGCGCTGCTCGAGTTCGGCCAGGGCCTCGGTGCGCGCCTGCTGCAGCTCGTCCTCGTAGCCGTGGCTGCGCCCACCCACGAGGTTGCGGATGCCCGCGCCGAGGTCGCGCAGGAAGTTGATGCCCGTGATGACTTCCCCGAAAACGATGCCGTAGTACCCTGTGACCCGGTAGCCCTCCACATAAGGCGTCGTGGTGACGATCATGTCTTCTTCCTTTCCGCGCCTGTCATGCGCTTTCCCGTTGCGTTACAATTGCGTTCATTGTACCGCAGCGCGCCCCGCCGGCAAGCCGAAACCTGCCTGCGGCGGGAGCGCGGGCAACCGAAGCCCCCCCCCCGGCCCCGTCTCCCAGAAAGGCCCGCACGTCCATGACCACCGACCTCGTCTCGCTTTCCATCATCGCCCTCGTCGCCGCAGCCTGCCCCATTGCCGCGCGGCTCGTGCCCAACCGGCTCGTGCCCGAAACGGTGTTCCTGCTCGTTGCCGGCGCGCTTCTGGGGCCGCATCTGGCAGGCGCCGTCCATCTCACCGACTCGGTGGGCCTCCTTTCCGACTTGGGCCTGGCCTTCCTGTTCCTCCTGGCCGGCTACGAGATAAACCCCGGCAACCTCACCGGCTCCCAAGGCCGGCGCGGGCTGGCCACGTGGGCGGTCTCCTTCGCCGCCGCACTGGCGGCCGTCGGCTTCATACCGGTATTCTCGGGCAACCATCTGGAAAGCGTCGCCATGGCCATCGTCCTCACCACCACGGCGCTCGGCACCCTCATGCCCATCCTCAAGGAGCGCGAGCTGATGCAGACGCGCGTCGGCGAGTCCATTCTGGCATACGGCACGTGGGGCGAGCTGTGCCCGGTTCTGGCCATGGCGGTCCTCCTGTCGTCGCGCGCCGAATGGAAGACCGTGCTCATCCTGCTCGTCTTCGTGGCGCTGTGCGTGCTGGTGGCCGTGGTGCCCGCGCGGGCGCGCAAGGCGGGCCACCGCCTGTTCAAATTTCTCTCCGACAACGCGGACACCACCTCGCAGACCATGGTGCGTACGACCGTGCTTCTGCTGGTGGGCCTCGTCACGCTCTCGGCCGTGTTCGACCTCGACATCGTGCTGGGCGCCTTCGCGGCCGGGTTCGTGCTGCGCTACGTCATCCCCGAGGGCGACCACCGGCTGGAACGCAAGCTGGACGGCCTCGCCTACGGGTTCTTCATCCCGGTCTTCTTCGTGGTGTCGGGCGCGAAGATCGACCTCATGGCCGTGTTCGCCCAACCCCTGCTGCTCGTCGGCTTCATCGCGCTTCTGCTCGTCATCCGCGCCGTCCCCATTTTCGTGGCGCTCTCCACCGGCAAGGACACGCGCGACCTCTCGTCGCACAACCGCCTGACCGTGGCGCTGTACTGCACCACCGCCCTGCCGGTCATCGTGGCCGTCACGTCCGTGGCCGTGAGCGCC
>CAJFUR010000011.1 GCA_904420215.1 uncultured Eggerthellaceae bacterium
CAGGTCTGCGGGTTCGAGGTGTATTCCGCATGGATGTTGTAGTCGATGAGGATGCGCCCGTCGGCCGCCCCGTGGTACTTCGCCACGAATTCCTCGTTCCTCGCACAGATGGGGTATTCCGCATAGGGCTTCGGCTCGAAGGCGAGCAAGCCCTCGCACAGGTTGGCCTTCATGCCCGCCTGCGTGATGGCGGCCACGCGCTCGTCGGTGCAGTAGTACATGTCGGAGAAGCCCACCGTGCCGTAGCGCGCCATCTCGGCGCAGGCCAGAAGCGTTCCCCAGTAGTTGTCTTCCGGGGTCATCTTCGCCTCGAACGGCCACACCATGTCGTTCAGCCACGCCTGCAAAGGCAGGTTTTCCGCATAGCCGCGCAGCAGCGTCATAGGCGCGTGGGTGTGGGCGTTGTACAGCGCCGGCATGAGCAGCCTGCCCGCCCCGTCGTAGACCTCGCCGAAGGAGGCGGCGTCGGCGGCCTGCGGCGCCTCGCCGCCCACGTAGGCTATCCTCCCGTCCGCCACACCCACCCACTGGTGCGGCCGGTAGTCGAAGTTCTCGTCCAGAATGCTCACGTCTGCGAACAGCATGCCCTTCCCTTTCTGCCGTCTTCCTGCGGCGGGGCGCCGCCTTGCCATTCCCCGCGGCGGGAGGGCGTGCGCCCTGCGCGCGCGGCGGCCTTTCCGCCCGCCCCGTCGGCGCCGCTTCCCCGCGGATCGGGGAAGCGGGCAACTATAGGACTACATCCACTAATCGTCCATGCGATGATAGGCAATCGCGCAGGATTTGACAAGAAGGGTTTCGCGTGCCGGCGCCGGATCGGCCATCGGCCCCCACGGCGCGCTGGCCGCGTGGCGCGCCGGGCCTGAGGCGCTCGCCTGCGTCTGAGCGCGCGCGGCCCCTCCGCACGAAGGCGCGGCCCTCCGTGCGCGTGCGCATCGGGACGCGCGCACGCGGCGCACTCCCCGCCCGTCGCCGCACTCCCCCGCATGCGGGCCCGGCGCCGGCGCGCCGCAGGGCCCGCATGCGCCCCCGCGGCGCACACGCACGCACATTTCCCGCCGCACGGGCCGGGTTGTGCTATCATGCCGCCTAGATTCAGACGAGGCGCCCGCCCGCGTGGCTTCGCGAGGGGCGGGAGACGACGAGAAAGAAGGAGCAATGGCAGAAGAAGAGTGCACGCACGAGTGCGGCAGCTGCGGCGTGTCCGGCTGCGGCGACCGCACGGAGGCGCAGGGACCCTCCACCCTCGAGACGAACGCGCGCAGCAACATCAAGCACGTCATCGGCGTGGTGTCCGGCAAGGGCGGCGTGGGCAAGTCGCTCGTGACCAGCCTTTTGGCCAGCCAGATGCAGAAGCGCGGCTTCAAGGTGGGCATTCTGGACGCCGACGTGACCGGGCCTTCCATTCCCAAGACCTTCGGCATCACCAACCCGCTTTCGGCCGACGCCGACGGCATCCTGCCCTCTTCCACCCAAAGCGGCATCAAGGTCATGTCCGTGAACCTCATGCTGCCGCAGGACGACATCCCGGTGGCGTGGCGCGGCCCGGTGGTGTCAAACGCCATCCGCCAGTTCTGGAGCGAGACCAACTGGGGCGACATCGACTACATGTTCATCGACATGCCTCCGGGAACCTCCGACGTGTTCCTGACCGTGTTCCAGTCGCTGCCGGTGGACGGCATCGTCACCGTGTCGGCCCCGCAGGAGCTGGTGGCCATGATCGTGGGCAAGGCCGTGAACCTGGCGCACGACCTGAACGTGCCGGTAGTGGGCCTGGTGGAGAACATGGCCTACTTCGTGTGCGACGAATGCAACAAGAAGCACTACATCTACGGCGAGCCGCAGGGTGCGGCCGTGGCCGAGAAGTACGCCATCCC
This sequence comes from uncultured Eggerthellaceae bacterium, assembly GCA_904420215.1. Taxonomy (GTDB): domain Bacteria; phylum Actinomycetota; class Coriobacteriia; order Coriobacteriales; family Eggerthellaceae; genus CAJFUR01. The sequence continues at coordinate 1,875 of CAJFUR010000011.1, forward strand.
CGCGTTCGCCACGCTGCCCATCGACCCGGCCTTCGCCCGCCTGTGCGATGCCGGCAAGGTGGAGGAATACGAGGTGGGAGACGCGCTGGACGAGATCATCGCGCACATAGAGGCCGCGCAGAAGGAAGCGCCGGCCAACGAGTAGCGGGAACGTCCGCTTTCCGGCGGGCCGCCTCGGCGAAAGGCTTGGCGAACGCCTCGGCAAGCGCCTCCGGCGGGCAGCCCGCCCCAACCAACGGCATGCCCCGCGGCGCCGCCTTCCCCCACGGGAAGGCGGCGCCGCTTGCTTGGGGGACTTGCTTGGAGGCCGCCCTCTTGCGCGCAGTGTGCGCCCACTCGGGCTCCCCGCGCCCGCCCAGGCCCCGACCTTGAACGGATGCGGCACGGGATGCCCGGGCGTGAGCGGGCGCGTCGAAAAAACAAAGAGGCCGGAAGTCGTTTGACTTCCGGCCTCGTGGCTTTCTGGTAGCTCCGACCGGATTCGAACCGGCGACCTCCGCCTTGAGAGGGCGGCGTCCTAAACCGCTAGACGACGGAGCCACATCGTGCGTTTTTCGGTCTGCCATGAAATGGCTGGGGTGGAAGGAGTCGAACCCTCACATACGGCACCAGAAACCGCTGTCCTGCCATTAGACGACACCCCATCGGCTTGCCCGATGCGCGCCCTGCCATGAGCAAGACGCAAACGCGAGTGAATATATTACGGGCAATGCGCACCTGCGTCAAGCCCTGCAGCCCGAAATCTTTCAAAAACTTGCGCACCGGGGCACCGGGCGGGGCACCTGGCGCATCGGGCGCCTACCGGCGGGCAGCGTGCTCCCACATGTGGTCGAGCGGGCCGCTTCCCCGCCCCAAGTCCAGGCCCGCCGCCAAGGCGCCGGCCACGTAGCGCTTCGCGGCGCGCACCGCCTCCTGCACCGACTGGCCCCGGGCAAGCCCGCATGCGATGGCCGAGGAAAGCGTGCAGCCGGTGCCGTGGGTGTTCTGCGTGTCCACGCGCGCGCCGCGCAGCCACACGTACGTGCCGTCGGGAAGGCGCAGCAGGTCGTCGGCGGCCCCGTCGCCCGCAGCACCGCCGGCCCCGGCGTCGGCGTCGGCGGGCTCCCCCACGCTATGCCCGCCCTTGATCAACACGGAAGGCACCCGCCAGACGTCGGGCGGCACTTCTCCCGAAACCTGCGACCGGGCGGCGGGCGGCGCCCCTTCTGCGTCACCCATGCCGCCCGATGCGGCTGCCGCGTTCCCACATGTGCCGCTGGGCGCACCCGCGGCGTCCCCATGCGCGCGTTCTGCCTGCGGCACGGCGCTGCGCGCGATGGCGTCAGCCGCATGGCAGACGTCCCGCTCGTCCGCGATGTCCATGCCGGAAAGCGCCCGCGCCTCGGCCAGATTCGGCGTCACCACGCTCGCAAGCGGGAACAGGCAGCCCACCAGCGCCTCGGCGGCCTCGTCGGAAACGAGCCGCGCGCCGGACGTGGCCACCATGACCGGATCGACCACCACGTTTTCCGCATGGTTGCGCACAAGCGCCTGCGCGATGGCCCGCACGATGTCCGCCGACGACACCATGCCCACCTTCACCGCCGCCGGGCGGATGTCCTCGAACACGACGTCGATCTGCCGGGCGACGAACTCCGGATCCACGTCCACCACGCCGAACACGCCCGTGGTGTTCTGCGCCGTGAGCGCCGTGATGGCCGTCTCCGCGAAAAGCCCGTGCGCGGCGATGGTTTTGACGTCGGCCTGAATGCCGGCGCCGCCGCTGGAGTCCGACCCCGCAATGGCCAGCACCGCTTCCATGCCCGCCCCCTCAGCCGCGCCCGAGAAGGGCCAGCGCCTCGTCGGTGGACACGACGGCGGCCGCATAGCACGTTTCCATGTAGGCCAGCCCCTCCTCCTGGTCGCCCACGAGGAACGTCGCCGTGGCGTCCGACACCACCACCACGTCGAAGTTGTTGAAGTACGCGTCGGCCACGGTGTGGCGCACGCAGATGTTGGTGTCCATGCCGGTGCAGACGAGCGTGGTCACGCCCAGCTCGTCCAGCAGCAGGCGCAGCCCCGTTTGGAAAAACGCGCTGTAGCGGCGCTTCTCCACGGTGAAGTCGCCTTCCTGCGGCTCCAGCAAGGGCGAGGTCTGCGCCTCGGGCGTGCCCGCGATGCCGTGCTCTCCCCACAGGTCCAGTTCGCGGTCGAGGCCGGGCAGGTGCGCGTCGTTGGCGAACACCACCGGAACGCCGCGCGCGCGGGCGGCGCGCGCGAGCCGCGCCGTGTTTTCGATGGCCGGCTTCAAAACGCCCTCGAGGGGAGTGCCCGTCGGGTCGCCCAGCTCGTCGATCACCAGAAGGGCGCACTCGTCGGGATCGAGGGCGCGCAGGTCCACCACGGTCTTTCTCGTTTCGTCTCCCAGCATGGGAATCCTTTCTTCGCAGGGCGGCGTTGCCGCGGCATGTCAGGCGTGCGGGCGCGCAGGGCGATGCGCGGCGGCGCCGGCGGCGGGCGGGACGGCCGGCGCGGCGCAGGCGCGCGGCGCTTCCGCTGCGAGCTACCACCTGCCATGCTCCATGGGCGCGCGCGGCCGCCGCAGGCGCCGCGGCGCCGCAGGATCATTCTAGCACGGAGCGAATGCGCGCCACGAGCGCGCGGGCGGCGGAACACGGGTCGTTGGCGGCGAACAGCGCCGACACCACGGCCGCGCCGTCCACCCCCGTGCCCGCGAGCACGTCCATCGTGCGCTCGTTCAGCCCGCCGATGGCCACGACGGGGATGTTCACCGCCTGACAAATGGCGCGCAGCTCGCCGGGGGCGACGAGCGCGGCGTCCGTCTTGGTGGGCGTCGCAATGAGCGCGCCCACCCCCAGGTAGTCGGCACCCGCGGCCTGGGCGGCCAGCGCCTGCTCCACCGTCTGCACCGACACGCCCACGATGGCGTCCGGCCCCAAGGCCGCCCGCGCCTCGGCACAGGCGGCGTCGTCCTGCCCCACATGCACGCCGTCGGCCCCAACCTGCGCGGCAAGCCCCACCCGGTCGTCCACCACGAAGGGAACGCCCGCCCGGCGGCACAGCGGCAGGATGGCGCGCGCGAGCGCGGCGACCTCGGCGTCTCCGGCGTCCTTCTCCCTCAGCTGCACGAAGGTGGCGCCCCCGCGCAGTGCCGCCTCCACGCAGTCGGGCAGCGTGCGCGCGCCCAGCCACGCGCGGTCGGTCACCGCGTACAACAGCATGGCGCGCCGGAGCCTTTCCCTCGGATACATGCGCCCTCCCGCCGTCAGTCCAACTGCGCCACGCGGGCGCCGGCCTCGAGCGCCTCGCCGCCCAAGCGGTAGAGCGCGTCGATGAGGTAGGTGCGAAACGACGCGTTGCCGTCGGGCGCGCCCATGCGGCCCTCGGCCACCTGGCCGGCAAGCCCCATGCCCGCCACGCCCGCCACCTGCGATTCCAGAAGCGAATCGGAGTTGGCCACGGCGAAGGCGGCACACACGCAGGTGAGCATGCAGCCCGCCCCCGTGATGCGCCCCATGAGGGCGCTGCCGTTGCGCACGGCGAAGGCGCGCTGCGCGTCGGCCACTATGTCGATGGCCCCCGTGATGGCCACCACCGCGCCGGTCTTCGCCGCGAACCCGCGGGCGAAGGAGGCCGCGGAGGCCAGGTTGTCCTCGGTCACGGCGTCGTCGGGGCACACGTCCACGCCGCGCGTCGTAGCAGCCCCGCCCGCGAGCGCCTTCACTTCGGACATGTTCCCGCGGATGACGGACACGGGCAGGCGGTCCAGCAAATCGCCCGCCATCCGCGTGCGCAGCGCCGACGCGCCCGCCCCCACCGGGTCGAGCACGATGGGATGCCCCAACTCGCCCGCGCGCTCGCCGGCCGCGAACATGCCGGCGACGGAGCGCTCGTCCAGCGTGCCGATGTTCAGCACGAGGCCGCCGCAGATGGACGTGATGTCGCGCACGTCCTCGGGCTCGTGGCTCATGATGGGGCTTCCGCCAATGGCCAGAAGCGCGTTCGCGCAGTCGTTCACCGTCACGTAGTTCGTGATGCAATGCACGAGCGGCGTCGTGTTCCGCACGTTCCCAAGAGCGTTCTTCAAAGCGAATGGTTCCATAGCGAATCCTTTCAATAAAGGGCGATTGAGGCGCTGCGGGCCGTGACGGCGCGAAAGCGACTCCGAACGCCTTTCCTATTCGTGCCCGAAGGGCACCGTCAAAAGCATGAGGCAGTGAAGCGCACGAGCGAAGCGAGCAGCGGAACGGGGAGCTTTCGCGCCGTCACGGCCCGCAGCGCCGGACAGGCCGGCTCACGCTTTCCCCAACTCCACCGTCAACCCATCCATGATCGTGTTCACCGTGCGCATGGCGCACATCTCGCCGCACATGGTGCAGGTGCCCTCCGTGGAGGGCGGCGCGCTCTCGAAGTAGGCGCGCGCCCGCGCCGGGTCGATGGCCAGGCCGAACATCTCGTCCCACGCCACGCGGCGGCGCGCGTCGCTCATGCGGTCGTCGCGCTCGCGCGCGCCGGGGATGCCCTTCGCGATGTCGGCCGCGTGCGCGGCTATCTTCGTGGCCACCAGCCCCTCGCGCACGTCCGCCGCGTCCGGCAGGCGCAGATGCTCCGCCGGCGTCACGTAGCACAGGAAGTCCGCCCCCGAAGCCGCCGCCACCGCGCCGCCGATGGCGGCCGTGATGTGGTCGTAACCCGGCGCCACGTCGGTCACCAGCGGCCCTAGCACGTAGAACGGCGCATCGTGGCACAGGCGCTTTTCCAGCTTCATGTTCGCCGCTATCTCGTCGAGCGCCATGTGGCCGGGACCTTCCACCATCACCTGCACGCCCGCATCCCACGCACGGCGCGTGAGCTTGCCTATCTCTACGAGTTCGGCTATCTGGGCCGCGTCGGTGGCGTCGTAGGTGGAACCGGGGCGCATGGCATCGCCCAGGCTGATGGTCACGTCGTGCTCGTGCAGGATGTCCAGCACCTCGTCGTAGCGCTCGTAGAAGGGGTTCTCGTTGCCGGTGGCCTCCATCCACGCGAAGATGAGCGAGCCGCCGCGGCTGACGATGTTCGTGAGCCGGCCCGTTTCGCGGAAGGAGTCCAGAACGCGGCGGTTCATGCCGGCGTGGATGGTCACGAAGTCCACGCCGTCTTCCGCATGGGCGCGCACCACAGCAAGGAAGTCCTCGGCGGTGATGGCCACGAGCGCCTTCTCCAAGTGCCCGATGGCGTCGTACATGGGCACGGTGCCCACTATGGCCGGCGACTTCGCCACGAGCGCGCGGCGGAAGGCCGCCGTCTTGCCGCTGTTCGACAGGTCCATGATGGCCTCGGCACCCAGCTCCAGCGCCACGTCCACCTTCTTCCACTCCTCGGCCTCGCAGGCGAGGTCGCCCGAGATCCCTAAGTTCACGTTCACCTTCGTGCGCAGGCCAGCGCCCACGCCCTCGGGCGAGAGGCTTGCGTGGTGGACGTTCGCGGGGATGGCGATGCGGCCGGCCGCCACGCCTTCGCGGACGAACTCGGAGGTGCGCCCCTCCTTGCGGGCCACGGCCTCCATCTGGGGCGTGACGATGCCGGCGCGGGCGGCGTCCATCTGCGTGACGGTGCGGGCGGCGGAGGGCGGCGTGGCGGGGGCGGCGGCCTGCGGCTGTGCGGGCGCTGTGGCCTGCGGCGGTGCGGGTGTCTTGGCTTGCAGCACGCCAGCGACCTGCAGCGACGTTTCGACCTGCGATCGCGTGGACACCGCGGCTTGCGGCTGCGCGGACGTCTCGGCCCGCGGCGCTTCGTGGTGCGTCATAGAACTCCCTTCGTTGGCATTACCCATGTCAGGTTCCTCGGGTCGAAGCGTGACGGCGCTTCCTCTCAGCCTGCCCGGCCGCAAAGCGGCTGCAAACTCCCCGGTATGAAAAGGTGCACGCCCAGTATACGCCACCCGCCCCGCACGCAACCCTCTCGATTCCCCAAACGCGCGAAACCCGCCCTCGGAGGAGCGCAGGATGGGACGTTTCGCGCACGAACGAAGGAAGGACTTCTCGAAAGTGGCGCTGGATTTCGGTTTTCGTGCAAAATCCGGCCTTCCAAAGGCCTCACGGAACCCCGTTTCCGAGTTTTTCCAGTTCGCCAATTCCACCAGTGGCGCTGGATTGCGATTCTCGTGCATCCGGATGACTAACATCGCAATCCGATGCCACTTTCGCAAACTCCGTCTTCGCAAGCCCCGTCCCATGGGTTGGAAACCCCATCCCACAAGTTGATGCAGCAGGTCAGCGGGCGGGCGCGTGGCCGTCCAGATGCCGCGATCGAACATGCCCTCTGGCATGTTCGATTCCCGTCTATGCGCCCGGGCGGGCGCATCCTGCGCGGTTTTGCCAGGCAGGATCGCGTACCTTGGTACGCGACGAGGGCTTGGAGCGAGCAGCTGGACGGCCACGCGCCCGCGCAGTGTCGGCCTGTTCCTTCGTTCGTAAAACGGTGGAACAAAACCGCAGCGTCGGCTTTACCCTTTGCCCGTCAGGGCAAAGGGTAGAAAATGTACAGCGTGCCCTTCTCCACTGCCACGGTGGCGGGCTGGCCGGTCAACTCGTTGGAAAGGCCGCGCGAGGTGCGGTTGGTGAGCGTCTCATCGTCGAGCGAGTAGGCCAGCCCGCGCTCGATGACTCCGCGCGCCGCGTCGTTGGCCGAAAACACCGACACGGTGCCTTCGGCAAGCCCTTCCGGCAACTCGAAGGCATCCGGCCCGGTGAGCAGCCGCACGGCGAAGCCGTCGCCCACGCCCGTCACGTACAGGCCGCGTTCGGAGAAGCGGGCGAACAGCTGCAGGTTCGCCAGCGTGTGGTCGAGCCGGCCCGAAAGCGCGCCGTACACGACCAGCTCGTCGTGGCCCCACGTGACGGCCTTCTCCATGGCCAGTTCCATGTCGCTTTTGTCCTTCTTCACGGGGTGGCGCGACACGCGGCGGCACTTCGGCACGTAGCCGAGCGAGTCGAAGTCGCCCACGGCCATGTCCGGCACCACGCCGACGCCCTCCAAGTGCGCGAACCCCGCATCCACGGCGATGACGAAGTCGAACGCGCCGGCGGCGTGGCGGGCAAGGAAGTCTTCCGCGTTGAAATCGACCGCCCCCACGAGCGCGCACATGCTCATCGCGCGCCCCCTTCCCCGCCGGCGGGCAGGGCGAAGCGGAAAGAAAGCCGTGCGTGCATGTTCGCTCCTAACGTGTCGTGCGTGCGGGGCGCGGTGGAAGTGCGGCGCCCGACGCGACGGTTCCGCAGCAGTCCGGCGGCCGCGACTTCGGCGATGCGGCTCAGGCGCCGCGCCCGCTTCGGCGCAGCATCCTCCCCGGCGCAACGCAGCTCCGGTTCCCGCGGCGATTTCGCATCGGTTCGCGTTTTGTCTCCCGCCGCGCTACCCGGTTTGCTAGAATACCACATGCGAGTGGGTCAGGCGGCCGCGCGCTTCGGCGTGAGGAAAGTCCGGGCTCCACAGGGCAAGGTGCCAGCTAACGGCTGGGCGGGGCGACCCGACGGAAAGTGCCACAGAAAAGAAGACTCCCCCGCAGGCGTGCGCCTTGGCGCGCGGCAGCGGGAGAAAAGCTGAAACGGTGCGGTAAGAGCGCACCAGCGCGCCGGCAACGGCGCGGCTTGGCAAACCCCATCTGGAGCAAGCGCAAATAGGAACGCCATGCGGCGGCCCGCCGCGCGTTCGGGTTGCGTGCTGGAGGCGTCTGGCGACAGGCGTCCAAGATAAATGGCCGTCCACGACAGAACCCGGCTTACCGGCCCACTCGCCCTTCTTCGAAGCCCCAAAGGCCATCGAACCCCGCACGGGCCCCAGGCGGCGCGGGCGCCCATGCAGTCCGGCATGCGCCTCCGCATCCCCCGCGTCACAGCCGCGGCAGCGACGCCACCCAGCCCTCCACCTGCGCAACGTCCGCCGCCACGGCCAGGCGCTTGTGGTGCGACGTGGCGCCGGCGGCAACCTCCACCGCGCCCTTGGGCACGCCGAGCGCCCCGGCGACCAGCTTGCACACTGCCTTGTTGGCCTTTCCCTTGTCGGGCGCAGCACTCACCCGCAGGCGCACCTCGGGCTGGGCGTCCCCCGCCGCCAGGCCCACGACCTCGTCGCGCCCCGACCGGGGCGTCACATGCACCGCTATGAACGTCTTTCCGGCCATGGGTTCCTTTGTCTATGCCACAGGTTGGCGCAGTGAGACAGCGAGGGCGCCCCTGGCGAGTGCGATTGGCGTGATCTAACATGCCCTCTGGCATGTTAGATTCCTTCCTATGCGCCCGAGCGGGCGCATCCTGCACGGCTCCGCCGGGCAGGATCGCGTACCTTGGTACGCGACGAGGGCTTGGAGCGCCAAGCGCGCCGCCAGGGGCGCCCGTAGCGTCGGCTAGTTCCGGCGGCCGGAGGCCGCCGGAACCCGCTAGTCTATTTCCTCGAACTCGAAGGCGTCGTCGGCGTCGCCGAAGCCGGAGAGGTCCTTTTCGACGGCGGAGGGCTTGGGGGTGGCGGCCACGGCCACGGCACCGGCGGCCTGCGGCGTGGTGTACGCAACGCCCGCATCGGCGTTGATGGGTGCCTGGGCAGCCGGCATCACGCGGCCCGTCGAGCCCGCGGAAGAAGCGGCAACCGGGCGGGCATGGGCGCTCGTGACGGGGGCGGAGGGCATGTCGCCGCCGATCTCGGCCAGCTTGCGCGTGGCGTCGCCGATGAAGTCCTTCAGCAGCTCCTGGTATTCGTCGCGCGCGTCTTCGCGGTCGTCTTCGAGCTTCTTGATGGCGTCGAGCACTTCCTGCTTCTCGCCCTCGGCGCGGTCGAGGATGCGCTGCGCCTCGTCCTTGGCGTCCTGGATGGTGCCCGCAGCCTGCGCGTTGGCGTTGGCCAGAATCTCGTCGGCGGAGCGCTGCGCGATGATGAGCGCTTGGGCGATGGCGTTGTCGTCGGCTTTCTTCGCCTCCAGCTGGCGCTCCAGCTCGGCGATGCGCTCGTCCTTCTCGGCCAGTTCCGCATCCGTCGCGCCCGTTTGCTCCGGCTCCACGTGGGCCGGCGTGTCGAAGCCGTCGAAGCGGTCGTCGAGCTGGCCTTCGAGCTGGGCTATCTGGTTGTTCAGCGCGTCGATCTCGTCGGCGACGTGCTCCAGGAACACGTCCACCTCATCGACGTCGTAGCCCTTGCGGTCGATAGAAAAGCTCATGTTGTGGATCTCAGCCGCCGTGATAGCCATACTCCATCCCTTCGCCTAGGTTTCGCGCGCCCTCGAGCACGGTTTTTCCGTCAGAGGAATCTTACCAGCAATTGTGCCCCCAATTGTAGTACAAGCAGGGCAATTATAGGGGTTATGTCCACCATACCTCCAATCGGGGGTATGAGGCGCTTGAACAGGTTCAGATAGGGGTCGCACACCTTGGCGAGCACGTTGTTCACGTCGGCCAGCACGCCCCGGTCGGTGGGCAGCCACGACATGAGCACGTACACGAAGATGAGCATGCTGTACACGTCCACGAGCGATATGACGAGGGTCCTCAGCACTGGCCCAACTCCTTCGAACGGCGCACGGCGGCTTCAAGGCCCGCTTCCACCGCCGGCGCGAAGCCAGCCTGCTCCATGGCCGCAAGCGCCGCGAGCGTGGACCCGCCCGGGCTGCACACCGCCACGCGCGTGGTTTCGGCGTCTTGCCCCGTGCGCGCCATCAGCTCGGCCGTGCCCCGCACCGTCTCGAACGCAAGCGATTCGGCAAGCGCGGGGTCGAGCCCGCAGACGGCCCCCGCGTCGCGCAGCGCCTCCACGAACGCGGCCACGTAGGCCGGGCCGGACCCGCTGAGCGCGCCAACGGCGTCGATGGCGTCCTCCTCCACCACGCAGGCCGTGCCCAGGCACGAGAACAGGCTGCGCACCAGCTCCACGTCGTCCTTCGTGGCGGCGCTGCCGCCCACCACCGCCGTCACGCCCGCGCCCACCAGCAAAGGCGTGTTCGGCATCGTGCGCACCAGGCGCGCGCCCGGCGGGAGCGCCGCCTGCAGGCGCGCGGTGGAAAGACCCGCGGCAATGGACACGAAAAGCGGCCCCCCACTGCCCCCCTCATAGGCGGGCAGGTGGGCGATGCTTTCCAGAACACCCATCATGACCTGCGGCTTCACGGCCAATACCACGACGTCTGCCCGGTCGATCTCGCGCGCGTCGGCCACGCAGGCAACGCCGTAGCGCTCCTGCAGGTACGCGCGGCGCTCCCCGCCGGGGTTGGCCACCACGAAGTTGCGCGCGGAAAGCGCCCCGGCCGGCGCGGCATCCGCCGCCATCCAGCCGCCCATGATGGCCTCGCCCATCTTGCCACCGCCAATGAGCGCGATGCGCGCTTCGGCCATGTCGTTCAAGCCGGCCGGCATCCTACAGCACCCCCTGGTTGCGCAGGGATATCTTCTCGGCGTCGGTGAGGCCCGCGCCGCGGGCGATGACGAACACCTTGTCGGCCACGCACTCCACGTTCGCGTCGAGCGCGCTCGAAACGCCGAACGAGAAGTCGAGGACGCGCTTGGCCAGGGAATCGGGCGTGTTGCGCAGGGCCAGCACCACCACGTCGCCCGCCTTCAGCACCTTGGCCACGCGCTCCACCTCGGCGTAGCTCGCCGGCTTGAGCACCGTGCACGAGCGCGACGCGGAAAACGACGCGGACGCGCCGCCCGCATAGGCCTCGTAGGGGTCGAACCCGCCCGTCCCCGCGCCCGCCCGGGACGCCGCGCCGTCCGACGCCGCGGCAGAAGCGCCCGCCGAGGAAGCCGCCTGCCCCCCGCGCGCGCCAGCAGCGTCGCCGCGGCCCGCATCGGTGGGCTCGAACAGGGAATTCAACCCTTCCGAACGCTCTCGGCGCGCGGAGGGCGCGTTCGCGGCGGCAGCGGCGGCCTGCGTGCCCTCCGGCGTCATGGAAGGCGGCAGCGACGAGTCCACCATCGTGCGCTCGGCGAAGCGGCGCGTCGCGGAGGCGGAACTCACGCGGCGCGGCGGCAGCGGGTCGCGCGAGAGGCTTTCGGGCAGCTGCGTGTGGGCGCGCACGTCGTCGATGGACACCAGCTTGGGCATGGAGGGTTCGGTGCGCGCCGACCTGCGCGACGCCGCGCCGCCCGCCGCGCGGGTGGTCACCGGCGTGTAAGGCTCGTAGCTTCCGCCCTGCGCGCCCCCGTCGTAGTCCGGCCCGTAGTCGGCGAATTCCTCGTAGCCTTCGCCGTAGTCGTCGCCGTAGTCGCCGTATTCGCCGTAGCCCTCGTCGTAGGGTTCCTGGTCGTACCCCTCGTCGTACTGCGGCGCGTTCCCGCCCGCGAAACCGAGCTTCGATTTGATGCCGTCAAGCATGCCGCGCTCCGACTTCCTTCTTCCTGGCAGCTCCATGTCCTCACCTACTCCGTTTTTCCCGGCGATCGGCCTCGCCGCTGCGTTTGTGTTCCGGCTGCGTCGTCTTCCCGGGGCGCCTTCACGCTTCGAACGCATCGTCGAAGATGGCGCGCCCAATGCGCACTATGGTAGCGCCCGCTGCCACGGCTTCCCGCCAGTCTTCGCTCATACCCATAGAAAGTTCATCGAAGACGGCCGCGCGCTCGGCGGGAAGGCCCCGGCGCACGTCGGCGTGCAGGCGGGCAAGGGCGTCGAAGCAGGCACGCGCGGTTTCGCGATCCCCCTGGGGCGCCATGGTCATGAAGCCGCGCACCCGCAGGTTCCGGCACGGCTCCAGCGCGTCCATCAGCGCTTGCGCGTCCTGCGGCGCCACGCCGTCCTTGCTCTGCTCGCCCGACACGTTCACTTCCAAAAGCACGTCCTGCACCTTCCCCAGGCGCCTGGCCGCCTCGTCCATCTTGAGGGCGTGGCGCTCGTGGCACAGCGAGTGCACGAGCGTGGAGGCGCGCACGATATCGGGGATGCGCCGCGATTGGATGTTGCCAATGAAATGCCACCTGGCCTGCGGAAACTCGCCCTGCTTCTCCACGATGGAATCGGGGCGGTTCTCGCCGAAGTCCTGCGCGCCCGCGGCGAGCGCCGCGCCCACGCCCGCAAGCCCCACCGTCTTCGAAACCGCCACCAGGCGCACCTCGCGCGGGTCGCGCCCTGCCTCGCGGGCCGCCTGCGCCACCTGCCGCGCGGCCTGGCGGTAGCGTTCCTCAATTCCCATGGGTCCTCACTCCGTCCGTCGAAATGCGAGGGCGCCGTGGCGTCCGCACACGCCGCCGCTCGCCCGATAGGAAAACCAGCGTCCGGCGTCGCACGCCGTGCAGGCGCCGGCGTCGCACACGCGGCGGGCGTCCACGCCCGCGGCCTCCACGTCCAGGGCCACCGCGCGCGGCAGGTCCACGCGCCCCGCCTCGGGCACCGCCTCCCCGCCGAAGGCGCGCTCGAACTGCGCGCACACGTCGGGGCCGCACGCGAAGCACTCCGCATGGATGCAGGGGCCGATGTACACGTTGAACGCGGACGCCGCTTCGCGCAGCAGCGCGTCCGCAGGCCATGCGGCAGACGCGGCGGATGCACCCGCAGGCATGCCCTCCGCGCCGGGAGCGCCGACCGCACCGGAGCCGCTGGAGCCGCCATCCGCCTCGGAACCACCGGCCTCCCGCAGCAGCGCGTCCGCAGACCATGCGGCGCCTGCCGCGCCCTCCCCGTCTCCGCCTGCCTGCACGTCGAGCGCGGCGAGCGCGCGCACCGCCTTCGCAGCGATGTGCGCCACGGCTCCGCGCCAGCCGGCGTGCACGACGGCGAAGCGCCCGGTGGGCGACACCACGACAACGGGCACGCAGTCGGCGAAGCACAGAAGCGCCGCCACGCCGGGGGCGGACACCACGATGCCGTCGGCCCCCTCGCCCGCCGCGCGCTGCGCCGCCTCCACGGCAGGCGCGTCGGCCGCGCGCACGTCCACCAGCGCCGTGCCGTGCACCTGTTTCGGCACCACGAGCGGAAGGCCCGCGGCACCCAGCGCCTCTGCAAGGCGGCGGCGGTTCTCCTGCACGGCCTGCGCGGCGTCGCCCACGTGCCCTCCCACGTTGAGAGAGGAGTATGCGCCTTCGCTCACGCCGCCGGCGCGCCCCGAGAACGCGATGCGCACGCCCACCGCCTGCGCGAGCGCGTCGTCGGTTAGAAAAAAGACACCCGCCCCTTCCTGTTCGGAGAGGCGGGGTATGGGCAACGTGGCAGCCACCGGCGCAGCTTTCGCGCTAGCGCTGGCGCTTCAGGAAGTCGGGGATGTAGTCCTCGTCGGCGAAGCGGCCATTGTTGTTGTTGATGGTGGACGAGAACGTGACCGGCTGCGAAACGGCCGCCGGCACGCTCGGCGCCTCGGTGGAGGCGAACAGGTCCTTGCGCGAGAAGTCCATGGAGGACTGCTGCGCGGAACCCATCTTGAAGCCCGTGGCGATGACCGTGATGCGCACCTGGTCGCCCATGCCTTCATCGATGATCTGGCCGTAGATGATGTTCGCGTTGTCGTCGGCGCAGGCTTCCACGGTGCGCGCGGCCTCGTCCACCTCGGTGAGCGTGAGGTCGGGGCCGCCGGCGATGGAGAACAGCACGCGCGACGCGCCGGCGATGGAAGCCTCCAGCAGGTTGGAGTTCGTGGCCTGCTGCGCGGCGTCGAGGGCTCGGTTCTCGCCCGAGGCGATGCCGATGCCCATCATGGCCGTGCCCGCGTCCTTCATGACGGTGCGGATGTCGGCGAAGTCCAAGTTGATGAGGCCGGGGATGGTGATGAGGTCGGTGACGCCCTGGATGCCCTGGCGCAGCGTGTCGTCGGCGATGCGGAAGGCGTCGAG
>CAJFUR010000012.1 GCA_904420215.1 uncultured Eggerthellaceae bacterium
CAGGCCTTCGCCGACGAGGTGGGCGCCGACGCCTACACGCCCGACGCCGGCGCCGCCGCCGCCAAGGCCGCCGAGCTGGTGGGCGCGTAGGGGCGGCCCCGGCCGCGCCGTCTCCCCGGGAGGCGGCGCCCCGGCGGCGCCGGAAACGGGCGGGCGCCCCGCAGGAAGCGGGGCGCCCGCTTTTGGCTTTCGAGGTCGTGCGCTGCCGCAAAAGGCGAACCCGACTCGAAATGAATGCCAAACGACTGGTATCCGTCGGACAAACGTCCCGAGATTGCGTCCGCGTGCAGCCCTATTCCGCTTCCTGCGTCTTTTCGGGATGCGTCTCGTATTGTTCGAGCATGGTGCGGAGCTCGTCGGAGGTGTGGACTCCCAGCTTCTTGAAGATGGAATACTTGTGCGCCTTGGCCGTGGAGGGCGAGATGCCCAGCGCGTTGGCGATGTAGGTGGGGTTGCGTTCGTTGGCAAGGTAGCGCAGGATGTGGCTTTCGCGCTCGGTCAGCCCGTATTCCCGCTCGATGTGCAGGATGGCCTTCTTGCGCCGCCCCGGGGCGTTGCCGCCGATGATGTCGTAGATGGGCGTGCCGGAGCGCGTGTACTCGATGTCGTCCAGCGCATCGATCAAGTCGATGAGCAAATGCCCCATGTGCTGCTTGCTTTCTACTCCTGCAAGGTATCCCGGAATGGCGTTGTACAGCAGGGCGGCGGCTTCCAGCACTTTCGATTCGCTTTCGTTCATGATGGGCGGTGCTTTCCCTTGGGGGTAATACTGTAAAGTATTATAAGGCGAAAACGCGCCTCCATTCCTGCGAACTTTTTCTTTCTCCAAATTTGCCCCATGAATGTCTGGCGAGTAAAACCGCTGGTAAAAGATGAGTCTAAAGGTAAAGGAAGCGCCCCTTTTCCAAGGGGCGCTTCGTGGAACCGCATTGATCGCATCGGTGGAGTATTAGACCACCCGTTTCCGGGAGGATGGGAGGCCGGTCTGGCTTCCATCCTCCCCGGGGCTCTCGGATGCCGTGCCCTCCGGGGGCGCGGCATGCGGCGGCCTACGGAATGTAGCAGGTCACCTTCTTGCCGTGGGCGGCCATGGCGGACGACAGCTCCTCCACGGGCACCAACTCCATGCACTGCGCGAGGCAGTGGTGCACGCAGGCCGGCTTCTTGCCCTGCGACACGCGCTCCTCGCACAAATCGCACAGATCGGACGGCACGGGCACGTAGTCCCACAGCCATTCGCCGCGCATCTTCACGGGGCCCATCTCGTTGAGCTTGATGCCCCATTCGTCCAGCGGGATGTCGTGCTCCTTGCGGCACGAAACCTCGCACACGTGGCAGCCGGTGCAGTACTTGTAGTCGATCAGCAAAGCGTAATCGGACATGGTGCAAGCCTCCTTTCTAGAAGTTCCCGCCGGTGGCGTACGTGAACGGGCCGTCGGCGGCCACGTAGCTGGACTTGTCCTTGCCAATGGCGCCTTCCTCGGTGTCGGGGTCGAGGGTGCCGAGCGCATCCAGGCTGTCCACCTTGTAGATCTTGCACATGACGTTCTTGAACGGGGCGCCGAAACCGATGCGGCCGATGGCGCGGTGCGGTATCAGGCTGTTGATGTTGGACTTCCACACGCCGCTCAGGTTGGGGGCCTCGGGATCCTGCTCGGGGTACCACCAGCCGTGCTGCGCATGGATGACGCGCGGATCGACGATGGGGGTCACCTGCGCCTTCTCTATGGCCTTGCCCAGCGGGTTCTCTATGCACACCCAGTCGCCGTCCTCGATGCCGTACTTGGCCGCCGTTTCGGGGTTGATCTGCACGAGCGGGTTGGGCATGATGGCGCGCAGCGACGGCACTTGGCGATGCTCGGAGTGGAACGACGTGGTCTCGCGGCCGCCGGTGGTCATGACCAGGGGGTACTCGTCGGCCAAGTCGGGCCGGCTGTAGGGGGTCATGGCGTTTTCCTCGAAGTAGGGCAGGGGGTCTTCGCCCCAGTCCTCGTACAGGCTCGAGCACAGCTCCACCAAGCCGGTGGGGGTGTTGAAACCGGGCTCGCCGTCGGAGCGCAGAAGGCCCTTCTCGTACTTCCTGTATTCGAACGGCATCTGCAGCCAGCCGTCTTCCTGAAGCTGCTCGAAGGTCATGTCCACGCCGCCGTTGTGCAGCTGCTCGGTGAAGAAGTCGGCCACGTTGTCCCACGGCCACGCCTTCGGGTTGAGGCGCTTGCCCACCATGAAGTCTATCTCCAGGTCGGAATGGCAGTCGCCCACTTCGACGGCCTTGTTCATGGCCATGACCATGTGGGTGTTGCGGCCGAAGTGCGGCAGCACCATGCCGTCGTGCTCGGCGAAGGTGGTCACGGGGAGGAACAGGTCGCACAGGCCCATGGCCGTGGGGGTCATGAACACGTCCTGGCACACGTTGAACTCGAGTTCCATCAGGCCCTTGTACCAGCGCTTGCCCTGCGCGTTGGTGGTGTTGGCAACGCCGTTGGTGGCATAGAACCAGGCCATCTTCAAGGGGTAGGGCTTCTTCGTCTCAAGCGTGTCCAGAATGCAGTCGGGATGCGCGATCACGTGGGCCGCCTGGAAGCCGCGGTAGTGCTCCAAGTCGGTGATCTGCTTCTCCATCATTCCCGGAGGCAGCTGCTGGGCGCATTCGTAGCGCCACTTGCCCATGAACGACGCGGGCACGGCCAGCGTCACGCCGCCCGGCACGTCCAAGTCGCCCAGAATGGCGGCCAGGATGAGCACGCAGTGGCCGGCCTGCACGCCGTTGGAGTTCGTGTCGATGGCCAGGCCCCACATGAACGACGAGGGATGGTTGGTGGCCACGGCGCGCGCGGCGGCGGCAATGGTTTCCGCCGGCACCCACGTGATTTCCTCCACCTTGTCGAGCGGGTACTGCGCGGCGCGCTCCTTGAGCTCGTCGAAGCCGTAGCACCAGTTCTCCACGAAGTCGTGGTCGTAGAGGTCTTCCTGGATGATGAGGTTGATCATGCCCAGGCCAAGGGCCGAGTCGGTGCCGGGGCGCAACTGCAGGTGGTATTCCGCATGCGCAGCCATCCACGTGACGCGCGGATCCACCACGATGAACTTGCTTCCGCGCTTCATGAGGTCGATGAGCGTGTGGCCGAAGAAGCCGTCGGGGTTGGAGAACAGCGGGTCCTTGCCCCACAGCACGATGTAC
>CAJFUR010000013.1 GCA_904420215.1 uncultured Eggerthellaceae bacterium
GATGAAGGACTACATCTGCGGCTACTACGGCAAGGCGCCGGGGCGCATGGACAAGGACATCGTGGCGAAGGTGGTGGGCAACTCCGAAATGCTGCCGCCCGACGTGGCTCCGGGGTCGCTGGTGACCACCACCTACGACGAGGTGGCCGAAGAGATTGGCGACTTGGCCAAAACCGAGGAAGACGTGCTCATGTACGCCCTGTTCCCGAACGAGGCGCGCACGTACCTGAGCAAGCACCGCACGTCCGAGAAAGTGGATTTCCTGCTGGAACAGGAGTCGAGCGGCACCAAGGAGGAAGATTACGTGGACATCAATCAGATTCGCGAGCTGGTTCGCGTGGCCGAGGAAAGCGGCGTGGGGGAGATCGTGGTGGAGGAAGAGGGCGTGCGCATAGCCGTGCGCATGCCGGGCACCGTGTCGGCCGACGTCGCGGCAGCCGCCGCCGTGGCCGCCGCGCCCGCTGCCGCCGTGCCCGCTGCCGCCGTGGCGCCCGCACCCGCGCCCGCCGCCCCCGCCGCCGCGCCCGACGGCGTGGAGCGCCCTGCGAGCTGGTATGCGGTCACGGCGCCCATGGTGGGCACGTTCTACACGTCGCCCGCCCCCGGCGAGCCGCCGTTCGTGCAGGTGGGGGATGAAGTCACGGCCAACCAGACGCTGTGCATCGTGGAGGCCATGAAGCTCATGAACGAAATCACGGCCGAGGAAATGGGCACCGTGCGCGAGGTGTGCCTGGAAGACGCCACGCCGGTGGAGTTCGGCACGGTGCTGTTCTACATCGAGCCGCACGCCACGCACGGCGCGGTCGGACCGGAGAGCGCGTAATGTTCGGCAAGGTATTGGTGGCGAACCGCGGCGAAGTGGCGCTGCGCGTCATGCGCGCCTGCAAGGAGCTGGGCGTGAAGACCGTCGCGGTGTACTCCACCGAGGACGCCGACACCTACCCGGTGCGCTACGCCGACGAGGCGGTGTGCATCGGGCCGGCCCAGGCGAGCCAGAGCTACCTGGTCATGGCGAGCATCATCGCCGCGGCGAAGAACACCGGGGCCGAGGCCATACACCCCGGCTACGGCTTTCTGGCCGAGAACGCCGACTTCGCGCGCGCCTGCGTGGACAACGACCTGGTGTTCATCGGGCCTTCCGCGGAGTGCATCGAGCGCATGGGCGACAAGAGCATGGCGCGCGAGACCATGAAGGCCTGCGGCGTGCCCACCGTTCCCGGCTCGGACGGCTGCATCGACACGGCGGCCGAAGCCAAGGCGTTCGCCGACAGCGTGGGCTACCCGGTGCTCATCAAGGCCACGGCAGGCGGCGGCGGCAAGGGCATGCGCGAGGTGCACGACCCGGCCGACTTGGAGGCGCAGTACCAGGCCGCCCGCACCGAGGCGGGCGCGGCGTTCGGCAACGACGGCGTGTACTTGGAGAAGCTCGTGCTGCGCCCACGCCACGTGGAGGTGCAGGTGCTCGCCGACGACTTCGGCAACCACATCGCCCTGTGCGAGCGCGACTGCTCGGTGCAGCGGCGCCACCAGAAGCTCATCGAGGAGGCACCCTCGCCGGCGCTCGACGACGAGCTGCGGCGTGCCATGGGCGTGGCGGCCATCAAGGCCGTGCGCGCCGTGGACTACCGCAATGCCGGCACCATCGAGTTTCTGCTGGACGAGCGCGGGCATTTCTACTTCATGGAAATGAACACGCGCGTGCAGGTGGAGCATCCGGTGACCGAGCAGATAACCGGCACCGACATCATCAAGGAGCAGCTGCGCATCGCCTCGGGAGAGCCCATGAGTTGCGCTTCCCGCGCGCCGTTTGCGCCTTACGGGCACGCCATGGAGTTCCGCATCAACGCGGAGGACCCGGCACACGGCTTCCGCCCGTGCCCCGGCACCATCACGAAGTTCGAGGCGCCGGCCGGTCCGGGGGTGCGCGTGGAAAGCTACGTGAGCACCGGCTCGCGCATCTCGCCCTACTACGATTCGCTGGTGGCAAAGCTGATCGTACACGGACAGGACCGCGAGGAGGCGCTCGCGCGCGGGCGGCGCGCCTTGGACGAGTTCGTCATCGAGGGCATCCAGACCACCATCCCGTTCCACCGCCGCGTGCTGGACAACGCCGCCTTCTGTGCCGGCGACGTGACCACTGACTTTATAGAAACCCAGATGGGAGACGTGCTATGACGGATTTGAACCTTGACGGCATGGCCATCGCGCCGGGCGTGGTGGAAACCATCGTGTCCATTGCGGTGAACGAAGTGGACGGCGTGGCCTCGGTGGGTTCCGCCTCCGGCGGCCTGCGCGGCATGTTCGCGGGCAAGTCCTCGACGCAGGGCATAGAGATTTCCGTTGACGACGAGGACCGGCTGTGCATAGCGGTGCGCATCGACGTGTACCACGGGCACGTGCTGCCCGACCTTGCGGCCCAGGTGCGCTCGGCCGTGGCCGATGCCGTCGCCAGCCAAGTGGGCATACAGGTGGCGTCGGTGGACGTGTACATCGACGGCATCCAGTTTGCCGACTGACCCTGCGAAAGCGTGATGGCGGAAAACCATGGCTAGACGACACGAGCGCACACGCGCGCGCCGCTGCGCGCTGCAAGTGCTGTATACCAGCGAAATACAGAACGCCCACCCCAGCGTGGTGACGACGAGCGAGCGGCTGCTCTACGAAGACGGCGACCTGCCCGAATACGCGCAGCGGCTTGCCGAGGGCGTGGAGGCCCATCAGGCGGAGATCGACCGCATGCTGGCGTCCACCTCCGAGAACTGGGCGCTTGCCCGCATGCCCATCGTGGACCGGTCGATCCTGCGGCTGGCCACCTTCGAGATGGCCTACGTGGACGACGTGCCCGTTTCGGTGACCATCAACGAGGCGGTGGAGCTGGCGAAGGATTTCGGCGGGGAAGACGAGTCGCCGCGGTTTGTGAACGGCGTGCTGGGGCGCATTGCCGTGCAGCTGGAGGAGCGCGCGGCGGCGCCGGGCGCCGTGTCGGGCACCGATGCCGATGCCGCCGACGGCGTTGCCGCGGAGGCGGCCGGGGCTGCGGACGGCCCTGCGGCGGGCGGCAGTGCGGAGGCGGGCGCCCCGGATGCCGCAGTCGGCGCCGACGCGGCCGCTGCGGAGGCGGGCGCGGGCGCCCCTGCCGCGGCGGGGGAGGCGCGCGCATGACGGGGACCTACGAGACGTATGACGCCGTGCGCGCGCGCCTTGACGAGATCGTGGATGCGGTGAACGCCGAGGGCGTGACGCTCGACGAGGCGCTGGCGCTCTACGAGGAGGCGGTCAAGCTGGGGCTGCGCGCGTGCGACTTGAGCGAGGAGGACGCGCAGGCGCTCGCGGACGACGCCGCCGAGGGCGGCGGGGACGCGGCCGGCGAGGACGGCGCGGGCTCTGCCGACGCGGGCGAGGCCGAAAGCGCAGGCGGGGATGACGCTGCTGGCGAGGAGGGCGCTGCCGCCGAGGACGGCGCCGACGCCGGAGATGCCGCCGCGCCTGCGGCAATGTCCGCGCAAGCGTAAGAGGGGCGGGGAGGGCGATCATGGACGACAAGCGCATTTTGGACGCGTTGGCTTCTCCTGCCGACTTGAAGCTGCTCGACAACGAGGAGCTCGCCATCGTGGCGCGCGAGATCCGCGAGGAGATAATCTCGGTCACGTCGCGCACGGGCGGGCACGTGGCGTCGTCTTTGGGCGCGGTGGAAATCATCTTGGCGGCGCACAGCGTGCTCGACTGCCCGCACGACAAGCTGGTGTTCGACGTGGGCCATCAGGCGTATGCGCACAAGCTGGTGACGGGCCGCCTGAACGCGTTCGGCACGCTGCGCGCCTACGGCGGCATTTCCGGCTTCCCCAAGCCGGACGAAAGCCCCTACGACGTGCATCCCTCGGGGCATGCGTCCGACTCCCTTTCGGTGGCGTTGGGCTTGGCGAAGGCGCGCGATTTGCGCGGCGGCACCGAGAAGGTGGTGGCCGTCATCGGTGACGCGGCGCTTTCGGGCGGCATGGCGTTCGAGGCGCTGAACCACATTGGGCAGGCGCAGACGCCGCTCGTCATCATCCTGAACGACAACGAGATGTCCATTTCGCGCAACGTGGGCGCGCTCATGAAGCACCTGGGGCAGATGCGCGCTTCCACGCAGTACCGCCAGACGCGCGACTCGCTGCAGGAGAAGCTGGAGAAAAGCGGCGCGTTCGGCACGGCGCTCGCCAATTTCGGGCGCAACGTGAAGGAGTCGATGAAGCAGTTCGTCATTCCGCGCTCCATGATCTTCGAGCAGCTGGGCATTCTGTGCACGGCGCCCATCGACGGGCATGACATCGGCGCCTTGCGGGAGACGCTGTCCACCGTGCTTGCCACCGACGGCCCCGTGCTCATGCACGTGGTCACGAAGAAGGGCGCGGGCTACGAGCCGGCCTCGCGCAACCCGGAGCGCTTCCATGGCGTCGGCCCCTACGACATCGCCACGGGGGAGACGCCGAAAAAGGCGGCGGGCGCGCCGACCTACACCGAGGCGTTCGGGCAGGCGCTCGTACGCGAGGCGCGGCGCGACCCCGGCATCGTGGCCATCACGGCCGCCATGAAGGACGGCACGGGACTTGCCCCGTTCGCGGCGGAATTCCCCGACCGGTTCATAGACGCCGGCATTGCCGAGGAGCATGCGGTGGGCATGGCGGCCGGCTTGGCGACGGGCGGCAAGAAGCCGGTCGTGGCCATCTACTCGACGTTTCTGCAGCGCGCCATCGACCAGATGGCCATCAACTGCGCCCTGCCCGACCTGAACGTCGTCTTTGCCATCGACCGCGCGGGCATCGTCGGCGAGGACGGCCCAACGCACCACGGCATGTTCGACCTCGTCTACACGCGCATGATCCCGCACATGCGGGTGCTTGCGCCCTCGAACGAGGCCGAACTGGCAGGCGCCCTGCACACGGCGCTGACGCTGGGCGGGCCGTTCGCCATCCGCTATCCGCGCGGCGCGGCCGAAGGCGTCGCCGTGCCCGAAGAGCCCGCCCTGTTCGAGCCGGGACGCGCCAACGTGGTGCGCGAGGGCGACGACGTGGCCATCCTCGCGTTCGGCCGCATGGTGTCGCGCGCGCTGGGGGCGGCCGACGTGCTGGCACGCGAGGGCGTGCAGGCGCGTGTGGTGGACATGCGCTGGGCGAAGCCCTTGGACGCGCAGGCCATTGCCGAGGCCGCCCGCACGAAGCTGGTGGTCACCGTGGAGGGCGGCGTGCTTTCCGGCGGCGTGGGCGAGGGCGTGCTGGCGGAGCTTGCACGCATGGGGAGCACGACGCCCGCGCTCACGCTGGGCATTCGCGACGCGTTCGTGGCGCAAGGCAAGGCCGACCTGCTGCTGCGCGACCTGGGGCTGGACGCCGAAGGCATAGCCGCCGCAATCCGCGGGCGCCTGTAGCGCGCGGCATCCGGGCCCCGGCGGGCGCGATTTTACACAAACTTGATCTTTGTCTTGGCGAATTCTAACGCCGCTCCGCTATCATATGAGCATGCGTTTTCGTCTTGAATCCCCTATGAAAGGTTGCATGGTGCACGGTATCGGCGGAATGCGCGCTGGCGGCGGAATGCGGGGCGCACATGTATGATTTCGCGGCGTTTGCCGCCGCCTTCGCGAGCGATCCCATTCTGGCACTCATCGTGATCCTCACGCTGGGGGCCACCATCGTCAACGGTGCCACCGACGCCCCGAACGCCATCGCCACGGTGGTGGGCACGAAGGCCATGCGGCCCGGCCCGGCCATTGCCATGGCGGCGGTGTGCAACTTCGTCGGCTTGGCCGGCATCACGATGATTTCCTCGGCCGTGGCGCTCACCATTTTCAAGATGGTCGATTTCGGCGGCGACAACCATGCGGCGCTGGTGGCGCTGGCTGCGGCCATGGTGGCCATCATCGTGTGGGGCGTGGCGGCGTGGTACTTCGGCATCCCCACGTCGCAGAGCCACTCGCTCATTGCGGGCATCACCGGCGCGGCCATCGCGCTGCAGGGCGGCCTGGGCGGCGTGAACGGCGACGAGTGGATGAAGGTGGTGTACGGCCTGGCCATCTCCACGGTGCTGGGTTTCGGCACCGGGTGGCTGTTCACCAGGCTCATCAAGGTGTTCTGCGCCCGGGCCAACCGCCGCCGCGCGAACTCGGTCTTCAAGTGGGCGCAGATAGTTTCGGGCGCGGGCGTGGCGGTGCTGCACGGCGCGCAGGACGGGCAGAAGTTCCTCTCGCTGTGCATGCTGGGCATCATGATAGCCATGAGCGGCAATGTGGATGCCGACTTGGAGTTCCCGTTCTGGCTCATTCTGCTGGTGTCGGCCATCATGGCGCTGGGCACGGCGGTGGGCGGCAAGAAGATCATCAAGTCGGTGGGCATGAACATGGTGAAGATGGAGCAGTACCAGGGCTTCGCCGCGTGCCTTTCGGCCTGCTTCTGCATCGGCCTGGCCACGTTCACGGGCCTGCCGGTTTCCACCACGCACACCAAGACGACGGCCATCATGGGCGTGGGCGCCGAAAAGAGCCTGCGCAGCGTGAAATGGGGGCTTGCCGGCCGCATGGTGCTCACGTGGGTGCTCACCTTCCCCGGCTGCGGGCTTCTGGCGTTCGTCTTCACCTACGTGTTTCTAGCGGTCTTCTAGCCGAGGAGCGCCTTGCCGCTGCGGCGCGGAGCATGTCGGAGCGACGAGGGCCCGCAATGCCGCAGCGCGCGTCTTGCGCGGAGCCCGCTGCAGCGGCGTTGCCGTGCGGCGGACGCGCGTGGGAATCCCGCCCGCCCGCGGTCGCATGGCGCGCGGCGGCGCGTGGCTAGTCTTCTTCCACCACGGGGGCGTCGGGGGCGTTCTTCTTCACGCTCTCGATGCCCTTCTTGCAAGAGTCCTTCGTCGTGTACGTTTCCGACGTGGCGATGATCTCGCCGTTGCCGGCCTTCAGCACGAAGTGGAACCCCGCAGCGGTTTCCCGAATGACGAACTTGCCCATCACAGGCCCCTTTCTCTTTGACGACAGCGCGATGATACCCCACGGCGCGTTGGGTCGGCAGGTGGGCTCCCGCAGTTCAAGCAATTGTTGAACCTGTTAGGGCAGCAGTTTCTCCATGATGTAGTCGTCCATGACGAAGCCGTTTCCGATGTCGGTTTCCACGGCGTCGATGGTTTGGAAGCCCTTGGCGCGGTAGGCGCGGATGGCAAGGCCGTTGTGCTTGTTGACCGTGAGGTACATGCCCGCAAGCCCGCGTTCGCGGCACAGGCCCTCGTAGAAGCGCACGGTGGCGCTGGCGAAGCCCCGCCCGCGTTCCTCGGCGCGCAGGTAGATCTTCGACACGAAGAACCGGTTCGTCTCCGGCTCCACGTGCCCGCCGGTGTAGCCCACCACGCGCCCGTCGTCTTCGGCGCGCAGGATCCAGTACTCGTAGGCGTTCTCGGCCATGTCGCGCCGGATGGCGCCCAGGCTTTGGAACTGCTCGACCATGTAGTCGGTCTGCTCGGGCCCGATGATGGCGGGCCAGTATTCGTGCCATATCTCGTCGGCGAGCGCGGCCAGGCGCTCCTGTTCGCCGGGCGTTTCCACCGGCTCGAACGTTGCTTCCATGCGTTCCTCCCTTTCATGCGGGCCGTGCGCCCCGGCCGCCGCGCACAGGGCGTGTTTCCACATTGTAACGCGTGGGCTTCACGTTTGTTAAAACGCGTTTTTGGAAACGTTAACAGTGGGGAGTCTGCCTGCTCCGCCCGCCCCGGTAGTGCCATCATCGGATGCGTCAGGCGGAAAGAGGGTTCGCCCCAAGGCAGGCGGAAGGCCCGCGGGAAGCCCGTCCCGCCCGACTGCGGAGGCCGCGAAGGCGGGGCCGCAATCGGGCGGGACGGGCCGGGACGCGGCGGAAGGCCGGCGGGGGCCGGACGGAAAAGGAGGCAAGGGTCATGTTCGATACGGGCTCGACGGGCTTCATGATCGTGTGTGCGATGCTCGTCCTTCTGATGACGCCGGGGCTGGCGTTCTTCTACGGCGGTTTGAGCCGCCGCAAGAACGTGGTGAACACCATGATCATGGTGTTCGCGGTCATCGGCATCGTGGGCATCACGTGGACGGCGTGCGGGTGGTCGTTCGCCTACGGCGGGGACGGCTCCATTCCGTTCTTCGGCGGCTTCGACCAACTGGGCTGCCTGAACGTGGTGCAGGACATGCTGGCCGAGGCGGAGGCCCCCGGCGAGGACGCGGTGTACCCGGGCATTGTGGACGTGGTGTTCCAAATGGCGTTCTGCATGATCACCACCGCCATCATCACGGGCGCGGTGGCCGGACGCATGAAGTTCGGCGCGGTGTGCGCGTTTCTGGCCATATGGACCATCGTGGTGTACCCGCCGCTCGCGCACATGGTGTGGGGCGGGGAAGGCAGCTTCATCGGCGAGACCATCGGGGCGCTCGACTTCGCCGGTGGCGACGTGGTGCACATTTCCTCGGGCCTCACCGGACTCATCCTGTGCCTGATAGCCGGGCGCAGGCGGGGCTTCGGCATGGTGAGCTACCGCCCGCACAACGTGCCCTTCGTGGCCTTGGGCGCGACGCTTCTGTGGTTTGGGTGGTTCGGTTTCAATGCGGGCTCCGAGTTCGCCGCCGACGGCGTGGCGGCGCTGGCTTTGGTGAACACGGTCGTGGCTTCCGGCGCGGCGCTGGCTTCGTGGATGGTGGTGGAGCGTGCGAAGGTAGGCAAGCCCACGCTGGTGGGTGCGGCAACCGGCCTGGTGGCGGGCCTGGTGGTCATCACGCCGGCCGCCGGTTTCGTGGAGCCGTGGGCTGCCATCCTCATGGGCATCGTCGTTTCCCCGGTGTGCTACTTCGCCATCTCGTTCTGCAAGCGCAAGATCGGCTACGACGACGCGCTCGACGCCTTTGGGTGCCACTGCGTGGGCGGCATCGTGGGCGGCGTGCTGACCGGCCTGTTCTGCGTGCCCGAGCTTTCGTGGACCGACTTCGGCGGCCTGCTGTACACTGGCGACCCGTCGCTTCTGATAAGCCAGGTGCTGGGTATCCTGGTGACCATCGCGTTCGTGGGCGTGGCCGACGTGGTGCTGGGCTTCATCGTCAAGGCGTGCTTCAAGGGCAGCCTGCGCGTGAGCGAGGAAGAGGAAGCGCAAGGGCTTGACATAGCGGCGCACGGCGAGAGCGCCTACCCGGCGTACATCGGCTTGGACTAGCGGCGCCGGCCCCGCGCGGCCACGGTCGGCGGCGCGGGGCGGTTCGGCGGCGCGGCGCGCGGTGTGGGGCATGCCGGAAGCGCCGGTGCGGTACGGGAGCGCGGGGCATGCCGGGGTGCGGGGCGTGCCGGGAGCGTCGGCGCGGCGCGGGATTCGGCCGTGGCGCGCGGCGTGCCGGGGGCCCGGCACGGTTGCGGGAGCGCAGGGCGCGGTTGCGCCGGCGGGCGCGCGAAGCGCCGGGAGCGCCGCGCAGGCGCAGAGGGCCGCGGCGCGGGATTCGGCCGCGGCCCCGCGAGACGCAGGATGCAGGACGCAGGAAGGCCCCGCCAAAGAAGGCGGGGGAAAGGAAGGAACGCATGAAGAAGATATCGGCGATCGTTCGGCCGGAGAAGCTGGAGCCGCTCAAGGAGGCGCTGTTCGAGGCGAAGGTTTCCGGCATGACCATCTCGCAGGTGCAAGGGTGCGGCAACCAGCACGGCTGGAAGGAGTACTACCGCGGCTCCGAAGTGATGCTGAACATGCTGCCGAAGGTGAAGTTCGAGATCGTCGTGGACGACGGGCAGGTGGACGCCCTGGTGGACCTCATCAGCGAGACGGCGCGCACGGGGGAGGTGGGCGACGGCAAGATCTTCATCTTCCCGGTTGACCAGGTGGTGCGCATCCGCACCGGCGAGAAGGGGGATTCCGCCGTGTAGCCGGCCCGCCGCGCCCGCTTCGCCCGCACGCGCATGCGGTTTGGAGCGGGCGTGGAGGTTTTCTCCGCGCCCCGCTTCCGTTGCCCTCCTTTTGCGTTAATGATATATAATCCTATTTGAACAAGAGTAGTGATAATAGGAAAGCGCGAAAGGGGGAGTGTTTCATGGCTGCCTCGGTTTCCGAAGCGCGCGCGGGCGCGGCGACGCGCAACACCATTCAGCGCGCATTGGTGCTCGAAGCGGTGCAGTCCCTGCACGACCATCCCACGTCCGCCGACGTGTACGAAGTGGTGCGCAAGAAGCACCCGAACATCTCGCGTGCCACGGTGTACCGCAACTTGGGCGTGCTGGCGTCGCGCGGCGAGGTGCTGCGCGTGGAGGTTCCCAACGGGGCGGACCGCTACGACTACCTGAACGAGCCGCACTACCATGCGAAATGCCGCGTGTGCGGGCGCATCGTGGACGTGGACATGCCCTACGTGTCCGACATGGCCGCGCGGGTGACGGACGCGCACGGGTTTACCATCGAGGGGCACGAGATCATCTTCGACGGCGTGTGCCGCGAGTGCCAGGCGCCTGCCTGACGGGTCGCGCCCGACGCCTCCCTCCCGCCGTTCCGAGTGGGACGGCCGCTCCGCGTGAGGCGGCCGCCGCAGCCGAGGGGCCTCTGCGGCAAGGCGGCGCGAAATTATCTTGATGAGTGGAAAATTCACATGGCCGCCCGAATGCGGCGTGCTATACTAATCCAGCTTGTAGGAAACCCTGCGGGCACAGGTAATGTAGGCCCCCGAGACATGTTTGTTGCACGGCTGGAGAGGCGGCGAGCCCCTCACACAGGCGAACATGGTGAATGTAGCAATCAATCATGACGAAGGGTCCCCGGATTTGAGGCTTTGAAAGGGGTCCGTTTTGACCGAAATCAAGAACACATCCGTCATCGACTTCTCCGACATCTCCGACGAGCAAATGAACGAGATGATCGACGGCACGCTGACCGACTTCGACGAGGGCGACCTCGTAGACGGCGTGGTCGTCAAGCTGGAGCACGACGAAGTGCTGGTGGACATCGGGTTCAAGAGCGAAGGCGTCATTCCCTCGCGCGAGCTGTCCATCCGCAAGGACGCCGACCCGGCCGACATCGTGAGCCTGGGCGAGAAGATCGAGGCTCTGGTGCTTCAGAAGGAAGACAAGGACGGGCGCCTCATCCTTTCCAAGAAGCGCGCCGAGTACGAGCGCGCGTGGATCCGCGTCGAAGAGAAGTTCAAGGCCGGCGAAGTGGTTACCGGCGAAGTCATCGAAGTGGTCAAGGGCGGCCTCATTCTGGACATCGGCCTGCGCGGCTTCCTGCCGGCGTCGCTGGTTGACCTGCGCCGCGTGAAGGACCTCGACATGTACCTGAACACCGAGATCGAGGCCCGCGTCATCGAGATGGACCGCAACCGCAACAACGTCGTGCTGTCCCGCCGCGTGTTGCTTGAAGAAGGCCGCAAGAACGAGCGTGCGGAAATCCTCTCCAAGCTGTCGAAGGGCATGCGCCTCAAGGGCACGGTTTCCTCCATCGTGGACTTCGGCGCGTTCGTGGACTTGGGCGGCATAGACGGCCTGGTGCACATCTCCGAGCTTTCCTGGAACCACGTGAACCATCCCTCCGAGGTCGTGAAGGTGGGCGACGAGGTGGAAGTGGAGGTGCTCGACGTCGATCTGCAGCGCGAGCGCATTTCGCTGGGCCTCAAGCAGACGACGGAAGACCCGTGGATCAAGCTGGTGGAAAGCTATCCGGTGGGATCCATCGTGGACGGCAAGGTGACCAAGATCGTGCCGTTCGGCGCGTTCGTGGAGCTGGGCAACAGCATCGAGGGCCTGGTGCACATC
>CAJFUR010000014.1 GCA_904420215.1 uncultured Eggerthellaceae bacterium
CACGCCGAAGACCAGCGCCGTCATCATCAACTCCCCGAACAACCCGGTGGGCGCCGTGTACACGCGCGAGAACCTGGAGGCGTTCGCGGCCATGCTGTCGCGCAAGGAACGGGAACTCGGGCGCAAGCTGTACGTGATCAGCGACGAGCCGTACCGCGAGATCGTGTACGGCAAGGAAGTCCCCTACGTGCCGTGCATCTACCCGCGCACCATCGTGTGCTACTCCTACTCCAAGTCGCTTTCGCTGCCGGGCGAGCGCATCGGCTACATTTACGTGTCCGACTTGGCGGACGACGCGCGCGAGGTGTCCGCCGCCGTGGCCGGCGCGGGGCGCGCGCTCGGGTTCATCTGCGCGCCGGTGCTGTTCCAGCGCGTCATCGAGCGGTGCATCGAGGAACCCAGCGACGTGGCCGCCTATGCGGAAAACCGCGCGCTGCTCACCGAAGGGCTGGGCAGGTTGGGTTACGAGTACGTGGAACCCGATGGGGCGTTCTACCTGTGGGTGCGCGCGCTGGAAGACGACGCGCAGGCGTTCTCCGACCGTGCGAAGGCCCACGAGCTGCTGCTGGTGCCCTCGGACAGCTTCGGCGTGGGGGGCTGGGTGCGCGTGAGTTACTGCATCCCGCACGGGACCATCGAGCGCAGCATGCCGGCCTTCGAGGCCCTCATGAAGGAGTACCGCGGGTAGCGCCGGCGCCGGCGCCCTGCACGCAGGATGCCGCATGTCTTGCGCTCCTGTTCCCTGTGCGCCCTGCGTCGCGTTCCGCGTGGCCCGGTTGCGTGCATATGCCTCGCGGTAGGTGAAACCGGGCGATGCTTTCCTTTTGCATTATGCTTGGATAAACGAAATAATGATATTTACCTCGTAAAACTATTATTCAGTGTGCATTGTGTGAATAACTTGCTTCCGGACTGTTGCGCACGCGGGAGGTCATCTATAGTGTGCGGGTCACACGCGGAGACCAAGAAACGAAAGAAGGAACTTCCCATGACCGAAGCAGTTCAGACGCTGGCGCAACTGAAGAAGACCAGCAAGCTCACCCGCCTCGCGTTCCACAAGAACGGCCCGAAAAGCTTCAAGCGCGGCCAGGGCGCCCTGTTGAACGCCCTGCTGGAAAACGACGGCTCCACGCAGCGCGACCTGGTGAACGTCCTCGGCTGCGACCGCGGCGAACTCAAGGGCGTGGCCAAGAAGGCCGAGCGCAACGGCTACGTGACCATCGAGGACGCCGAGGGCGCTCGCACCTACGCCATCAAGCTGACCGAGCGCGGCCGCGAGGTTGCCGAAAAGCGCGTTGCCGCCAACAACAAGACCGCCGAGGACATTCTTGACTGCCTGTCTGCCGACGAGCGCGCCCAGCTGAACGCCATCACCGAAAAGCTCATCCTGTCCATGAAGGACAAGGGCGTCAACGGCAAGAAGAAGGGCCGCAAGGCCAGCCACTGCTGCTGCCACTAGGCGATTGCCCGCCCGGCGCACTGGAAAAACCGCTGGCGCCCGCGCGAAATGCGCGGGCGCCAGCGCGTATAGAGGGGAAGTCGCGGCGCGTGAGAGCTGGGAGCGCCCTCCAGGTGCCTAGCGCGCCCGGTGCCGTGCGTGCGGCATGGTTTGCATGCACGGCACCGGGCGCAGGTTCGCAAGCGCACGGGATAGGGCAGCGGCCCTCGTGCGGAGTGGCGATCCTTGCCGCTCCGCGTCTTGCGCTTTCTGGCCTGCGTCTATTCGCTGCGCAGCGCCTCCACGGGGTCTTTGCGGCTGGCGGCGCTTGAGGGGATGAGGCCGGCCAGGAACGTGAGCAGCACGCTGATGCCCACCAGCACCACGGCGGCCTGCCACGGCAGCATGGCCACGTTCGGCACGTCGAACAGTGAGTAGATGATGGCGTTGGCGGGAATGCAGGCCAGTGCGGTCACGCCGATGCCGATGACGCCGGCCGTGAAGCCCACGATGATGGTCTCGGCGTTGAACACCCGCCCGATGTCGCCCTTGCTGGCGCCGATGGAGCGCAGGATGCCGATCTCCTTCTTGCGCTCAAGCACCGAAATGTAAGTGATGACGCCGATCATGATGGACGACACCACCAGCGAAATGGCCACGAACGCCACCAGCACGTAGCTGATCATGTTCACGATGTCGGTGACCGACGACATGAGCGTGCCCACCAGGTCGGTGTAGGTGATCACCTTGTCTTCCTGGCCTTCCGTCTCCATGCGCTCGTTGTAGCCGTCCAGAATCAGGATGATGTTCTCCTTGCTTTCGAAGTCGATGGGGTAGATGTCGATGCCGGCCGGCTTGTCCAGGTTGGCGTATCCCAGCTTCTTCAGGTTGTTGTCGTAGGACGCTTCCTCGCTGCCCATGAGCGACATCATGAGCTCGCCCAGCTCCTGTTCGTCCATGTTCATCTGGAAGGCGTTCTGGAACGCGTCGGCGTCGATGCTCATGGCGTTGGCCATGTTGGCGGCAAGCTGCGCCATGGACTGCTGCATGGCGGCGCCCACCTGCGTTTCGATGGCGCCTGCCATCTGCGCCATGGTGGTGGCCAGCACGGTTTCCATGTAGCCTTGCAGCGCGGCGGAAAGCTGCGCCTGCAAGGCGGCGGTGATGGCCTGCTGCAAGGCCGGGATCAACTGCTCCTGCAACTGGGCGTTTATCTGTCCCTCCAGCTGTTCCTGCAACTGTGCGGCCAGCTGGTCCTCCACGCTGGAGAAGTCGATGGCGCCGGCCACCGCCTGCCCGATGGTGGCTTGCACTTTCTCGGTGGCCAGATAGGCGTCAAGGGCGGTTTGGTAGTCGGCGTATTCGGGGTGCTCCTGCAACCACGGCGCGAAGCCCTGCATCACGTCGCTCAGGGCGCCGGCCAGCTTGGACGCGTCCACGGTGGGCTGCACGCCGTTGAGGGAGAGGTCGAGGCCGCTCAGGTCGAACGAAAGCCCGCTCAAGTCCATGCCGCTCAGGTCAAGGTCGAGCGACGAGGCGTCGAAGGGCGGCAGCGCCGACGGATCGATGCTAACGTTGGAAAGGTCGAGCGAGAGGTCGGACATGCCCGCCGTCAGCGCGCTTTCGTCGATGGAAAACGCCGCCTGAATGGCGTCGCCGTCGATGGTGAACAGCGACTCCATGCTGAAGGAGCTGCCCTCGTCTTCCTCGCCGAAGGGCTTGCCCGTGAAGACGTTGGTATCGGGCTTGGCCAGCTGGTCTTGGACGATCTGGCTGGCGGCCGCCTCGTCTATGACGTGCTGCGTGAGGGAGGCGGGGTAGTAGATGCCCGCGCTCAACATGGTGGCGCCGGCGTCTTCGCGCGGCTGCACCACGCCCACGATGCGTATGTCCTCGCCGTTTGCCACCAGATTGCGCAGGTATTCGGCGTCATCCGACTTGTCCTTCCATACGCCGTATTCCGCATCGTACTGGTAGAGGTCGGCGGCGTTGACCAGCTTGAAGCCGATGTCCAGTATTTCGTCGTAGCTGTAGGGCCGCACGTCGGTGGGTGTTTCCACGTCCTCCTCGGCAATGAACTGGTCCACCATGCCATCGAGTTCCTCGGGATCGCGCAGGCCCAGCGAGTACTGCATGAAGTCGCTGATGTAGCCGTTGCGGGTGAGCACGAGCACGCACTCGTTCGGGGTTTCGGGCCAGCGGCCGGCCTTGACGTCGTACTGGTTCTGGTAGAGGCCGGGGTCGCTGGGCATTTCGTAGAACACGTCGGTTGACATGGACATGGACATGAGGCTGTTGGAACTGCCGGAGGATCCCAGACCGATGGACGCGAACGACTTGTCGGGGTTCACCTGATGCAATTTTTCGGTGTTGGAACTGTAGATGAGGGGCGTGACGTTGTAAGTGTACTCGATGGCGTTGGCGTACTCTTCGATGCCGCTTTCGCCGCTGTCGAAGTATTCCTTGAGGGCGGCCAGGTCGTTCGACCCAATGCTGGAGAGCATGTTGGTGAGCATCTTGGAAACGCGCACCTCGCCGGTGCCGGCGTCTGCCGCGCCCGCCGTTCCGCCCGCGTTTTCTGCGTCTGCCGCGCCGTCCGCTTCACCTACGGCATCTGCTGCGCCCGTGTCACCCGCGGCGTCCGCGCTCGCGCCCGCGCCGCCGCCGCCCGCACTCGCTTCCTGCGTGCCGCCCTCTGCGCCGTCGCCGGTGGCGTCGTTTTCCGCTGCCGCGCCCAACATCATCGAGGTCATGTCGAAGCCGGTGCTCTGTATCTGCAGCGGGTATTCGGAAAGCGTGTCTTCCTCCACCGACTTGATGTAGCTGTTCACGCCGTTGGCCAGCGCCAGAATGGACGCGATGCCAATGATGCCGATGGATCCCGCGAACGCCGTCATGAGCGTGCGGCCCTTCTTCGTCAGCAGGTTCTTGAACGAAAGCGCCAATGCCGTGAAGAACGACATGCGCGTGCGGCGGACGGGCTTGGTGCTTTCCCGCATGTCCTCGGGCGTGGGGTGGAAGGGGTCGCTGTCTGACCGGATGACGCCGTCGGCAAGGTTCACGATGCGTGTGGCGTACTGTTCGGCCAGTTCGGGGTTGTGCGTGACCATGACCACCAAACGGTCGTTGGCAATCTCGGTCAGAAGGTCCATGATCTGCACGCTCGTCTTGGAATCGAGCGCGCCGGTGGGTTCGTCGGCCAGCAGGATTTCCGGGTCGTTGATGAGGGCGCGCGCGATGGCGACGCGCTGCATCTGGCCACCGGAAAGCTGGCTGGGCTTCTTGTTCACGTGGTCGGCCAGCCCCACGCGCGCAAGCGCTTCGAGCGCGCGTTCGCGGCGTTCGGCGCGCGACACGCCCGACAGCGTGAGCGCCAGCTCCACGTTGGAAAGCACGGTTTGGTGGGGAATGAGATTGTAGCTTTGGAACACGAAGCCGACGCGGTTGTTGCGGTAGGCGTCCCAGTCGCGGTCGCGGTACTGCTTGGTGGAAATGCCGTCGATGACCAAATCGCCCGAGTCGTAGTGGTCGAGCCCGCCGACGATGTTGAGCAGGGTGGTCTTGCCCGAGCCCGAGGGACCCAGGATGGCCACGAACTCGTTGTCGCGAAACGCCACCGACACGTTGTCGAGCGCCACTTGGACAAACGATCCGGTGGCGTAGGTCTTGCAGATGCGGTTCAGCTGGAGCATGGGCAGCCTGTCTTTCCGTGCCCGAAGTTGAATGGCAGGCGGCGGGGCGCCCGACCGGCGCGTGGCGGCCGTGGCGCGTCCGACCGGCGGCGCGGCCGCTGCGGCGCGCCTTCTCCGCGCCTGATTCCCCTTTCGGGTGATGGTTTTCAACGTCGTCCGTGCGACAGTTTAGTGGCTAAAAGAAACATATGGGTGACGGTCTGGAAAACTACACAGATTGGCCCGCCGCATTCGTCGCAGGCCCGCCGCGGGCCGTGCGGCGTTGGGCGTGGGCTTGCGGGGGGGGGGCTCGCTGCGTTTCGCGCAGGCGCCGCCGAGGGAGCCTGTCGGGGAGCGGCGGTCGGAGGCCGCCTTGCCGGAAGGCGATTCCGCCGGTTCGTGGTGGGAGTGTGTTGATTTTGACGGATGGGTCGCGAACCGTTGCATCGTTATTGATATAGAGTATCATTAACGCAAGAAGTCAACATTGAAGGCGCCGCGAGGCGCACCGAAGGAGGCATCATGGACAAGCGTGTGTACGAGCTTCTGAACGACCAGATCAACAAGGAACTGTATTCGGCCTACCTGTACCTTTCGTTCGCCGACTACTTCGAGGAAGAAGGCCTTTCGGGCTTCGCCAACTGGTACGAGATCCAGGCGCAGGAAGAGCGCGACCATGCGCTCATCTTCCGCAACTACCTGCACGACAACGGCTGCAAGGTGAAGCTTCTGGCCATCGACCAGCCCGACAAGGAGCCCCAGAGCTTCCTCGACCCGCTGGAGATGTCGCTCGAGCACGAGAAGTACGTCACCTCGCTCATCAACGACATCTACGCCGCCGCTGCCGAGGTGAAAGACTACCGCACGATGAAGTTCCTCGACTGGTTCATCGAGGAGCAGATGGAGGAAGAGGACACGGCGGACGAGATGATCACCCGCATGAAGCTGTTCGGCGGCGACGCTAAGGCGCTCTACGACCTGGACCAGGAGTACGCCGCCCGCGCCTATTCTATGCCGAGCCCCTTGGCGGCCGAAGAGTAGGAGCGCCGCCTGCTCGCCTGCGCTCCTTTCGCAGGGGCGCCGCACGCCGCAGTGCGCCGAACCCCCGGAACCGAACCGACGCGCCGAAGGCGCCCGCGGCTCCGGGGGTTTCTTGCGTGCAGGGGGTGTGGGACAACGGAACCAGACGTGGGCGCTCGCTGCAAGCGAACGCGCGGCAACAATACGGCGGCTTCCCGCTGCGCGAACCCGAGCGAGACCGTGAGCGTTCGCCCGAGACGCTACAATGACGCAGATGGGCCTAGCCCGTGTTGCGGGAGGCGCACGCTGGGCGACGCCGCGCACGAGGCAATGGCGCGGTGGGCCCGCAACGCGCCGCCGAGGCCGTGACATGCCGGGCATTGGAAATGCTGCACGGGTGCGCGGGCGCGACGTGCGCCGCGGCAGGGCGGCGCGGAAGGAGGACGCATGCAGACGGCGCTTCTTTGGGCGGCGGCCGGCACCGGGTTCACGTTTCTCATGACGGCGCTGGGTTCCGCTTCGGTGTTTCTGTTCCGCAAGCGCAACGGCATGCTGTTCCAGCGGGTTTTTCTGGGCTTTGCCGCCGGCGTCATGATTGCGGCTTCCGTGTGGTCGCTGCTCATTCCCGCCATCGAGCGTGCCGAGGAGGCCGGACAGACAGGCTGGATTCCGGCGGCGGGCGGCTTCGCCCTCGGCGTGGCGTTCTTGATGGCGCTGCACCAGTTGCTGCCGCACCTGCACCCGGGCGAGGCGGATCCCGAGGGCCTGCCGAGCAAGTGGAATCGCCCGACACTCCTGTTCACGGCTGTGACCTTGCATAACATTCCCGAAGGCATGAGCGTGGGGCTGCTGTTCGCCATGGCGGCGCAGAACGGGGGAGATCCGGCGCTGTTCGGCATGGCCGTGGCGCTGGCCTTGGGCATTGGCATCCAGAACGTTCCCGAAGGGGCGGCCGTGGCGCTGCCCATGCTGCAGGAAGGCGTGAGCGCCCCCAAGGCGTTCGGCCTCGGCGCGCTTTCGGGGTTGGCCGAGCCGGTGTTCGGCATCCTGGTGGTGCTGTTCGCTGCCGTCATTGCGCCCTATATGCCGTGGATGCTGGCGTTTTCGGCGGGCGCCATGATGTACGTGGTGGTGGAGGAACTCATTCCCGAGGCGCATCTGGGGGAACACACGAATGCGGGCACCCTGGGGGTGATGGCCGGCTTTCTGGTGATGATGATTCTGGACGTGGCGCTGGGATAGGGGCGGCGCACTGCGGGCCGCAGAGTGCGCGCTTGAGTATCTGGGCCGACGTGCGTGCGGACTCGACGAGGCGCCGCCGGTCGTCCTCGGAAAGCGGCGCGAGCATTTTTCCCATGGAAGCGTTGCGTTCGCGTATCCGGCGCGCCAGCTCGTCGTTTCCCTTGTTCGTGAGCGACACGTTCACGATGCGCCCGTTGCCCTGATCGCGCGTGCGGGCGACCAGGCCCCGTTCCGCCAGCGTGTTGACCATGCGCGTGGCCTGCTCCTTCGACACGGCCACATGCTTTGCGAGCGTGCCGACGCTCATGCCGTCCATGGCGGCGAGGGCCCAGATGATGGCGCATTGGGACTTCGTGAGGCCGCGGCGGTCTTGCAGCGAGGCGTCTTCGACCAGCCCCTCGTAGCACACGTAGGCTTCCGCCAATGCTTCGTAATCGGTCTCGTCCATGACTGCTCCCGTTGGTTGCCGTCGGCTCCCGCCCGCTGCCGTCGGCTGCTGGCAGCGCTCTGCCGTTTATATAATTGCTTTTTATCAATTATTGATATTAGTCAATTTATCACTACAATGCCTTACGGTTGATATTTGTCAAGTATAGCATAGGACGCACGGAGGGATTCGCATGGGACTCATGGGACTCAAGCGCAACGAGACGGTGATGGTGGCGGTGCTGCTGGCGGGAACGCTGCTGGCGGTGCTCAACCAGACGTTGCTCTCGCCGGCGTTGCCTGCCATCATGGCCGACCTGCAGGTGGACGCGACTACGGTTCAGTGGCTCACGTCCGGCTATTCGCTGGTGGAGGCGGTGATCATTCCCCTTTCGGCGTTCCTGATAGGGCGTTTCAGCACGCGTCAGTTGTTCTTGACGGGATTCGGCCTGTTCACGGCCGGAAGCCTGCTGGCCGCCCTTGCGCCCGGGTTCGGCTTCCTCCTTGCGGGGCGCGTGCTGCAGGCCGCGTGCACGGGCATGGTCATGCCCATGGTGACCACCGTCATCCTGCTGGTGTTCCCGCGCGAGAAGCGCGGGTCCGCCATGGGCACCATCGGCTTGGTGATCGGTTTCGCCCCGGCTGTGGGGCCTTCGGTGGCGGGCCTGCTGGTGGACTCGGTGGGCTGGCGCGTGCTGTTCGGCGTGGTGACGGTCCTGTCGGTGGCGGTGCTGGTGCTGGGCTCCTTTTTCCTGAAGAACTACGGCAGCTTCGACCGCACGCGCTTCGATGCCCCGTCCGTGGTCCTTTCCACGCTGGGCCTGGTGTGCGTGCTCTACGGGCTTTCCACGTTCTCTTCCAGCAGCAACATTGCGCTCACGGTGGCGCTTATCGTAGTGGGCACGCTGCTGGTGGCGCTCTACGTCAGGAGACAGCTCTCGCTTGACGAACCCATGCTCAACGTCGGCATCCTGCGCACGCGGAAGTACGCCGTCGCCGTGATCGTCATCGTGCTCATCGAGGCGGCGCTCATGGGAACCGGCGTCATCACGCCGCTCTACATTCAGGGCGTGCGGGGCTATTCGGCCACCATGTCGGGCGTGGCCATGCTGCCCGGTGCGGTGCTGGGTGCGGCGCTGGGCCTGGTGGCGGGCAGGCTGTTCGACCGCTACGGCGTGCGGCGGGTGGCCATTCCCGGCTTCGTGGTGACGCTTGCGGGCGCGGGCGGCCTGGTCCTTCTGGGCATGGATTCGGACATCGTGGTGATCGCCCTCACGTACACGCTGCTTTCGGCGGGGTTGCAGTTCGCCATGACGCCGGTGAACACGTGGGGCCTCAACTCCCTGGACAACAAGGTGCTGCAGCATGCGCAGGGCCTTTCGAACACCATGAACCAAGTGGCGGCGTCCTTCGGCACGGCGCTGCTGGTGTCAGTTTCGGCCTTCGGGCCGCGCCTTGCCCCCGGGGCGAGCGCGCTCGAGCAGACGTACCTGGGCGACCACTTGGCGTATTGCGTGACGGCTGCGCTCATGGTGGTGGCGTTCGCCATCATTTGCGTGTTCGTGCGCGACGGCGTGGCGAAACGCGCGGAAGCCGGGCGGCCGGCAGGGCGCTCAGGGCGGGAGGAAGGCCGTTCGGGGCAAGTGGCGGAGCAGCGGGATGCCGCGCGCGCGGGGTCGCTGGGCGCCCCGGCAGGCGTGGCGCATGTGGGCATGGCGGCCGCCGAGAGCGCGGCGCTGCAATCGGCCGTGCTCGCCGCCATGGACATGCGCGACCTGCGCGTGGAGCACGCCATGACCACCGATCCCTCCTACGTCACGGTGGATGCCGAAATGCGCGACGTCATTCGGGTCATGGCCGCCACCGACACGAGCGGCGTTCCCGTGGTGGACGACTCGCTGCGCGTGAAGGGCTTCGTCTCCGACGGCGACGTGGCGTCCTACTTGGGCAGCAGCGACTCGTCGCTTTTCGACGCCACGCTCAACCTGTACCGCTTCCCCGACGACGGCGACGTGGCCGAGCGCCTTTCGAATATGCTGGGCCTGAACGTGATGCGGTTGGCTACGCAGCGCGTGGTGGCCGTGGAATCGCAGTGTCCGCTGGACAAGGCGTGCCGGATGCTTGCCGAAAAGCGCATCAAGAAGGTGCCGGTGGTGGACAATGGGGTGCTTGTGGGATCGCTGAGCAGGCGCAACATCGTGCGCATCATCGCGGCCAGCGTCGAGGCCGGGCAGGCCGAGAACGGCGAAGCCGCAAAGAGCTAGCGGGAAGGAGCCGGCGGGCGGGACGCGCGGGTGCGAGCGTTTTTTGCCACTTTTTCGACGATTCCTGCACGCATCGAGGGCCTTGACTGACCGAAAGCCCCGCGCGCCCGAGAAAAGGCCAGCTCGGAATTTTCTCGGGCGCGTCTGTATGCAGGCGATGTCGAAAATCGGCGAAAATGCGCCACTATGTTTTGAATGCGAGCGCGAAACGCGCGAATCACGGTGGGGCGGTGGCGGGTTGCGACGCGCGCGTTTCTGCGGGATGAGCCGCCGTTTGCTGGATTTGCGCTGGTCTGCTGTGCCTATTTGCTGCCTGCGGCGTTCTCGGGGCTTGCCGGCTGCTGGGCCGCCGCCTCATCTGCAATGGGCTGGGTGGGTTGAGGGGCTGTGGCCGCGTCTTCTGCTGTTTGCTGGGCCGCTTGGGCGGGATGTGCAGGCTGCGCGTATTCCGCAGGCTGCGCGTATTCTTGCTGCCCCTGCACGTACCCCGTCGGCTGCTGGCCGTAGTCCATGGGCTGGCCATACATGCCGGGTTGCGCGTAGCCCATGGGCTGCCCATAGCCGGCGGGCTGGCCGTAGGGTGCAACCGGCTGCCCGTATGCCGCCACGGGGGTGTTGCGCATCTTGTTGAGGTACACGGCGGCAATGACGAACAGCACCGTGGTGATGATGCGCCCGGTCAAAAACGAGGCGACGGCGCCGGCAATGGCCCAGCCGAAGGCCCCGCCCAGCTTTTCGGGCCGCGAGGCGCCGCGCATGTCCATGATGCCGCCGACGAGCGTCACGACCGAGCACACGAGGCTCCACACCAGAGCCACCATGATGGTTCCCACGCCAAGGGACATGACCAGAGACAGTTCGTCAATTGTGAGAGACGAGTACGAGTCGGTTTCGTACATCAGGCTTTGAAGGAAAGCCGGGTCGCTCAGGTAGCTGCCGAGGAATCCCATGAAGACGGCAGCGACTGCCACGGCGAGAATTGCCAAGGCGGATATGACGATGGTTGCGATGCTCAGGCCGCGGACGATGCGCGCATGGGAAGTGGGCATGGTGTTCCTTTCGTGGGTGGCGAAGGTTGCTCGTGGAAATCAGTATACTGTATGGCGGACGATCCGTCGCGCGGCGCCTGTGCGCCGACGGCAAACCGAAAGGATAAAACCATGGAAAACTTCGAGTTCGTGTCGCCCACGCACTTCGTGTTCGGCCGCGGTGCGGAAGAGCAGGTTGGCGCCAAATTGGCCGAGCGCGGCGCGCGGCGCGTGCTTCTGCACTACGGCGGCCGCAGCGCCGTGGAAAGCGGGCTGATAGGGCGCGTGAAGGCTTCGCTCGACGCGGCGGGCGTGGCGTGCGTGGAACTGGGCGGCGTGCGCCCGAACCCCGAGGTCGGCTTGGTGCGGCAGGGCGTGGCGCTGTGCAAGGAGCACGGCATCGACTGGGTTCTGGCCGTGGGCGGCGGCTCGGTCATCGACTCGGCGAAGGCCATTGCCGTGGGCGCCCACTACGCGGGCGACGTGTGGGATTTCTTCGAGACGAAGCAGCCCACCGACGACGTGCTGCCCATCGCGGTGGTGCTCACCATTCCCGCAGCGGGCAGCGAGGCCTCGAAGAACGCCGTGGTGAGCAACGACGCGCTGCAGATGAAGTCGGGCTATCCCAACAACGCGCAGCGCCCGAAGCTGGCGTTCATGAATCCCGAACTCACGTTCACGCTGCCGGAATACCAAACGGCCGCCGGCATCACCGACATGTTCTGCCACCTGCTGGAGCGTTTCTTCGACGACGTGGGCGCGGTGCCGGTGACGGACAACCTGAACCTCTCGCTCATGAAGACCGTGCGCGCCGAGGCGCCGCGCGTCATGGTGGAGCCCGACAATTACGACGCGCGCGCGAACATCATGTGGGCGGGCATGCTGTGCCATCAGGGGCTTGCGGGTGCAGGGCGCCACGAGGACTGGGCGACCCATGGCCTCGAGCACGAGCTTTCGGCGCTTTTCCCGCACATCACCCATGGGGCGGGCCTCGCATGCATGTTCCCGGCGTGGATGGAGTATGTGCACGGCGAGAACCCGACGCGCTTCGCCTTCTACGGCCGCGAGGTGTTCGGCCTCGCGCCCACGGGCGACGTGGACGCCGACGCGCTTTCGGCCATCGACGAGACGCGGGCGTTCTTCGCGTCTTTGGGCATGCCCACCACGCTGGCCGAACTGGGGGTGGGCGAGGGCGACATCGAGAAGATGATCCCCACGCTGCGTGCCAACAAGGGCGAGCCGTTCGGAAGCTTCAAGAAACTCACGATGGACGACGCCCGGGAGATCTACCGGCTGGCGCTCTAGACGCTCCGGCGGTTGGCCGGCTGCCGGAGTTGTTCGGTAAAAGCGATCGAGACAGAATAAAGCAATCAAGGGAAAACAGCGAAATCAAGGGCAAGGCGTGCCGAGGAACGCGCCATGGCGTGGTTTCTGGCCGGCCTTTGCGCGCGTTGCCCGACAAAGGCTCCTAGTCTTTTCCCACCAGGGAGTTCACGATGCCCGACACGATGCTGATGACGATGGAGGCCACGAAGGCGCTGCCGAACGTGGCGATGGCGAACCCCACTTGGAAGATGCCGTTCGCCAGCCAGGCGGCAATGTAGAGCATGAGCGTGTTCACGACCAGGTAGAAGATGCCCAAGGTGAGTATGGTCACCGGCAGGCTGAGCGCCTGCATGATGGGCTTGATGCTGATGTTCACGAGAGAAAGGACGAGGGCGAAAAGCGCGATGCCCACCCACGCGCTGGTTCCGCCGACGATGTCGATGCCGGGCACGAGCCACACCGCCACGCCCACGGCGATGGCGGTGACGAGCCAGCGGATGATGAAGTTCATGGGCGTTCCTCTCGTGTGGCGCGGCCTGCGGCACGTCGTGCGGATGCGGCGCGCGGGGCTGGTTGGCCGCAGCCGCGGGTTGCCGGACTGCTGCGTGCCGGTTGGCGGCGCGGCCTCGCGTGGCGTGCGGCTTGCGGCAAGGTGCTTTTTGGCAGGCGCTACTATAGCAAACATTGGCGTATCGCCGACGCAACGGTCACATAATCGTTACGATGGCGCCGCAGCGCGGCGTTGCTGCAGCGCGGGTTGGGCGGCGGCCTGCGGCGCGCGGTTAAGCAAGCCGGTTTGCGGCGCGCTGCTGGGCGGCGGCCTGCGGCGCGCAGGCTGGGCAGCGTGGGTTGGCGGGGCCGTCGTCCGGCGCCGCCCCGTGCCGCTGCCGGTTGCTTGGGCATTTGGCTGCCTTGCCGGCGTTTGCGGTGATGCGCCGGTGGGCCGTTTGTGCAACAATAGCGCCATGAAGAGAAAAGGACACAACGGCGGGCACAAAGCGCCCGCGAAGGACGTGCGCGCCCGCGGCTGTGCGCCCGCGAAAGCCACCCGCAAGGGCGCCCCCGGCAAGGGAGCGCCCGCGTGCCCCGTGGCAGCGCGCTGCGGCGGCTGCGACCGGGTGGGCATGGCGTATGCCGAGCAGCTGGCAGCCAAGCAGCGCGGCATCGAAGAGCTGTTCGCCGACTGGGCGGCCCCGGGCGACGTGCTGCCCATCGCGGGGATGGACGACCCCTACCACTACCGCAACAAGGTGACGTCTCCGTTCGCTCCCGGACGCAGGATTGCCGCCGGGGGCCGTGCGGGGGGCGCACGGGCCACGCGCGGTGCGGGCAAGGGCAAGGGCGGTGCCCAGCATGCGGGCCGCGCCGCCCGCCTTGACGCCCCCCGCCGCGAAATCCTCACCGGCATGTACGCGCCGCATTCGCACCGCCTGGTGCCCACCGACGAGTGCCTGATAGAGAACAGGCAGGCCAAAGCCGTCATTCTGGCGGTACGCGACCTCATGGTGCGCTTCGGCGTGTTGCCCTACGACGAGGACGCCCATGCGGGCTTTTTGCGCCACGCCGTCGTGCGCGTGGGCCACGAGAGCGGCGAGGTGCTGGTGACGCTGGTGACCAACGGGCGCGAATTCCCCGGCTCGCGGGCGTTCTGCCGCGAACTCGTGCGGCGCTGCCCGTTCGTGATCACCGTCGTGCAGAACGTGAACACACGCCAGACGAACGTCATCCTCGGCGAGGAAGAGCGCACGCTTTTCGGGCCGGGATTCATTCTGGACAGGCTGTGCGGGTTGAGCTTCCGCATCTCGTCGCGCTCGTTCTATCAGGTGAACTCCGTGCAGACCGAGGTGCTCTACCGCCTTGCCATTGGCCTTGCGCGCCTGACGGGCACGGAAACGGCCATCGACGCCTATTGCGGCACGGGCACCATCGGCCTGGTGGCGGCGAAGAACGGCGCGGCGCGGGTGATAGGCGTGGACGACGTGCCGGCGGCCATCCGCGACGCGCGCCAGAACGCGCTTCACAACGGCATTGCCAACGCGGAGTTCGTCGCCGCCGACGCGGGCGACTTCATGCGCGACTTGGCAGCCCGCCGGGATGCCGGCGACGTTCCCAGCTCCGGCCCCGACACCGCTGCGGGCAAAGCCGCCGGCCCCGGAGCCTCCGCTGCGGGCAAAGCCGACCCTGGCGCCGCCGGTGACGTCCCTGCAGGCGAGTTGGTGCTGTTCATGGATCCGCCGCGCGCGGGCGCCAGCGAGGCGTTCCTCGATGCCGCATGCGTGTTGGCGCCCTCGCGCATCGTCTACATTTCCTGCAATCCCGAAACGCAGGTGCGCGACGTGGCGCGCCTCGCGCAGGCGGGCTACCGAGTGCGCGCCGTTCAACCGGTGGACATGTTCCCCCACACCGCCCACGTGGAGACGGTGGTATTGATGACAAGGAAAGACGCATGATGGCTTTGATTCCAGACGTTTTTCAGATTCCGATAGCTTCCGGGAAATAGCGAGGCGAGGTCGCATGGACAAAGATCCATTCAAGGAATATATCAAGGAAGTCGAGCCGGACAAGCGCGACAAAGGCTATGCGTGGCACACGGCCATTGGCCTACAGGCGGTTGACGGCCTCGAAACATCAGAGTATCTGATGCAGACGGCTGTCCGGAACATTGAGGGCGAGATCACATTCGAAGAAGCAAACGAACTTCTACAGTCCTACTACAAGGAAAATCCTACTCATGATGCATCCGATCGCACGGAGGAGGCAGACAAGGTTTCCGCGAGGATTGC
Source organism: uncultured Eggerthellaceae bacterium (assembly GCA_904420215.1). Classification (GTDB taxonomy): domain Bacteria; phylum Actinomycetota; class Coriobacteriia; order Coriobacteriales; family Eggerthellaceae; genus CAJFUR01. The sequence goes on from CAJFUR010000014.1 coordinate 15,199, forward strand.
AGCACTTCTTTCTGAGCGAGCTTTCAGCTTTACGCCGCACGAGTACCTTTCCATTCATAGAAAGCTGTTCACTGGCATCTATTCTCACGCAGGTAGGATCCGGGATTACAACATCACGAAAAAAGAATGGGTACTGAACGGCGCGACCGTGCTCTACGGCAGCGCCATGGAGTTGCGGGCCACGCTGGACTATGACTTTTCGGAAGAGAGGAAGTTCTCTTATAAGAATTTGTCGATGGACGAGATTGTCCGTCACCTTGCGGTATTCATCTCCAGACTGTGGCAGATTCATGTATTTAGCGAGGGCAACACCAGAACGACGGCGGTGTTTTTTCTCAAGTATTTGCGCGCACTGGGCTTTGATGTGATGAACGATATTTTTGCCGAAAACGCGTGGTATTTCCGCAATTCGCTGGTCAGGGCTAACTATAATGACCTGAAAAACGGCATCCACGAGACGACGGAATACCTTGAAACTTTCCTGCGCAATCTCCTACTGAATGAAAATCACCCACTGCATAATCGGACATTGCACATCAGCGGAGCGTTTTCTGAATCTGAAAAAGCGAACATTGAAGAAGAAAAAGCGAACATTGACGCAGAAAAAGCGAACATTGAAGATATGTTCACGGCAAAGACCGCCGCGCATGTTCAGAAATTGAGGGAGAGACTTGGTCGGCAGGCCGTTTTCGGCAGATCGGATGTTCAGAATGTGCTTGGACTTAAAGCCACGAGGAGCTCGGCACTGCTGCGCGAGATGGCGAAGCGTGGGCTCATCGAACCGGTCGCCGGGCACGGAAAGGGGAAGTATCGTTTTCTGCAGCAGGGTTGAGGCGTTGGGGCCTCGGGCCTGTTTCCGTCGAATGGAGTCTTGAAGCGATGGGGGGGGGTGCCCGGATTCGAGGATCCCATACAATGATCGGGAGCGAGGGCGTTGACTTGTTTCCATCAACGGGTGCGGTCGTGAAAATGGTGATTTTCGGGTCAAATTTGCCCTTGAAACAATTCCCGTTTCCCTAAGGGCTGAATTCGGCATCCATTCGGAGCAGACGAGCCATGCGGAATTCATCTACCTGCTGACGAGGGAGGACGGTGCCGAGGGCGTGTGGCGACATGGTGGATGGCGAGAGGTTTTGCGGAAAGGAGGGCGCGGTGAGGGCTGACGGCGCGAAAGGGAAGGGCGCGGTTTTGCAGGAGCTTTCCGACGAGGCGCGCGCGGCCGCGCGGGTGGTGCGCGAGCGCGGCTTGGCGGGCGAGGGCACGCCGGTTCTGCTCATGGTGTCGGGAGGGTCGGACTCCACGGCGCTTGCCTACCTTGCCAGCGAGTTGCACGCGGCGCGGCTGGTGGGGCCGCTGGCCATGCTGCACGTCAACCATCAGCTGCGCGGGCAGGACGCCGACGAGGACGCGCGGTTCGTGGAAGACCTCGCGCGGCTTTTGGACATTCCGCTGTTCCTGTGCGAGATAGACGTGGGCGCCCAGGCCGCCCGCACGGGCGGCAACGTGGAGGCGGTCGCGCGTCGCGAGCGCTATCTGGCGGCCAACGAGGCCCTGCGCAGCCTATGCCTGCACGCGGCCGCGCCCCTCGCCGACGGGCGCATCTTCACGGCGCACACGGCCGACGACCGCGCGGAGAGCTTCTACATGCGCTCCATCGTGGGCACGGGGCCCGGCGGCTTCCGGTCGATGCGCTATGCCAACGGCCCCGTCGCGCGCCCGCTCATGGACATGAGCCGCGAGGCCCTGCGCGCCTACGTGGAGAACCGCGAGCGCGCGGGCGCTCCCGTTGCGTGCGACGCGGAGGGCCGCCTGTGGCGGGAGGATGCCACCAATGCCCACACCGACCGCTTCCGCGCCTACGTGCGCCACGAGATAGTCCCGCGCGCGAAGGAGCGCAACCCGCAGCTGCTCGACGTGCTGGGGCGCACGATGAACCTGATCGCCGACGAGGACGACTTCATGGAGGGGCTGGCCGAAGGCGTGGCGGCGCGCTGCGTGACGTGGCTGGGCGACGGCGAGGAAGACGGGTTCTTGCTGGCACCGGAGTTCGGGGCGGAGCCGGTGGTGCTGCAGCGGCGGGTTTGCCTGCGTGCGCTGCAGGGGGTTCTGGGCGCGGACGCGCGCATAGAGACGGCATCGGTGGATGCCGTGCTGTCCGCCTTCGAAGGCGCCGGGGGTGCGGGCGCTGGGGATGCGGTTGACGAGCAGGCGTCGGCGGGCGCGGCGGGCGCGGCAAGCGTCCCGCAGGCAGGCAGGCCCCGCAGCGGCTACGTGGCGAACATCCAGGGCAACTTGGCCGTGAGCGCGAACAAGCGCGGCGTGCGCGTCGAGCCGATGGCGGCGTTCCGCGCACGGCGCAAGCGAGGGTAGGCGATCACGCTGCGCAGTTTGGCGAAGAAGGCGTATGCATGCGTGCGGGGGCATGTCACCTTGGCCGTTGCCGCCGTGGCGGCGCTGGTCACGGCAGTACTGGTGCCGCCCGATGCGGAATACGCCGATTACTTGGACGCGAAGACGCTCGCCTGCCTGTTCGGCATTCTGGCGGTGGTGGGCGCCATGCGCAACGCGGGCATGCTCGATGCGGCGGCGCGCGTGCTCGCGTCGCGTTTGGCGACGCGGCGGGCGGCCGTGCTTTCGCTGGTGGGAGCCACGTGGGTGCTTTCGCTGTTCGCCACCAACGACATGGCGCTGGTGGTGATGCTGCCGCTTTCGGCCGCCGCGCTCCTGCGTGCGGGGTGGGACGACCTGATCCCGTTTTCGTTCGTCATGCAGAACCTCGTGGCGAACTTGGGCGGCATGGTGCTGCCGTTCGGCAACCCGCAGAACCTGTACCTCTACGAGCGCTACGGCATCGCGCTGGGCGATTTCCTGGCGGCGATGGCGGCTCCCTTCGCGCTTTCGCTCGCGCTCGTCGCGCTGTGCTGTGTCGCGTTCGTGCGCGGGGACGGGGGAGGGGCGCGCCGTGGCGGGTGCGGCGGCGGGGGAGAGGCGCGCCGTTGCGGACGCCGCATCGGGGCGGCGTCCGATGCGGCGAGGGGCCGGGCGGACGTCGCCGGTTCCGGTGCGCGCGCGGACGCCGAAGCCGCCGCGGCGGACGCCGCCGGCGCGGGCGTGGCCGAAGCGGGCGCGTCCGGCGCGCCTGCGGGCGGGCAGGGCGCGCAGCGTGCGGTGCCGCGCGGCAGGGCCGTCGCGTATGTGGCGCTGTTCGCGCTGGTGGTGGGGTCGGTCTTGCGGCTGGTGCCATGGCCTGCCGCGCTTGCCGCATGCGTGCTGGCGCTGCTCGCGCTGGACCGCAAGGCGCTGCTTCGCGTGGACTGGGGGCTGCTCCTCACGTTCGCGTGCTTCTTCGTGTTCGCGGGCAACATGGCGCGCATCCCCGCCGTCGAAGAACTGCTGTCCGAGGGCATGGCGCGCGCCCCGTTGCTGGTGAGCGCCGGCGCCAGTCAAGTCATCAGCAACGTTCCCGCCGCCGTGCTGCTCTCGCACGTGACCGACGCGTGGCAGCCTTTGCTGGTGGGCGTGAACGTGGGCGGCGCGGGCACGTTGGTGGCGTCGCTGGCAAGCCTCATCACTTTCAGCCACTTCTGCGCCGTCAGGAGGGGCTTCCCGCGCCGCGCGGGTCTGGCGGCCTGCACGCCTGCGAAGTTCGTCGCGCTGTTCTCGGCGTTCAACTTCGCATTCCTGGCCGTCCTCCTGCTGGCGAGTTCCCTGCTCGCAGGTTAGCGCTCCCCATGCGTCCCACGCGGGCGGATGGCCCGCCTGGCATCTCTGCCGCAGCGTGAACTCCGGGGCGCAGGTAGCGCCGTCCGCCGGCGCGCGCTCCGGCGAGCGGCGCTTCGCGTGCTTTGCGCGCTCGCCGTGGCGCTTCGGTTTCCAGGGCAACGCGAGGTGGCCGATGTGGCAAAAGGCGCTAGAATTATTCCGGCATGACGAAATCGGCTAAAAGAGCGCGCGCGGTTTTCGCTGCGGTTGCGGCAGTGCTGGTTTCGTGCGTGGTGGTTGCGGCGGGTTTCGAAATCGGCCGTTTGGCGGACGTGTCGCAACCTCTCAACGCCAAACCTCCCGAACTCGTCCGTGGCGAGGTTGTGGAAAACGATCTTGAGGCCAAGCTGTTGACAGTGGAAACTTGCGACGGCGATACCTTGGTCTTGTCGTCGGCGGCAGACGGGGCTTCCAGCCAGGCGTATTCCGTTCAGGTGGGCGACGCGGTGGAGATCCAGTACTTCCCGGGAGGCAAAGAAGGGGTCGATGGCTCCATCTACGATTTGACCTTGCAGTGCTGGTAGATCTCCGGCACTGGAAAAAAGATTCCCGGTGTCGGGAAAGCAGGGGCGTTGGGAAAAGCGGGGACGTCGGGGCTTGCGCGCGCTCCGGCGGGCGGCGCTTCGCGTGCTTTGCGCACCCGCCGTGGCGCGGTCTGGTACAATGCGTGCCATGGAAAACACGGAGAACATATCGGCTGCGCAGGATGCCGCCGGCGCCGCGCCTGCCGCAGGGGGCGCGCAGCCCCAAGACGCCGCCGCTCCGGCCAGTTCGGCCGCGCCGGAGGTCCCGGCAGCCCCCGCTTTCGAAGTCGTCCTGGCCAGCGGCAGCCCGCGCCGCGAGCAGCTGCTGAGAGACGCCGGCGTCGTGTTCACGGTGCGCCGCCCGCAAACGCCGGTGGACGAGTCGCTGGAACCCGACTTGGCGGCAGACCCGCCCGAAGCCGCCAAGAAGCTGGCCGAGCGCAAGGCGGGCGCGGTGGTGCAGGAGATACTGGCCGATGCCGGCTTCACCGGCATGATCGTCGTGCTGGGGGCCGACACCATGGTGGTGAAGGACGGCCGGATATTCGGCAAGCCGAAGAACCTTTCCGACGGCAAGCACATGCTGCGCTGCCTTTCCGGCGCCACGCATCAGGTGGTCACCGCCGTGTCGGTGTGGATGGTTTCCGCCCCCGAGCCGGAGAAGGTGTCGCTGGGCTTCCGCACGTTCGCCGACACCAGCCACGTGACCTTCCACGACCTGACGGACGAGCAGATTGCCGACTACCTGCGCAAGGGGGAGTCGTTCGACAAGGCGGGCGCCTACGCCATCCAAGGGGAGGGCGCCAAGCTGGTGGCGCAGGTGGAGGGTTCGCTCGACACCGTCATCGGCCTGCCGGTGGAGCGCCTGCTGCGGGAATTCCCCGACCTGCCCGTGCGCAAGCAGTCCTAGCGGGCGCGGCCGCCGCACCCCCGCGCCCGCCACTCACCACCCCCCCCCGCCCGCCCCGCCGGTTGCCCGCCCCGCCGCGCAACCTTGCGGCCCTTCCGCCCCGTCCACTCCTGCACTTGCCAGTCCACGCGTCCCACCACCAGCCGGCTTCACCCCGCGCTCCTTGCCGCCGCTCCCGCCGCCACCCCTCGCCGCCCGCCCTGCCGCGCGCCTCCGCCACCCGCTCCCATGCCGCTGCAAACGCCCCGGCTGGACGCTAAAGTGCCTGCTCCCATGCAAGATGTAAATATCGTGGCACTTGGGCTGGCGTTACCGTATCGTCTCTTTTTCGCGGAGGGGCAATGGTACACTAGCCCCCATGCAAGACAAGCGTGAGGAACACGCTCAGCGTTGCGCGCCTTGCGGCGGTGCGCGGGCGGTTCGCACAGGGAGCGAAGAGGAAAGCCGTGCATGACGATATAGCGCAAGTGCTGTTCACCGAGCAGGAAATCGCGAACCGCGTCCGCGAGATGGGAGGCGCCATCACGCGCGACTACGCCGACGTGGCACGCGGCGAGGGCATCGTGCTCGTGTCGGTTTTGCGGGGCGCGGCCATCTTCATGGCCGACTTGGCGCGGCAGATAGAGCTGCCGGTGGAAATGGACTACATGGCCGTTTCCTCTTACGGCAACGGGGCGAAAAGCTCCGGGGTCGTGCGCATCCTGAAAGACCTCTCCTCCCAGATAGAGGGACGCCACGTGCTGGTGGCGGAAGACATCCTCGATTCGGGTTTGACCTTGAATTACCTGTTGAAGAACTTGAGTTCGCGCAAACCCGCGTCGCTTGAAGTGGCAACGCTTCTGCGCAAGCAGACGCCGGCGCAGGCGGACATCAATTGCAGATACGTCGGCTTCGAATGCCCCGACGAGTTCATCGTCGGCTATGGGCTGGACTATGCGGAACGCTATCGCAACCTGCCCTACATAGGCGTTTTGAAGCCCGAGATCTACTAGGCGCGCCTTCGCGCCGCCGGCGGCCGAAACGCGGCCGTGCGGGCAAGGCGAAGGCGCGCTGCGAGCCGCAGGCCCGCTGGGATGACGGCTCGCGAACGGCCGCGTGCGGGCTGCGCGCGGCAGGGTTTCGGAAAAGAAAAGGCGCACACGCTTATGGCACAGCAAGACAACAAGCAGAACAACCGGCAGACGCAGTTCCAGCAGCCGAATCCTCGGACGACCATCATTTCCGTCATCCTGTTTTTGCTGGTGGCTATCTTCGTCGGCAGCCAGTTCATGAACATGCAGAACACCACGAAGACCGACAGCCTCATCACGTCGGAATTCGTGCAGGCGGTGGAACAGGACCGCGTGGAGAAGGTGGTGTACAGCGCCGGCGACTACACGGTGAGTGGCACGTACTACCCGGCCGTCACGGCGGGGTCCACCGCGGCCGATGCCTTCAACAAGGCGTTCCAGGCCATGAACGCGCGCATGTCCACCTTGAAGGACCCGGAAACGGGCAAGGTGCTTGCCGGGGTGGGAACGTCCGACGTGGAGGCGACCACGCTGGGCGAGGCGCGCAACTACACCTCCACGTATGTGGGGCAAGACTCGCTCGGCGAGCTTCTGGCGGCGCATCCCAACGTGTCGTACCAGGTACAGCTGCCGTCCCCCTTCATCGACATCCTGTTCACGTTCCTGCCCATCATCGCCATCGGCGCCATCCTGCTGTTCTTCTTCAATTCCATGCAGAAGGCCAACAACTCGCAGATGTCGTTCGGCAAGGCCAAAACGAAGAAGGCGGCCGAAGAACGCCCCGACGTGAAGTTTTCCGACGTGGCCGGCGTGGACGAGGCCGTGGAGGAAATGCAGGAGATCAAGGACTTTCTGGCCAACCCCGCCAAGTACCAGTCCATGGGCGCGAAGATCCCGCGCGGATGCCTTCTGGTGGGCCCTCCGGGCACCGGCAAGACGCTTCTGGCGCGCGCCGTGGCCGGCGAGGCGGGCGTGCCGTTCTTCAGCATTTCGGGCTCCGACTTCGTGGAGATGTTCGTGGGCGTGGGCGCCTCGCGCGTGCGCGACTTGTTCCAGCAGGCCAAGGACGCTTCCCCTGCCATCATCTTCATCGACGAGATCGACGCCGTGGGGCGCCAGCGCGGCACGGGCCTGGGCGGCGGCCACGACGAGCGCGAGCAGACGCTGAACCAGCTGCTGGTGGAAATGGACGGTTTCGACTCGAACGACTCGGTGGTGCTCATTGCCGCCACGAACCGAGCCGACGTGCTGGACCCGGCGCTTCTGCGCCCCGGCCGCTTTGACCGCCAGATCGTGGTGGACGCGCCCGACGTGAAGGGCCGCGAGAAGATCCTGCAGGTGCACGCCAAGGACAAGCCCATCGGAAGCGACGTTGACCTTTCGAAGATCGCCAAGCTGACCCCGGGTTTCACGGGCGCCGACCTGATGAACCTGATGAACGAGTCGGCCCTGCTCACGGCGCGCCGCGGCAAGAAGATCATCACCATGCGCGAAGTGAACGAGTCCATGGAGCGCGTCATCGCCGGTCCGGAGCGCAAGGGCCGCGTGCTGGACGAGCAGACCAAGCACATCATCGCCTACCACGAAAGCGGGCACGCGCTGGTGGGGCACCTGCTGCCGCATGCCGACCCGGTGCACAAGATCAGCATCATCTCGCGCGGGCGGGCGCTGGGCTACACGCTTTCCATTCCCAAGGAAGACAAGGTGCTGAACTCGCTGGGCGAGATGCGCGACGAGCTGGCCGTGTTCATGGGGGGGCGCGTGGCCGAGGAGATATTCTGCGACGACATCACCACGGGCGCCAGCAACGACCTCGAGCGCGCCACGAAAATGGCCCGCGCCATCGTGACGCAGTACGGCATGAGCGCCGAGCTGGGCACGCAGGTGTTCGGCCAGCCGAACCACGAGGTGTTCCTGGGCCGCGACTACGGCAACACG
>CAJFUR010000015.1 GCA_904420215.1 uncultured Eggerthellaceae bacterium
CTGCTGGGAAGCCGCCTGACGCGGCGTGGCCGTGTTGCCGGCCATGCGTCCGCGGGCCGTGCCGGAAGAGCGGCGCGCAGGGGCGGCACCCACGGGCGTGGCGCAGTAGGGGCACACGGTCCATGCGGGATCGAGCGCGTGGTTGCACGTGCCGCACAGGTTCTTCAGGCGCTGATGGCAGTTCGGGCACAGCACGAAGTCGGCCTCCACCGGGTAGCCGCAGTTGGCGCATTCGCCGTACTTCATGAGTTCGCGCTGTTTGAGGGCGATTTCGAGTTCCTGCTCGTCGCGGTCGATCTGCAGCAGCGGCGGACGCAGCAGGCAGTACGCGATGACGCCCAGAAGCGGCACCAGCGCGACGACCGCCCACACGTACCAGTACGACCCGCGCAGGTACGCGTCGCGAACCACCCAGACGATGGACAGCACGTAGAGGATGACCAGCAGGACCACGACCACCGTGAAGGCGGTCTGAAGCTCCGGCGTCCACAGCTGGGCGAGCAATTCGTTCATGGCTACCTCGTTTTCTCACCGTATGCAAGGCGCAGGCAAACCGCCTGCGTCCCCTTCCGGCGGCGTTCGATCGGGCCGCACGGCCAATCATTATAGCAAAGATGCCCCCATCTGCGATCAGGTTGGTGCGCTTTCCCCGTTTTGCCCAAAAAACCGCAGGCCACCGGAATCCGGGGCGCCGCAGGGTACCGGCGGGCGCGCGTTGCGGGACAGCGCGGGGCGGGCGCGGGCGGCATCGGTGGGCGCGGGCGGGCGGCTGCACCTAGGCACCGCCTATGCCCGGGCGGAGGCGGTGCCGATGCCGCCCCTCTCCCACCCCGTGGCCGCACCCGTGACAGGCGCGTGTCTCAGGCAAGCGGGATGGTGCCTTGGGGCAGCCTCGCGTTGATCTCCAGAGTGCCGCCCAGCCCGGCCACGTAGCGGCGCAGCGTGTCCACCTGCACCACGCCGATGTTGCCGTTCTCCAAGTCGGACACGCGCTTTTGGCTGACGCCCATTTTGGCCGCGATCTCCTGCTGCGTCATGGCGCACGCCTTGCGCGCCTGCTTGAGCTCGTAGGCGCGTATCTTCTCCTCCGTCAGCCGGCGCGCCTTCTCCATCATCTCGGGGGTGATGTCGGGGCGACTGGCAAAATAGCCTTCCACCGTAAGATCCATTACCATCCCTCGCTTTCTTCCAGATATCGGGCAAAAAGCCGCTCCGCCTCCGGTATCGCCTTGCGATACCACCGACTCCATTTCAAGCGGCTCGTGCCTTTTGCCTTGTCCCCCGCCAGCAGCATGACCGCTCGCCTTTCCGGGTCGAATGCAAACAGGATCCTGATCTCGCTTTCGCCCGGAGAGGCCGGCCGCAGCTCCTTCATGTTCCGGCATTTCGAATACGACACCGTATCGACAAGAGGGCGGCCAAGGGCAGGACCTCTGTCTCTCAGCACTTCCAGCGCCGTTCTGATGCAGGCAGCCGTTTCGCCATCCTGCTCGTCGAGCCAATCGCGAATCAGGTCGAGTTTTATCGTCCATGTCCCCATAATATACCCCGTAAGTTATATTTCGTCCAGTGCCGAAAAGGAATCGCCATCTTCATGATAGCGGCGCCGTCCAGCACGGACATGGCGGGGGTCAAGCAGATTTGCGGCAGAAGCTCCGCACAAGCGCGCCGCAGCGGCGGCGCGCATTCGGCAAGCCCCAAGCGGAAAGTCGCCGCAGCGGCGGCGCAAAGCCGACAGGCGACCGACGACAGACCGGCAAGCGTCCCTTGCCTTGCCGGCAGACCCCCGCCCCCCCGTCGGCGGGTCGGCTGGCTACCCATTCCCCGCCGGCGGCAGTCCCGCTGCGCCATGCCGCCGGCGGATCGGCCGACTCCCCGCCCCGCGCCGCACGCCGAAACGAACGGCACCGGCGGGCGGACGTTGCAGGGCAGCGCGGGGCGGGCGCGCGTTGCGAGACAACGTGCCGCGGGCGCGCGGTGCGGCGCGGAGGCAGCCGATCCGCTGCCGACGAACCTCCCCCACCCCGCCGCCGAACGCAAAAGGCGCCCGGCAGGATGCCGGGCGCCTTTGCGGACGCTGCTTGCTGTTTGCTGCTCACCGCCGAGCCGCCGCCGAGCGGGCGGCGCGCTACCCCAGCTCTGCCAGCTGCGCCTCCACGCGGGAGAGCTTGTCGGCTATCTCGGCCAGCTTGGCGCGGTCCTTCTCCACGATCTCGGGCGCGGCCTTGGCCAAAAAGCCCGGGTTCGAGAGCTTCTTCTCGAACTTGGCGGCGTCGCCGGCCAGCTTGGCGCGCTCCTTCTCCAGACGTGTGCGCTCGGCGGCGAAGTCCACCAGGCCGGACAGCCCTATGTACACCTCCAAGCCCGGTGCCAGCGTCACGCTGGATTCGGGCAGCTTCTCCGCATCCGTGGCGATGACCAGCGAAGAGGTGTTGCCCATGCCCTCGATGAGCCCGCGCTGGGCCTCCAAGAGCGCCACGTCGGCCGCACCCGCCTTCACGGACACCGCAAGCGCCGTCTTCGGCGAGATGCCGTAGCGGGCGCGCGTGCTGCGCACGGCCGACACGGTCTCGGTGACCATGACGATGGCGCGCTCGGCGTCTTCGTCCACATAGCTTGCAAGGGCCTCGGCGTCGGGCCACGCCGCGCCAATGAGGTA
>CAJFUR010000016.1 GCA_904420215.1 uncultured Eggerthellaceae bacterium
GTTCTTGTAGGCGCGCCCGAACTGCGCCTTGCCATGCGGCTGCGCCTCTTCTTCGGATGCCTGCGGGTCGGCAGGCTCGCGGTACACCGCAAGGAACAGAATGCCCACGATCACGTCGAAGACGACCGTCCCCCACCAAACCGCCTGCCACGGCATGCCCAGGGTGTCCACCATGAAGCCGTACAGCACCGGGCAGATGCACATGGCAAGCGCCACCCACGTGGCCCAAATGCCCAGAGGCAGGCCGCGCTTTTCCGGCTTGAACCACGGCGCAATGGCGGACGCGCCCGCAACGCCCATGACGCCCATGCCCGCGCCCTCGAAAACGCGGCTGACCATGAACACCGTGACGTCGGTCGTCATCGCTCCCATGATCGATCCGACGATCGCGCAAGCGATGGCGACCATCACCACGTTGCGAATGCCGATTTTGTTGATAAGCCCCGTGGTGGGAAACGCCATGACGAAGCCCAGGACGTAGAACAGGGCAATGACCCAGCCCAAAACGTCGGGCCCGAAGCCGAATTGCGCCATGACAACGGGGGCCAAGGCGGTGACCTTCGCCATGTTCGCCGGCGCCGTGAAGCCCGCCAGGAACGTGACGGCAAGGATTGCCCAGCCGTAGCCCGAGTCGGTACTCTTGGTTTTGACTGCCATAATGAGTCCTATCCTCCTTATCGAGTTTCCCGTTATGCCCCTGCATGCCGCGCGCTTCCCCTGCGGCACTGTCGAAGACCCCCGAACCGCACAATCCGAGGCGGTGCGATTGTCCATCGGACGAGGGTGCGCCGAGAATTGACCCTGAATGAGGAAATCGCGTTCCCGAAGGAGGATGACACCGCAAACCGCCCCTCGGCCTTCCGGTACGAGACGGCTCGCGGACGCATGGGATTCCCGTGTGAAGAGTGCGAAAAGGCCGCCTAGTCCTGCGGATCCGCAGCTTCCTCTTCGTCCGCCAATTCGATGTCTTCAACGAAGTCGAGCAGTTCCTGCCGGGAATGCACGCCGAACTTGCGGTAGATGTTGTAGATGTGCGTCTTTGCCGTGGATTGCGAAATGTAGAACTTGTCCATGATGTACTTGGCGTCCCGCCCCTTCAGCAACGTTGCCAGCACTTCGCGCTCGCGCGGGGAAAGGCGGTAGCGCTCACAGGCGGCTTCGGTCTTGCGATGCCACAGCGTCTTGCGCTTTCCCTCGTGTTCGATCATCGCACTTGCCTCCGCGTCAAGCGCCGTTTCGATGACCGGCTCGAAGGGGTAGATTTGGTAGTTCACCCTGATTTGCATCCACGCACAGGCCACCACGGCCACCACGCACACGATTTGCAATGCCAACGGCCCACCCGCCAGCCCTTCCAGGACGGCCCCCGCAACGACCAACGCCCCACCAAGCGAGACGCCCAGAAAGAACACCGACCCTTCCTGGCCGAACAGCCACACAGGAGAGATCATGTCGAAGCGCGACGTTTCCACAACCGCATTCAGAAGCACAATGACGTTCAAGCTAGTGAACAACAGGTACGCAGCCAATATGCCCAGCCGCACGCCCTCGGGCACAAGCGGAAGGGGCAGCAGCAAGACCGCCGAAACGAATGCCATGCTCTTCTTGAGTGATTCCTTGTAGGTGCGCTCGTCAATCTGCCGCAGCATGAGCGACAGAATGCCCGCCACCCCCACGGCCAAGCCGACAACCGCCACCACCGTTTCGCGCGGACACGAGGAAAGAAGCGCAACCAGCGACGCACCGAACATGAAGCCAATCAGCAAAAGCGTGTGGTTGTTGCCTTTCACCTTGATGCTGCGGTCCTTCGAGTCGGCGGCGCTCACCAAATCGGCGCCCTCCTGCCTGCGGAAACCGAACAGCAGCGTCACCATGACCGACACCGCCATGGAAACGGAAACCATGGCGCCCGACGCCGGGAAACCCACCTGCGCAAGCACCAACGACAGAGCACCCACATACATGAACAGGGCATCTACAACGAACATGAGCGCCTTGCGCGCCAAGGCCACCAAGAAGCGCCCGTATAGGAACGCGGCCGCCACCAAGCCCACGCTCGCGCCCGCCAGGGAAACCGCCGGCACGCCCACCCACACGAACAACGCCGCCAACGCGAATCCCGCTGCATGCAGGCAGGCCAACATGCCCCCCCCCCCGGCACGCTTCCCGCCTCGCGCTGCAAGACCATGCACGCTTTTCCGCCGCGCGTCTCCATGCTCCGCACTCTCCGGCGCCACGCCGCCGGACGGGCAAGCCGGCCCGGACGACGGCGGCAACGTGTCGTCCGCTTCGGCGACAGCGGCACGCACGCACCCGGTCCGACCGAACTGTATCGTGTCGGTAAGCAGCTGCCCGCACCGCAAGAGGACGGCGACGACCGCAGCCGAACCCACTGCCAGAAGACAGCACGAAACCACGTCCTGCGTGCGGCATAGAACCTGTACCAGCATGAGCGCTGCATTGCCAAGGGAAAGCCCGAACCCCAAACACCCGTCGAGCAAAACGATCTCGAAGTCGCCTTCGCTTTCGCCAAGGGACGTTGCGGACGGGGACGGATCTTCTTTCTGCCCGGACTTCGTCTGTGCCTTTTCCATACATGAACCCCCTCATGCATAAACGCACCGCTATCCCTGAAGCATGCCGCCATCCCAGAAAAGACGCAGGCGACAACCGAGCTTCGCCTTCACTTTACCATTCTGCCGCCAGCGGAAACCATCGTACCCCAAGCATGAAAGTCATCGTATGGAAGTGCGAGCCCTATCTCAGCCGGCACAACGCCAGCGAAACCGTGCCCGCAAGCCCCAGCGCCATGACCACGGCGCCGGCAAACAGCCACTGGTCCAGTTGCGGGCCAAGCAGCATCTGCACCAAATACGAACCCAGAAACTGCCCCAGCCCCTGCACGAAGATCATGACGCCCATGCTCCCGGCCGCCAAGGCGGGGTCGGGCACGAGTTTGGCGTAGCCGGCAAGGAACATGCCGATGCCTCCCATGCCCACAAGACCCATGACAGCCACCGCCACCCACAGAAGCGCGCCCGTCTGCGTGTAGAGCAGAAAGGTGCATGGCCCCATGACCAGCATCGACGCAACTAGAAGCGGCTTGGTTCTGCCCAGTCGGTCAGACATGCCGCCAAACAGCGGGGAGGAAACCACCGAGAGCAACATGGGCGCCGTGCTGACGAACCCCGAAAGCGTAGGGTCGAACCCCTGCATCTGCAGGATGGTGGGCACGTAGGACAGCACGGCCAAAAGGCAAATGTTGAACACCGCAAAACCTACGAAGAACAGAAGCACGTCGCGCCTCAGCAGTGGCCGGTACGCAGACAGCGGGAGGCGCGAGGGTGCTGCGGACGGCGCAGTGCCGGCGCTGGCGCGGGCGCGGGCGTCGGGCGTGGCGACAGCCGCCCCGCAAGCGGCCGCTTCACCCCCACCGGCCGTCTCGGGGGCCACTCCCCCGGCCGCCCCCGGAGCCGCCTCTCCGGCCGATTCCGAAACGCACGCGCGCGGAACGCGAATGGCAACCGCCACCAGCACGGCAGCAAGCGCCGCCACCACCGCGAACGCCGCCCACACTCCCGAAAACCCCGCCGCTTCGAAAAGCGTCGGCGCCAGAAGCGCCGCCGCCGTGGATCCGACGCAACCCCAAATGCCCCAAACGCCCATGGCGATGCCGATTTTTTCCGGCCGCACGCATTGGCGCACCACGATGGGGCCGCACGTCGTGAGCACCGTCAGCGCCGCGCCCTCGACGGCTCGGGAGGCAATGAATTCCGGAGCGCCGGGGGCAAGCAGGCCGAAAACCGAGCCGACAACCGCAATGCCGCAGGCGACGACCATCATCTTCTTCGCGCCGAAACGTGCCGCGAGCATGCCGGAAGGCAACGCCACCACGATGCTTGCCAGCGTGAAGATGGACATAAGCCAGGAAGCCAGTTGCGCGTCCATGGAAAACTGCGCCATGAGGGCCGTCATGATCGTGGGCACCTTGTATTGGATCATGGCGACCGCAACCCCTGCAACCAAAAGGACCATGCCTACGAACAGGGGATTCTGATACCCTGTTCCCGCCTCGCCTTGCCCGATCCCGTCTCGTCCGCTTCCGCTCCGCACCGCCCGCTCGGCTTCGGTTCGACCATTCGGCTTCGGCTCGGTCATGCGCATTTCGCCCATCCGCTCTCCCTTGTCTGCTTACCCACCCACACCTTTGCGTTTCGCGCGAACCCGCAAGCGGGCAGCCGGGTGGAAGTTTTGCCGCAAAGCAGCCCCACCATATCGGCTCGCAGGAAAACGCGCATCGAACGCGAGGTTCGATATCGCTTTCGCAATCTCATGCCTGGCATACGATAGGCAGAGACTTTTCGAGCGGCTACCATCGAATCCGTTGGATGGGAAGGCGTTGCCGGCCATGGAGAAGACGGACGAATGTGCGGCAGGCCACGAGCACACGGCTCTACCGCATAAGGCGACGGCAGACCGCGGCCCATGCGGCAAGACGGGCACACGCGTTGCCGACCCGCAGCTGTGGCCCTTGGCCCACGCGACAAAGCGAATGCGCACGCCGCCAGCCCGCAACCTGCAGCACATAGCCTCGCAGTCAGCAGCGCCTTCCCGTTTCGCTTGAGGTCAAGGAGGATGCCATGAGTGACGAGAAAAGAACCCCCGAGAACAGCCAGGATGGCGAAGACGCGAAAGCTCCCGTCAGCGAAATTTGCGGCAACGCCGAGGAGCTGGCCGCTTCTCTGGTTGACGACGACAGCGAGATCAAACCCGTGGAAGGGTTCTTCCTCACTTCGCAGCGCTGGCACTAGGATCGGGATCCCCGTTCCGGCGCGGCGATCAAGCATGATCACCCGCATAGCGGGTGGTTTTCCACCTCTCGCGCTTCGCGCGGAGGGCAGGGTTGCCGACCTATGAAGCAAGAGGCTGCTCGAAAGCAGCCTCTTGCGCCGGAGCGGCCCTTTGCGGCATCGGCAACAGCCGCAGTCCGCAAAGTCGAAAGCATCGGTCGCAACCGCAAGCCACAAGCTTGCCAAACCGGGCAGCTGCAAAAAAGGCGACCGAGCCAAACCGCATCCCCAGCCGTCTTTTCCCGCAGTCATACGCTTGTGGCCATACGCTTGTGGTCATACGTTTGCAATCATACGTTAGGAGAACGAAGATGTCTTCGCACACGGGAACACGCGTGCGCTTCCTTTATCGGGGGCGCCTTTCGGACGGAACCGTCTTCGACGACGGCAAGGACCAACCTCACGAAATCATTCTTGGGCGTCATCAGGTCATGAAGCCATTGGAAGACGCGCTTGCCACCATGCAGCCCGGCGAAGAGCGCACGGTCGCAATAGCGGCCGCGGACGCTTATGGCCCTTATCGACAGGATGCCCTGCAAAGCTTTCCCACCTATGCCGTGCCACACGGCGCAGACCTCCCTGTTGGGGAAACGATTGGTTGGACTTCGCCACGCAACCGAACTCCCATTCCGGCAAAGGTCGTCAGCATCGAAGACCAAGTGGTCACCCTCGACTTCAACCACCCGCTCGCCGGAAAGGACATCGAATACTGGGTGCGCCTGATCGACATCGGCTGACCCAGCGCATCCCACTTCCGGACATCTTTCCAGAAATTTCTAGCGGCAGTCCTCCCCTTGCAGATAGCTTTTCAGGTACGGCACGGCAAAGGCCACTTTCCCGCGGCCCGACTGCTCTATGATTCCAGCGTTGATAAGGCGCTTGCGGTACTTCTGGGCGTAATCGGGCGTCACGCACATGCGCGAGGCGATGTCGGCCATGGTGCTGGAATCCGCATCACACGCCATCGCTTCCAAAAACGCCACGTCCTTGTCGGAAAGGGAAGCGAGGGACGTTTTGCACACGTCGTTTTCGAAATCCCGCTGGGCCGCAGCAAGGGCTTCGGCGAAGCCGTCGCCGCCAAGGGAGCCGTCGTCGGAAGCATAGGCGACAAGGTAGTGTCCAATCAACTGGAGCAAATAGGGAGAGCCCTGGGTCGCCTCGGCCGCCTTCCTCCTTGTTTCCCCATCCATGACGAGCCCCACCTCGGAGAAGGCCTTTTTGTAGAAGGCATCCACATCAACGAGGGCAAGCGGCCCGAGCGTCACTTTCTTGGCGCGGTTCAAAAACGTCAGAATGCGGTCGTTCAGCGTGGCGGCAACCGCCCCCGGCAAGCCAGCCATGACCAAGGCCACGTTCAGCTGCTCCCCAACGAGTTCCTGATACGTGATGACCAGCTGGCGTACCTCGGGGGAATTGGCCTGCAGTTCGTCCACGAGAATGAGCGTCCCTTTGCCTTGGGCCGTCAACTCGCGGACAAGGTGCGTCAGCTTGTAGGAGAAGCTTCTGGATTCCTGCACTTCCCTGCTGAACTGGAGGCCAGCGGAAAACCCAAGGGCGCCCACGCTCCCGCCCACCAAGCGGGCGCCGCGCCCCTTGACGTGGCGCTCGCCGTCGTCCTGCACCTTCTCCACAATGCGCTCGAGCATGCCGGCAGACGCTATGGTGGGTTTGGCCACCACAAACCCCCGGCTGGATGCCCGGTCGGCCATTTCCCACAGAAGAACCGTCTTCCCACTTCCCCGTTGCCCCAGCAGCACCGTGGCACGCTCTTTGCTGCCCGGTCTGCTGTCCAGGCTTTCGGAAAAATCTTCCAGCACCTTTTCCCGCCCTACAAGGCGCTCGGGCCTGTTGCCGAAAGACGGAGAGAATACCGTGTCCCGCATCGTCATCACCTTACCTTCGGGCGGTTTCGCATGGACGGGAGCGTGAGCGCCAACGAAACGCAAGGCCGACCGCCCGTCCCGCCCCGCGCCGGCAATCCGACGGCGGGGCGGGGCTTTTCCTTTCTTTTCCTTTTTTTCCTATTTGTCAAGAAACGCCCTTAGACGCACGAAGTGACGAATAAGTGGCGCGAAACGCAGTTCGCGTCATGAAGGGTTGGCATATTTGGCCTCCAGCGCCTACCCGTAGACTGCTTTCTCCGCCTCCCGAGACGCCACTGGCCGCTTGCCGCATCTGGCTTACCGGGAAAGATCGACCACCTGTAATGTTTTGCCCAAGGGCGCAAGCGCCTTGATGACCGTGTCCAATTGGGGGGATGTGGCGCCACGCTCGAGGCGGGCAATGACCGGTTGCCGCACCCCCGATGCCGCTTCAAGCTGGCCCTGCGACAAACCGGCACGATGGCGGGCTTCCACGAATTCGCGGACGATGCGCGCCTTTTCCATCATGTGGACATCAATGGCTTCCCCATGGTCGTACAATTCGTTGCCCGCAAGGTCCAGATCGTCGTTCCACGAGATCCCATACCCCCCGGCATCCACTTGCACGCGGCAGAACAGGCCCGGCTCACGCAGCGCAGCAAAAGGACCGCCTGCATCCACCAGCGGCGCCATGTCGTAGCGCTTGACTTCGCCACCTTCGAACCACACCAAAAGCCGCAAGGCATTCAAGGGATAAACCGCCGCAACTTTTCTGAACATGAGCACCGCCGTCCTTGCTTTCCGCGGCAACCTTATCGGGAAGGAAGCCTCTTGAATTCTTGCGAGTACCACATGGCAAGAAGCTCGTCTTGGTGCCCTGCAACCCATTGCGAAACCCGCACCGCCTCCTTTGGGGGCAGCCAGCCATCCATGATCGTCGCCTGCCGAATGTCTACGGCTGCCGCGAACTCGCTGTGGAGCGCATGAACATGCGGCGGGTTATGCTCGCCGTGCATGAAATACATGCGAATGAGTATTCCGTCCAGCACGGCAATGAGCGGCATGGCTTTCTCTCCCTTGAATAGTAATCTAAAAGTTATTGAAAATCAATAACTTTTAGATAATCGACTTCTATGTTCTCTGTGCTTCGAATCATAGAACTTTTGTACAATTTTGTCAAGAGATAGCTTTGCCGAAAGATGCGAGGGACAACATGACGAATGCGCCGCAAAGCCACAGCCGTGCAAGTAACCGGCATGCATGCCGTAGTCGCATCCTCCACGCCGGCCACCCACTCCGGGGCGCGTCGGCTGCCGGGACGCGCCATGCCGCCTGCATCCACCATGTCGCGCCGCCCGTCCGCGCCCACCACGCCAGCCGGCCAGCCCACCCGCGCCCGCCGCGCCGGCCAGCCCGCCCGCGCTCAGGTTTCCTGCGGGGAGCTAGGGTGCTTGGCGCGCCAAGCTTCCCAGGCACGTTCCTTGGCCTCGGCCGGCAGCGGCTGCTTGCACAGCGGGCAGGTTTCCAGGTCTATGAGCGTCATCCTTCCGCACGACGGGCAGGTGACCATCTTGGGGCGGCAGTTGTCGCACGTCGGCAGGCACATGTAGCAGCTCATGCGTCCTCCTTCACGCCAGCAGCTCGTCGTCGAAGGCCACGTCGTCTTCAGGGCGGCCACGGCGCGAGAAGAACCTTGCACGCACGAAATCAATCGCGAACAGCACGGCACACCCCGCCCCGGCAACAACCATGGACAGGTCGGCCCCCGCACCGGCGCCGAACAGCAGCCCCTTCACCCCCTCGATGACCAAGGGGGAAACCGAGAACCCCAAAGAGGTGAGCGCCAGCACCAGCGAAAGCGCCATGGAAACGACGCTCTGATCCACCGACTTCGACGTGTTGTACAGCGTCGTGACATACTGGATGCCCGCCCCAATGCCAAACAGCGCGCTTCCCACGAACACCAGCGCCATGTCGGGCGCCAATGCAACCGCCGCAAACCCAATCGCCTGCAACGCCAGCCCCGGCAGAAGCACGTAGTCGCGGAACGTCTTGGCAATCTTGCCGTAGAACACCCCCACCACGAACGAGGCTATTTGCAGCATGGCCGTTATGGCGGCGGCGTCCACCACCTCCCCGAAACCCTTCTCGCTGATGAGCATTGCGATGTTCGACTGGAAGGCGAAGTTGAACATCGAGACGGCGAAGAACATCAGGCAGGCATACGCCAGCGCCGGAGTCAGCAGCTTGTGCAGCCCCTCCGCGCGGTGCTTCCGGTCCACCAGATGGTCTTCCAAATCCCCCCGGGGCATTTTCGCCGCCGAAATGACAAGCACCGGCACTACGCCCACGTAAATGAGGTACGCGAAGTTCCACTGCGCCAGCGCCAGAAATCCCACCAGAAGCGAAACGATGGCCGCACCCAAGTAGTTCAGCGCCTGCTTGAACCCGAGCACGCGGCTCCGCTCGCTTTTGTCCTCCCAGTACTGGCACACCAGCATGCTGGCCAAGGGGTGCAAAAGCCCCTGGCCAACGCCAATGAGCGCGCTGCTAGCGAACAGCAGCCCAATGTGGGGCTCGGGCAAGGCCACCGGCGCCAATCCGCCCACCAGCAGGAACACGAGCGCGATTTCCGCAATGGTCTTCTTCCGCACATACGAGGTCAGAAAGCCCGTGAGCAGCGTCGTGGGAACGCTGGTGAGCGATGGCAGGGCCAGCACCATCTGGATGCCCGTGCGCGACACTTCCGGGTAGGTTTCCCACAGCACGGCCAGCACCGAGGAAAAGGCGGAAAACACGCTGTCGTACACGGCGAAGGCGCCAATGGGAACCAAGAGGAGCAGGTGATGAACGCGAAAATAGCCCGCCATTCTGCCAAGTAAGCCTTTCATTGCCATCCCCTCAATGTTCGAAAAGACTTTTCAAGCGCTCACATGCGCTTTTTCATGAACAGCGCCAGGAGCAGCGCACCGGAAACGAGCGCGAAGCAGACAACGTACATGACTGTGACGCCCCAGAACTGCATGGCGAAGCCGGCGACGAACGGGGTCATGCCCATGTTGACGTCCGGCCCTATGTAGAAGGTGTTCGACGCACGGCCCAACTCTTCCACGCGCGCATGCCGTACCGCCTCTGCCTGCAAGGCGGAATATGCCGACCCCTGCCCAACGCCCACCAGCACGCCCGCCGCCGCAACCATGGCCAAGGACTGCATGCCCACCAAGCAGAGCACCCCCGCAAGGTCGATCAGCAAAACGGGCACGATGACGCGGCCGAACCCGCGCGTGTCGCATATGCGCCCCACCAAAGGCCGCGTAACCAAGGTGGCCGCCGCATAGAACACGAAATAGAGCGATATCCCCGCAATGCCCCGGTACTCGCCCACCGTCAGGATGAGCGACACGTTGATGGCGTGGGGCGCACCCGAAAGCGCCGCCATGACCGAATAGGGGACGGCAGGCACGTACACGAAGTCGCGCAACGCAACGCAACGCGCCCGCGCCCGCCCGGACGCCGCCCGCGCCCGCCCATCCCCCCTGCGGGCGCAGGCGGCCTCGCGGTGGCGGGCACGCACGTCCTTCGGCAGCTTGAACAGCACCGCCAGCGCCAGCCCGCAGGCGAACAGCGCGCCGGCAACGAGGAAGCAGGCGTGATAGCTTGCCGCGCTTCCCACCCAGGAAGCCACCGACGGGGCAATGGCGCTCGACACCATGGTGACCACGCCGATCCACCCGACGGCGCGTCCCACGTGGTCGCGGGCAACCGTCACCGACACCAGCGACACCACCACGGCCGAGCGGAAGGCGAACGCCACTCCCTGCACGACGCGGAAAACGCTTATCCACAGCACGCTTTCCGAAAGCGCGCAGCCAAAAGCGGCCACGGTGAACAGCGCGGCGGCAACCACCAGCAGCGTGGTCTTGCTCAGCCTGTCGGCCACCAAACCCGTGAAGGGCCGCACCGCCAGCGAGGAAGTGGCAACCAGCCCCGCCACGAAGCCGCCCGCGGCCAGCGATGCGCCCAACAGCACCACGTACCCCGTAATGACCGGGTTCAGCATATAGGTGGCGAACTGGAACACGCCCTCTATGGCAAGCAGGTGCACGAAGCGCACGTTCCACAGCTTGCGCGCGGCGTTGGGAGAGGCGTCCGGCAGCATGGCAGGCGGCTTTCCGGAAAACCCCTTACGCCACCGGCGGCTTGGGCGCGGCAGGGGCGCCGGGGGCTTTCGGGGCGCCGGGGGCCGCAGGGGCGGGGGCGCCGGGGGCCGCAGGGGCGGGAGCAGCGCCTTCCACGCCAACGAACGACGTGCCGCATTCGGAGCATTCCGTGGCGGTGGAGATGTTCATCTCGCCGCAATGCGGGCACTTGATGCGGTCCTCGGGAAGCTCGGCGCCGCACTTGACGCACGTCTCGGCCACGGCGGGGTTGATCATGCCGCATGCGGGGCAGGTTTTGGGCGTGGAAGCCGCTGCTGGTCTAAAGCACATGATGAAGGCCTTTCTCTTAGGGAACGCGCCAGCCAGGCGCGGCGGGTACGGCGGGAGCGGCAGCCGGGCGCGGCAGGAGCGGCGGGAGCGGCAGCCGGGAGCGACGCCCGCGCCTGCCGCACCCACCGCACTGCACCCCGGCCCCGACCCCGGCCCCGGCCGCAAGCCGGAGGGGGTGCCGGAAACGGGGCCGCGCCGGCTGGCTGCGCGGTTACGGAATGAGGATGGTCGCCCGGCGGTCAAGCTCCTCCATCTTCTTCGCCAGCTCGTCAAGCGGGCCGTACTCGATGACGCTCGCCAGGCAGTGGAACTGGCAGGACGGCACCTCGCCCTGGGCCAGGCGGTCGGCGCAGAAGTCGCAGTACTCGGTGATCACGGGGTAGTAGGTGTGTTCCCACTTCCCTTCCTCCCTAAGCTCCCACGGGCCGTTGACCAGCATTTTGATGCCGTATTGGCCAATGGGGAGGTCGTGCTCGTTCTTGCATGCGATCTCGCACGTGTGGCACCCCGTGCACCAGTAGTTGTCGATGAGCAAGCCGTATTTTTGAGCCATGATTCGCGCCTCCTATTCGGCCAAAAGGTCTTGCAGGGCAGGGTCGTTCTTGATGGAGCCGGGGAAGTTCTGCACGCTGGGCAAATCTTGGGCGGCATGCTCCACCAGCGGCACGTGGTCGGCCTTCACGATGCGGCCCCTCATGCACTTCATGGGCGCGCCGAAGCCGTA
>CAJFUR010000017.1 GCA_904420215.1 uncultured Eggerthellaceae bacterium
GACGGCTTCCCGTGGCGGCCGCCTAGCCGTTCAGCCCCTCGTCGCCTTCGCACACGGCGCGAAGGCCGCTTAGCTCAGGCTTCTCGGTGCTTCACGGCTATGCGACTCGCCACGGAAACCCTGTCGTTTTCTCGGTTGCTAGCAGGTGGTGGGTATCTCGGTGAGGTGCAGTTCCGTGGGTTCGGTGAGCTGGCAGCCGGGAATGCCCTTGGCCACGAAGCCCAGTTTCGGCAGCAGTTCGTCAGGCGTGCCGGTTTCCTCCACGCGCCCGTCGCGCAGAAGCACGATCTCGTCGGCCAGCTGGATGATGCGCTCCTGATGCGAGATGATCACGATGGAGCGCCCGTCGCGCGCCGCGTGGATGTCGCGGAACGTTTCGGTCAGGCGGTCGAAGCTCCACAGGTCGATGCCGGCTTCCGGCTCGTCGTAGATGGCCAGCTTCGGGTCGCGCGCCAGAATGGTGGCTATCTCGATGCGCTTCACCTCGCCGCCCGAAAGGCTCTTGTCCACCTCGCGGGTGAGGTAGCTCGCCGAGCACAGGCCCACCTTCGCCAGATACTCGTTGCAGGCGAGCATGGGCAGCTTCTTGCCTGCGGCAATGTCCAGAAGCTTCTTCACCTTCATGCCCTTGAAGCGCGCCGGCTGCTGGAAGCCGTAGCCGATGCCCAGCTTCGCGCGCTCGGTGATGGAAAGGCGGGTGATGTCGGTCCCGTCGAACACTATCTGGCCGCTCGTGGGGGTTTCCACGCCCATGATCAGCTTTGCGAGCGTCGATTTGCCGCCGCCGTTCGGCCCGGTGATGACCGTGAAGCGGTCATCGGGGATGGAAAGCGACAGGTTGTCGATGATGCGCTTGGGCGCGTCCCCGTCGCCCGTGGCGGGGACTTCGAACGTGACGTTTTTCAATTCCAACATGGCTGTGCGTGTCTCCGTATCTCCCTCGTCAATTTGATACTACTTAACTATCATTTTAGACGCATGCCGTCAAGGGCTTTCGCCCGTTTTCGATTCCAACGGCATATTCTATCCCTAAACAGGGCGCAGAGGGAGTGCGAATGGACATATTCGCGAAGGCGGCACTCGGGAGTTTCCAGAAAGCGGACGGCGGCCTGCCCGATGGGCGGCCGCCGTCCGGCACGGATGAGGGAAGGCGCGCCGGACGGGGTCTGGGGCGCTTGGGGCGCCGGAGGGCATGGACCGTCCGGCATGCGGCGGGCGCACGCCTGCCGGACGGTCTGCGCGGGACGCGTCACTCGTTCAGCAGGTCCACGACGGCGAAGCCGTCTGCGGCGGCTTCTATGATGTCGCGGTTGCCGAAGACGCACACCATGTTCTGCGCGGCGGCCGCGCTCACGGCGGCGCCCAGCGCGCGCACGTCCTCGGCGCGCGTGCCCGCCGCCTCGGCGCGCGTGCGCAGGCGCGCCCCCTCGTCGATGCGGGCGAAATGGCGGCCGTCTTGGCGGCGGGCAAGCTCGCGCGCCTTGAGCGGGGCGTCGAGCGCGGCCACGGTGCTCACCACGTAGCCGTCCATCTGGTCGGCATCGGGGTCGAAGGCCGAAAGCCATGCCCCTGCGCCCCCGAAGCGCCCGAGCGTTTCGGCAAGGTGCGGGTCGCGGTACGAGTAGAACCGCAGGTTGCCCGCGCGCAGCGCCTGGAACCCGGCGCCATACGCGCCGCCCTTGACGCGCACCTCGTTCCACAGGTAGTCGTAGGACAGCGCGCGCGACGCCACCGGCCACGTGCCGGAATAGGGCGCGCCGGTCAGGCGGCGGTCGTAGCCGCAGGCGACGTATGCCACGTCGGTGGGCACGACGAACGCCTCGTTGCGCACCTGGGGCGCGGGCACGTCCAGCCGCACGCCTTCGGGCGAGACCGCGGACGCGTCCTCGAAGCGTCCGAGCGCGCCGCCCGCCTCCCAGTAGCGTTCGAAGTCGGCGTCGGAGCCGGTGAAGCTCACGGTCAGGCGGTCGTCGGAGAAGACGCGGCTGGCCACGTCCGCCAGCTTGGCCGCAAGCCCGTCGGCGCGCTCGTCGAAATGGTCGAGCAGGTCCTTGAGGAACCGGTAGAAGTCCACGCCGCCCAGCTGCTCGCGCACCACGCCGGCGGGCAGGTAGTAGGACGCCACGCGCGCCATGGCGGCGCTGTGGCCCGCGGAGGCGAAGCCCTGCTCCATGCCCACGCGCTTCTGCACCAGCGCGTCTTTTATCTTGGCCGTGTCCGAAAGGTCGGTGGAGAGCATGACCTCGTTCGGCAGCGCGGCCAGCGCGTCCACGTTCTCGGAAAGCGCGCTGGCGCTCGCCACCATGACGGGCCGCAGGTCAGAGGGGTCTTCGGGGTTCTCGTGCACCTCGGCGAAGAACGTCAGGTTCCCCAGCCGGCTTTGCACGAGCGTGTCCACCTCGGCGGCGGTGTGCTCGGCGGTGCCCAGCTTGCCCAGCACGATGGCCAAGACGGTGGCGTAGGGAAGTTCCTCGAACGCGAGGCGCGAGAGGTCGAAGTAGCGGTAGGCGTAGGCTATGCCGCGCGTGGGGATGCGGTGGCGCAGGCACGGCACGGGGGTGCCCTCCGCGAGTGCGAACGGCGGCTCGTCGGGGGCGTCGCCCAAGTCGTCCACGGAAAGGCGCGGCAGCTTCGCCACCGCCTCGGGCGCGTCGGGTTCCTCCTGCAGCCGGCGCAGTTCGGCCTGCGCCTCGGCCACGCGCCGCCAGTCCCCGGGTCCCATGCCCGCCTCGGCCGCCGCCAGCCGCTCGGCCTCGAAGGCGTCCCCGTCGCCGGCGACGGGGCGCACCTCCACCTCGGCCATGTGCGCGCTTTCCAGAAACGCCTCGCGGATGAGCTGCTCGAAATAGCCCTCGCCGAGTGCCTTGCGCAGGAAGGTGAAGTCGTCTTCGTAGCGCAGGTAGGAGCAGGCGGCATTGTCGTCGTAGAGCCAACCCGAAAGCGCCGCCATGGAAAGCGCCACGCCGTCGGCCATGCCGAAGTCGTGCTCGCGCATGGTGAACTCCGCGCGCGAGATCGACGCCTCCACGAGGGCGTGGTCGAGGCCGCCTTCGGCCAGATAGCGCAAGGTGTTCTCCACCACGGCGCGGAAGCGTTCGGGCGCGTCTTCCCTGAGCCCTCGCAGCTGGATGACGGCGAAGGGCTGCAGGAGGGCGTCGGCCACGAACGCCTGCGCGTCGTCGGCCAGATCGGCGTCGAGCAACGCCCGCTTGAGCGGCGCCTCGTTCGACCCCATGAGGGCGTCTATCAGGATGTCTGCGGCTACCATGCGCGTGCGTTCGCGCGCGTGCCCCAGCACGTAGCCCAGCCCCATGCACGCGTTCTCGGGGGCCGTGGCCATGTTCCGCACCCGGCCGAGCTGCACGACGGGCGGCTGCAGCGCCAGTTCGCGCGGGGCGAGGGCGTCTCCGCCGGCGACTGCGCTCGTAGCGGCTTGCTCGTCGGCGACGGGGGAGAGGTATTCCCGGTCGAGGAACGCCAGCATGGCGTCGATGTCCATGTTGCCGTAGAGCGTGAGGTAGCTGTTGTCCAGCCGGTAGTGGCGGCGGTGCTCGTCCAGGAACTGCTCGTAGGTGAGGTCGGGGATGGCGCGCGGCGTGCCGCCCGATTCGAAGCGGTAGGCCGTGTCGGGGAAGAGCGCGGCCTGCAGCTCGTCGTAGAGCACCGAGTTCGGGTCGGAAAGCGCGCCCTTCATCTCGTTGTACACCACGCCGTTGAGGGCGAGGCGCCGCGGGGTTGCGGGGGCGCCTGCGGGCGCGTCGGCCCCGCCGGCTGCCGTGGCGGCGTCGCCGGAGGCGTCGGAGGCCGTGGGGACGCCCGAACCTGCGGCGTCTGCGGCCCCGGCCCCGTCGGCCGCCCCGCGCGCCGTCGCCCCGTTGCCTGCGGCCCCGCCGGCTTCCTCGCCGTCCGCGGCCTCTGTGGCGGCCACCATGTCGTCCGCGATGGAGTCGCCCTCGTCAGCCTCCACGTCGTCGGCCACCTCGTAGTGCCAGCCTTCCTGTTCGAAGATGGCGCGCTTGCGGTAGATGGCCGGGTGCAGCACCGCGTCCAGGTACACGTCCATGAGGTTCACGAGGTCTCGCTCGTTCGTGCTGGCCACCGGGTACATGGTCTTGTCGGGAAACGTCATGGCGTTCAGGAACGTCTGCATGGAACTTTTGAGCAGGTTCACGAACGGCTCCTTGACGGGGAACTTGTCGGAGCCGCACAGCACGGAATGCTCCAAGATGTGGAACACGCCCGTGTCGTCGGCGGGCGGGGTCTTGAACGAGATGGAGAACGCCTTGTTGGCGTCGGCGTTTTGCAGGTAAAGCAGCTGCGCGCCGCTTTTCTCGTGGTCGAGCACGAAGGCGGTGCCGTCGATTTCCGGCAGATCTTCGCGCGTGCGCACGGTGAAGCCGTGCAGCTTCTGGTCGATGCTCAAGTCCATGCCGATGCCTTTCCTCGGATGCGTGTGCCGCGTTTGGCGCGTTTGCTCCCATTGTCTCACAAGCGCCGTCTCCGATGGGCATCCGTCCCGCTCCTTCCACCGCTTTCGCAAACAGCCGTTGCCGAAAGGACAGCCCGCCATGGTCGCGCCGCCTCGCCCTCGGGCCGTGTGCCGCTGCAACGCCCGGGGCGTGCGTCGCCCCGGCCTCGGGCCATGCTTTGCCGCAACGCTCGGTGCGTGCGGAAAGGGGTCGGCCCCGCAGGTCGAAAGGGTCTCGGAAAGGAAGCTTTCCGGGCGCGCCCGGAAAGCTTCTCCATAAGGCGAGGACCCCAGCGGGGTCCTCGTGCGAATCGGGATTGCTCGGACAGCCTGGCGCGCCAAAGCCTCCGTCTGGCGCCGTTGCGCCCTCAGCCCACCTGCGCCTTTCCCGGGCCGCCTTCGTCGTAGCGGTGGCAGGCGCACTGGTGGTCGGGCTTCACCTCCACCAAGGGGGGCGCCACCTCGTCGCAGCCCTCCACCTTCGCGAAGCAGCGTCCGGCGAAGCGGCAGCCCGCCGGCGGGTCGATGGGGCTGGGCACGTCGCCCTCCAGAATGATGCGCTCGCGCTTGGCCGCCGGGTCCACCGAGGGGATGGCGGAGAGCAGCGCCTGCGTGTAGGGGGAGAGCGGGTCGGCGTAGAGCGCCTTCTTCGGCGCGATTTCCATCATCTTGCCCAAATACATGACGCCCACGCGGTCGGACACGTGCTTGACCACGTTCAAGCCGTGCGCGATGAACAGGTACGTGAGGCCGAACTGCTCCTTCAGGTCGTCCAGCAGGTTCAGCACCTGCGCCTGAATGGACACGTCCAGCGCGCTCACCGGCTCGTCGCACACGATGAGCTTGGGCTTCACGGCCAGGGCGCGCGCGATGCCGATGCGCTGGCGTTGGCCGCCGGAGAACTCGTGCGGGTAGCGGTTGCGCATGTAGTTGGCCAGCCCCACGCACTCCAGAAGCTCGTTGACGCGGTCTTCCACCTGGTCTTTCGGCAGCAGCTTGTTCGTCAGGATAGGCTCGGCTATGATGTCGCCCACGCGCATGCGCGGGTTGAGCGACGCGTAGGGGTCTTGGAAGATCAGCTGGATGTCGCGGCAAAGCTTCTTGCGCTCCTTCGGCTTCATGGCCGTGAGGTCTTGCCCGTCGAAGACGATGGTGCCGGACGTGGGCCGAAGCAGGTTCACGAGCATCTTGCCCACGGTGGTCTTGCCGCAGCCCGATTCGCCCACCAGTCCGAACGCCTCGCCGCGGCGGATCTGGAAACTCACGTCGTCCACCGCCTGCACGTAGGAGGTAGCGTGCCCGAAGAAGTTCGTCTCGGCGGCGAAGCGCTTCGTGAGGTGCCGCACGTCCAGCAGGACGTCCTGCGCAGCTGCCGCGCCCGCTCCCGCGGCGCCCGCCGCAGCGCCCTCGCCGGCGCCCTGTGCCTGCACGGCGGCGCCGGCATCCCGGATGGTGTCGTCGCTCATCGGTTCGCCTCCTCTGTCGCGCCCACTTCCGCCTCGTGCAGCTCTTCGGCTTCCAGAAGGGCGCTCGCCGCCTCCACGTCGCGCGCCGCCTCGGCGTCGGCCTGTGCCTCCGCCTCCGCCCGCGCGATGGCCGAGGCGTCCTTCACCTGCCCGTCCGCGTTCTCGTACAGAAAGCAGCGCACCTTGTGCCCGTCCACGTCCACCAGGTCCGGCACCTTGGTGCGGCAGACGTCCATGCACGAGTCGCAGCGGTCGCTGAAATGGCACCCGGGCGGCATTTCCAGGGGGTTGGGAACGGCGCCCTTGATCATGTACAGGCGTTTCGCATCGTCGTCCTCCAAGCGGGGGATGGACTTCAGAAGGCCCAGCGTGTAGGGGTGCATCGGATGGTCGAACAGCGTGCGCACCTCGGCTTCCTCCACCACCTGCCCGCAGTACATGACAACCACGCGGTCGGCCGTTTCGGACACCACGCCCAAGTCGTGCGTGATCAGAAGCACCGCCATGCCCGTCTCGTCGCGCAGGCGGCGCAGCAAATCCAGGATCTGCGCCTGGATGGTCACGTCAAGGGCCGTGGTGGGCTCGTCGGCTATGAGCAGCTTCGGGTTGCAGGCCAGAGCCATGGCGATCATGACGCGCTGGCGCATGCCGCCCGACATCTGGTGCGGGTAGTCGTCGATGCGCTTCTCGGGGCTGGGGATGCCCACCTTGCGCAGAAGGTCGATGGCGCGCTCGCGGGCCTCCTTCTTGCCCACCTTCTCGTGGGTGCGGATGGCCTCCACTATCTGGTTGCCAATGCGGTACACCGGGTTCAGCGACGTCATGGGTTCTTGGAAGATCATGGCCATGTCGTTGCCGCGCAGTTGGCGGTACTCCTTCTCGGGCAGGCCCACCAGGTTCCTGCCCTCGAGCTCCACTTCGCCCGCGGCCACGTGCCCCGGCTCGGCCAGAAGCCCCATGATGGAAAGGCTGGTCACCGACTTGCCCGAACCCGATTCGCCCACAATGGCCAGGATCTCTCCCGCGTCCACGTCAAAGCTCACGTTCTCGACGGCATGCACGGTGCCGCGCTTCACCGGGAAGTCGGTGCAGAGGTTTCTCACTGACAGCAGCATGCGATCACCTCTTCCTTGCCTTGGGGTCCAAGCCGTCGCGGATGCCGTCGCCCAGCAGGTTGAAGGCGAGCACGGTCAGCGTGATGGCCAGACCGGGGAATATCATGAGCCACGGGGCGCGGAACAGCTCGTTGCGCCCGCGTCCCAGCATGTCGCCCCATTCCGCGTCGGGCGGCTGCACGCCCAAGCCCAGAAAGCCCAGTGCCGCCGCGTCCAGAATGGCCGTGGATATGCCCAGCGTGGCGCGCACGATGATGGAGGGAAGCACGTTGGGCAGCACGTGGCGGAACACGATGGCCACGTTGGAGTCGCCGATGACGCGCGCCGCGGCCACGTAGTCGTTCTCCTTGATGGACAGGATCTCGGAGCGTACGATGCGCGCGTATTCCGGAATGGACACCAGCCCGATGGCCACCACGGCCTTCTCGATGCCGGGGCCGAGCGCCGCCATGATGGCGATGGCCAGAAGGATGGAGGGGATGGACAGCATCATGTCCATGACGCGC
>CAJFUR010000018.1 GCA_904420215.1 uncultured Eggerthellaceae bacterium
CGCCGAGCAGAACGCCATCATCCAGGCGGCGCGCTACGGCATCAACATCACGGGCGCGTCCATCTACGTGAACACGCAGCCTTGCGTGACGTGCGCGAAGATGCTCATCAACGCCGGCATCGAGGAGATCGTCTACCAGAACCCCTATCCCGACGAGCTTTCCATGTCCATGCTCGAAGAAGCCGGCATGAAGGTGCGCGTGTTCGAGGGTGCCCGTCCCGCCGCAGGGGAGTAGCCCGCCCCGCGGCGGCCGGCGTACCGACGCCGGGACGACGGCCGGCGCGGGGCGGGATTGGTCCCGGCCGGCACTGCTCGGGGCGACGGCTCGTGGGCGGGCTTTCCCTCCGCGTTCGCCCGCCTCTCGGCGCACTGCAAATTGCCACGTTAAAAGTACCAAATAAGCAGCCGTTTTCCGCCCCGGCAAAGCGGCCACTCACCCGAATTTTGGAGGAATTTGTCACCTTCCCGTAAGAGATATGGGAACTTCCGCTATCATACGTTGAGGTTTGACAGGTGCGCGCCATGCGCAAGGGATGAGAGCGGAACATGATTGCGGCCATAGTTCTGGGAGCGGTGTGCGGAATCTTGGGTTTCCTCCCGCTTTACATGGGCCTCAGGCTTGCTCGGAAGGCCACGCCGACGAGCAACCTCGGACACGCCGGGGCGCTTCTGCTCGGCGTGCTTCTTTCGTTTCTCGTCCTCGTCGTGGCATTTATCGTGTGCGCCTTGGCCGTGCGCGACCTCGTGCTGCCGTTCGTCCTCGCCGAAGTGGGCGGTCTGGTGGTCTCGGCCGTGGTTTTCGGCTTCGGCACGTTTGCAAGGAAGTAAGGGAAAGGGTTGATACGTGGACGCTCTTAGTCAGGTTGCGGAAGGCGCGGCGCATCTCGTTCAGTCGCTGAAGCCCGCCTATATCGCGGGTGATTCGACGCTGGGTCTGTCGAACTTCGTGTTCTGGATGTTCATTTGTCTGGCCATCACGCTCATCGTGGTGCTGGTGGCGTCGAAGCGCCTCTCGATGGTCCCGAAGGGCCGCTTTTCCGGCATGGTGGAATACGGCTACGACTTCGTGAGCGGCGGCATTGCCAAAGACGTCATCGGGCACGGCTACGAAAAGCACGTGCCGCTTCTGGCCACCTTGTTCTTCTTCATCCTCATCAGCAACTTCGTCGGCCTCATTCCGGGTTGCAAGACGCCCACCGGCTCGCTTTCCATCACGTGGGCGCTGGCGGCCGTCTCGTTCGTGTACTTCATTTACTGGGGCATCCGGACGCAGGGCCTGGGCGGCTACCTGAAGTCGTTCGCGCCTTCCGGCCTGCCCACCGTCATGGTTCCCATCGTGTGGTTCTTGGAGTTGTTCTCCACGGTGCTGCGCGTGCTCACGCTGGCCGTCCGACTGTACGGCAACATGTTCGCCGGCCATATGGTGCTCGGCATCTTCGCATTGCTCACCAGCCTCTTCATCGGCTCGGCCATCGACGGCGCGGGTTTCGTTTCGGCGCTGCCGTCCGTGGGATGGATCCTGTTCCTTCTGGTCATGTATGCCCTCGAGGTGCTGGTCGCCTTCCTGCAGGCATACGTGTTCACCATCCTGACGGCGGTGTACGTGTCGCTGGCCACGTCGAGCCACTAGGAAGCGGTAGACGCCCCGGCCTGCGCGGATGCGCGTGCGGGCACGGCGGCAAAGACGCCTGCGCAGGGCAGGCGTGCGAATTGGGTTTCACCGGCGCGGGTTGCCGGATGAACATAGGAGACCGGTGTTTTTTGGGAAAGGCCCAAAAACGGTAAAAGGAGGAAACCTTGGAAACGATCTTCGTCATCAACGCCTTGAAACTGGTGGGCTATGGCTTGGCCACGCTTGGCCCCGGCCTGGGCATCGGCTTGGCATGCTATGGCTGCTGCATGGCCACGGCGCGTCAGCCCGAGCTGCAGGGCCGTCTGTTCACCAACTTCATCATCGGCGCGGCTCTCGCCGAGGCCCTGGGCCTCATCGGCTTCGTTCTCGCGTTCATCGTCTAACCTTGGCCTTGTAAAGACGCATGCCAAACAAGGCTTAAGGAGGAAAGTACGTGAAAGCTGGAGCGAAAAAAGCATTTGCTCGCACCACGGGCGCCGTTGCGCTCGGGGCGGGCAGCATGTCCCTTGCTTTTCCCGCGCTCGCGTTTGCATCTGAAGAGGAGTCGGGCGGCATTTCCGCCATCCTTCCCAACATGACCG
>CAJFUR010000019.1 GCA_904420215.1 uncultured Eggerthellaceae bacterium
CATGGCGTCGGATGATTTTGCACTTGTCGCACATTTTCTTGACCGAAGGACGTACCTTCATATCATTTTCCTTTCGGTTATGCGTTTACTCTATACTACACGCCCAGCCGCAGACGGTATTTCCTTGCTTGCCTTGCTTCCTTGCGCTTGCCTTGTTGCCTTGCGCTTTCGCTGCTTGCCGCTCGCGTCGTGCCTGTCGCGCTTGCCGTGCGCCCGCTTTCCGCTCGCTTCGCGCCCCTCCGCCCCTTGCCTTGCGCCCGTGTCGTGCGGCGTTCCGCCCGCCACGCCCCGGTGCCGCCTGCCTCGGCGAGGCGGGCATCAAGGTCCGGACATGAAAAAGCACGGGCGATCATTCCACCCGCGCACCCTAGAGCCTACTTGAACCGGTACGTGATGCGCCCGCGGTTCAAGTCGTAGACGGAAAGCTCCACCGTCACCTTGTCCCCCGGCAGGATCTTGATGTAGTGCATCCGCATCTTGCCGGAGATGTGTGCCAATATCTTGTGCCCATTTTCAAGCTCCACCCTAAACATGGCGTTCGGCAGCGCCTCAAGCACGGTGCCTTCGAGCTCGATCACGTCTTCTTTGGTCAACAGTGCTCCTTCAAGCAGGTAGTCGTTAAGCAGCAACGGTAGATGATACCAAAACGTTTCTCGGAAAGGAAGGAAAAAGATGACAAGACACAGAAAGCCAACAACCGGGTTGGTTTCAGAATGACCTGCTTGTCAGGCCTGCGGTCTGATGCCGCGCAGTCCTCGCAGGAAAGCGGGACCGCCAGGTATTCGCGCGAAGCGCCGCCGCCTTGTCGGCTTGGCAGGACATGATAGCAGAACACCGCCAGCGAGCGCAACCGCGCGCGCAAAGAGCGCATAGGGGCAGGTGGGAGATGCAAGCGAAGGCAGGCAAGCGGAGAGCGCCACTGGAGGCGCGAGCGGGGCGAACACGCCGAGAACACGCTTGGAGCGCGCGGGCACCGTGTGCCAAACCCCCTTGCATTCGGCAAAAGCCCCGTGCTATTATCCGCCTATGCCGACAATCACCCGCACGCCGTAGTGCAGCGGCGGCGGGCAAGAGGATGTTGCACCGGGCGCACCGAGAGTGGCATACGGGCGCCGCCGAACGGAAAGGGTGCAACATGGGCAAAGTCATTGCTGTCTGCACCAGCGAAACCAAGGGAATCCAAAAAACAGAGGCGCCGCAGATAGAACTGCAGGCCAACTGGGGCATTGTGGGCGACGCGCATGCGGGAGCATGGCATCGCCAGGTAAGCCTGCTGTCCCACGAGAAGATCGA
Organism: uncultured Eggerthellaceae bacterium; assembly: GCA_904420215.1. Classification (GTDB taxonomy): domain Bacteria; phylum Actinomycetota; class Coriobacteriia; order Coriobacteriales; family Eggerthellaceae; genus CAJFUR01. Next base: position 1,294 of record CAJFUR010000019.1, read on the forward strand.
GGGATTCAAGGCGCTTGGGGCCAACGTGGCAAGCGGCGCGTTCGGGGAAAACATCGTCGTGGAGGGCTTCGACCTGAAGTCACTGCCAATTGGAACCAGGTTCCGTATTTTCGGTGCGGATGGCAACGAAGACCCCGCCTGTGCCTGTGCCTGTGCCTGTGCCTGTGCCGGCGCCGGCACTGGTGCCGCGCACGCCAAACCCATCGAACTGGAACTCACGCAAATCGGCAAGGAGTGCCACGCGCATTGCGCCATCTACCACGAGATGGGCGACTGCATCATGCCGCGAGAAGGCGTGTTCTGCCGCGTGACAGCGGGCGGCACGGTGCGTCCGGGCGACACGATCGAAGTGGTTCCGCAGCCATATTTCGACAACGCCGCCACGACGCAGATCCGCTCGGAGGTAGTGGCCGCCATGATGCCCTACTTGACCGGCGAATACGGCAACCCGTCCTCCATTTACGGCCTGGGACAGCGCGCTTCCGACGCCGTAGCGGACGCGCGCGCGGCCATTGCCGGCGTGCTGAATGCAAGCCCGCAGGAAATCCACTTCACAAGCGGCGGGTCCGAAGCCGACAACTGGGCCGTCAAAGGCGCGGCGCATGCAGCCGCGGCGCGCGGGGAAGGCCGGCACGTGATCACTTCCGCAATCGAGCACCACGCGGTGCTTCATGCATGCCAGGCGCTCGAGCGCGAAGGCTTCGAAGTCACGTACCTGCCCGTGGACGGCGACGGCCTCGTGTGCGTGGAGGACTTCGAAGCGGCCATACGCCCCGACACCGTCCTTGCCACCATCATGTTCGCCAACAACGAGATCGGCACCGTGGAACCCATTGCCGAGCTGGCAAAAACCGCGCACAGGCACGGCGTGGCCTTCCACACGGACGCGGTGCAGGCGTTCTGCCACGAGGACATCGACGTAGAGGCGCTGGGAGTGGACATGCTTTCCGCCTCCGCCCACAAGCTGTATGGCCCCAAGGGCGTGGGCCTTCTCTACATCCGCAAGGGCGTAAGGGTGGAAAACCTGATAGACGGCGGGCTGCAGGAACGGGGCCGGCGCGCAGGCACGGAAAACGTCGCGGGCATCGTGGGCTTCGGCGAAGCCGTGCGCCTGGCATCTGCGGAACGGGCGGCGCAGCATGCCCGCCAGACGGAACTCCGCGACCATGCCATTTCGCGCATCTTGAGCGAGATACCGCATGCGCGCCTGAACGGAAGCCGCACGAGACGCCTGCCAGGAAACGTCAACGTGAGCTTCGAATTCGTGGAAGGCGAAGGCATGATCCTGCAGATGGCGGCGCGCGGAATAAGCATCTCCAGCGGATCGGCCTGCACGTCCGGCTCGCTCGACCCAAGCCACGTGCTACTTGCAATCGGCCTTCCGCACGAGGTCGCGCACGGCTCGGTGCGCATGACGCTCGGGCGCCTGACCACACGCGAAGACGTTGACCGCGCAGTGGACAGCCTGGCCGCAACCGTCAACCTGCTGCGCCAGATGAGCCCGCTTTACGAGGACTACCGCCACGGCAAGGTCGCATCCCTCATCGACCACGAAAAAGAAGGCGGCAGCCTGAAGTAAGAACGCGGCGAAAAGACAGGGCGAAAGGCCGCACGAGGAAGCGCCTTCGCAACGACGCATGCCGTCGCAAGACGGCGGAATGGAGCCGACCATGGCAATGGATTATTCCGAAAAGGTGATCGACCACTTCACGAACCCGCGCAACGTGGGGGACATGGAAAACCCGAGCGGCTGCGGCACGGTGGGCAACGCCGTCTGCGGCGACATCATGCGCGTGTATTTGGACATCGACGAGAGCCACGTCATCCGCGACGCGAAATTCAAGACGTTCGGCTGCGGGGCGGCAATCGCCACAAGCTCCATGGCCACCGTCATGGTGAAGGGAAAGACCGCGCAAGAGGCGCTGGAGGTGACGAACCGGGCAGTGATGGAAGCGCTCGGCGGCCTGCCCCGGGCAAAGGTCCACTGCTCGCTTCTGGCGGAAGAGGCAATCCATGCCGCCCTCTGGGACTATGCGGAGAAAAGCGGCCTGACCATAGAAGGCCTCGAAAAACCGAAAGCCGACATCAACGACGACTAGGGCCGCGTCTTCAACGGGCAAAACGGCTTGCGCACGAACCTCGATCCTTCGCAGGGCGGCACGTCGGATTCGCGCGAAAGCCAACCGAGGGGCTTCGTTTCGCAAAGAAGGCTTGGAGCGCAGAAACGGCGTGCATGACGCGGAAAATGGCTGGGGTACCAGGATTCGAACCTAGATAGCTGGTACCAAAAACCAGAGTCCTGCCGTTGGACGATACCCCAGTCTTGCCGAGTGCGCCCGGTGCCGCACGGCATGGCGGGCACGGCGCAAGCGGCGCCTGCGGTTGCAAACATGGTGGGCCGTGAGGGAATCGAACCCGCGACCTTGGGATTAAAAGTCCCCTGCTCTACCAACTGAGCTAACGGCCCACGGCACCGCATGACGCGCAGCAACCTATTTTAGCGGCGCCCGCGCGCGCGGTCAATGACCAAACGGGCACAATGCGGAAAGGACGCATCCGCGCAGGTGCGTGGCGCAAAAGCCCGCCGGCTCCCCCGCCTGCTCCCCGCGCAGACACCGGCCGCCATGCGCCGCCCGGAACGCCACGATGCCGGCAGCCGAGTTCGCCAACCCCGCGCAAACGTCAGCCAGCCGCCATGCGCCGCCCGCCCGCGCGAACGTCAGCCGGGCCGAGTCCGCCCGGCGCAGCCCGGCAAGGTTTCGAAATCGTTTCCGGACGCCCCATGCGGCCGTTCGCGGGACTACAATGGTACCGCAGCCTCGCGGAGCGCACAGCTTCCCTCCGTCGGGGTTACCATGGAACACGCGCCGGGCAGGCAGGCGGCAAAGACGAAACCGAAAGGCAGGGAGAACGGCGGCATGTGGTGTTCGAAGGTTCTGGTGGCATACGACGGGTCGGCCCCGTCGCGCAAGGCGCTTGAATTGGCGCGTTCCATCGCCGAGGCAGATGCGGGCATAGAGTTGGTGCTGGTGCACGTCATGCGGCTGTACAGCTCGGGAGCCGCCGGCGTGGCCATGGACACGGTGTTCATGGCCGATGCCGAGCCGGTGCGCGAAGAGCTGCAGCAGGTGGCCGACGCGCTGCGCAACCCCGCGAGCGTGCGCCTGCTCAAAGGCAGCTCCCCCGCCGACCTCATCGTGCGCTGCGCGGAAGAGGAAGGCTGCGACCTCATTGTCACGGGGAGCCGCGGACAGGGCGGCGTGAAGGGGTATTTGGGCAGCGTGAGCTACGCCGTGGTGCAAGGCTCGCCCGTTGCGGTGCTGGTTGCCAAGGACGACGCAGGTTCACGCTGATGGAGGGCGGCCAACCAGAAAACCCGACGCGGACGCGCAGGACAGCCGCGCCGAATCCTCCGGAGGTGAGCGCGCCCGGCAAGCCCGCCGCCGCGCAGCGGAACCCGCAGCCGCGCGTCCCCCTGTGGACGAAGGACTTCGCGCTGGGCACGCTGGTGAACTTCCTGCTGATGGTAAACTACTACGGCCTCATGGTGGTCGTTGCCGACTACGCCATGAAAACCTACGGCGCCCCGGCGTCGCTGGCGGGGCTGGCGGCCAGCATCTTCATCATCGGCGCGCTCGTCGCCCGCCTGGTGAGCGGGCGCATCATGGACCGCGTGGGACGCAAGCGCCTCCTCGTGCTGGGCGCCGCGTTCGAAGTGGCGTTTTCCCTGCTGTACCTTGCCGACCTGGGAATTGCCCCGCTGTTCGCCATCAGGCTTTTGCACGGCATCGCCTACGGCGCCTGCTCCACCACCATCGGCACCATCGTGACGGCGCTCGTGCCCCACGCCCGCAAGGGCGAGGGCGTGGGCTACTACATGCTCTCGGTCACGCTGGGCGCGGCCATCGGGCCCTTTCTGGGGATGTTCCTCGCGCAGAATGCGGGGTACCAGGTGCTGTTCGCGACGACCGCCGCCGTGGCCGTCGTCTGCCTTGCCGTGGCGAGCCTTTTGAAAGCGAAGGAAGCGCCCGCGGAGACACCCGGCCGCGCGGCCGCTGGGGCGTCCGGCCGTGCGCCCGCCTCCCCCGCGCCCCGCCGGCACCCGCGGCTTTCCAACTACCTCGAAGCCAGCGTGCTGCCCATCGGCGGCGTGTGTGCGCTGCTGTTCTTCTGCTACTCCAGCCTGCTCACTTTCCTGACGCCCTTCGCGCAGGAACGGGGGCTGGCCGATGCCGCCAGCTTCTTCTTCGTGGTCTATGCCATCGCCACGTTCGTGACGCGCCCCTTCACGGGAAGGCTTTTCGACCGGCGCGGCGATAGGGTGGTCATGGTGCCTGCGTTTTTGGCCTTCATCTGCGGCATGGCGCTTCTGGCGACGGTCCACCGCGCTTTTGCCCTGATGGTTGCGGCGGCGCTGCTGGGCTTCGGCGTGGGCACCATACAGGCGAGCGGACTGGCGCTGGCCGTGCGCACGGCGCCCGACAGCCGCCTGAGTCTGGCGAACTCGACGTTCTACATCCTGCTGGACGTCGGCGTGGGCATAGGCCCGCTCATTCTGGGCATGGTCCAGCCCCTGTGGGGGTACCAGGGCCTGTTCGCCGCTATGGCCGGCGTGGCCGTGGTGGCCTTGGCGGCCTATCTTGCCGTCAGCAGGAAGGGAGCCGCCACGCGCCGCAGCGAGCGGCGGTGAACGCGTCTGCAGCGCGCGGCGGGCGGCGGGCGGCGCAAGGACACGAGAACTGACGCGCGCAGTCAGACACGATGCGTTGGGCGGGCACGACGCGCAGCCCGCCCAACTGTGCTAAAACAGGCGTGGAACTACGTCTCCGCCACACCCCGCGCGGCCCGCCGCCTGAGCTGCAGGCTCTGCGCCGAAACGTGCCCGGCAGGCGCAATTGGAAGGAGGTAGGACGCATGGAGCGCATGGGACGCATGGGACGCGCCGAGCACGCCGAACGCATGGGCGACACCGAGTACGCGGCGCGCTGCCTTGCTGCGGAAAGGCATGGCGAACAGGAGGCGGAAGCGCTCGTTGCCGCATGCGCGGGCGACGAGGAGGCGCTGTTCGCGCTCTACCGCGCGCTTGCGAACACGCGCGAGCCGCTTCCCGCGTCGGAGAAGTTCTTCGCGGCGCAGGACCGCATGCTGCGCTCGCGCATCGAGCGGGCGGGCGTCACGGACGCGGCGTCGCTTCCGCGCACGCCCGCCGATGCGCGCCTGAGCCTTTGGCGCGGGGACATCACCACCTTGAAGGCGGACGCCATCGTGAACGCCGCGAACTCGCGGATGCTCGGGTGCTGGATGCCGGGGCACTTCTGCATCGACAACGCCATCCACACCTTCGCGGGCGTGCAGCTGCGCCTTGCATGCGCGCGCATCATGGACGAGCAGGGCCACCCCGAGCCAACCGGCATGGCCAAGGCCACGCCGGCCTTCAACCTGCCGGCGCAATGGGTCGTCCACACCGTCGGCCCCATTGCAAACGGGCACCCCACCGACGTCGATCGGGCGCTGCTCGCCAATTGTTACCGCAGCTGCCTGGATGCGGCGGACGGCTTGGGGTGCGCAAGCATAGCGTTTTGCTGCATCGGCACGGGCGTGTTCGGCTTCCCGCAGCGAGAAGCGGCCGGAATTGCCGTGTGCGCCGTGCGGGAGTGGCTGGATGCGCACCCGGAAAGCACGGTCGCCCACGTGGTCTTCGACGTGTTCGGAAGCGAGGACGAGGGGATCTACCATGGGCTTCTTCTCTAGCAGCGCGCTTTCCGGCGGACATGCCTGCGCGGCGCGGGAATACGCGCTCGTGTTCGGGAAGGAAGACACCCTCGAAGCGGCGGCCCGAAGGCATGCGCGTGCTGTACTGGGAACTCGGCGTGGGCGGCAACACGCCCGTCATCGTCAAGTACCCGTTCTGGAATGCCGTGGGCGCAAACGGGAGCGCCGCCTATGCGTGCGTGAATCTGGGCGAAGCCTGCGCGCCGAAAGCCTTGGAGGGCAGGTCCATCCTCGTGGACGGCGACATCGCATCGATCCTGCCGATGACGAGCTAGGACTTGCCCGCAAACCCCAGCTTAAGCGCCTGAGACGCAAGGGGCAAACTCCGTTCTCGCTCTGCTGGCATTTTCGGGAAGCCCTAGCCCCGGACTAACTCCCCGCAGACGTTATCGAATCAACCAGCGCGTTTGCCCACTCAACCGCATCGTCAACATCCTGCATCACAGGGAGGCCGTCAGCCCGCCCGGAGTACAGTCCATCCCATCCTTCGCCTTTGACAACCTTCGAAGGCCAAGGTTGGGCGCGCCTGTACGAGAAAAGTCTCTTGCACGTCTCGTTGGTCTTGGCAAGGTCGAGGCGTGTGTTTGCAATGATGATCTGCAGGTCCACAAGGTCGTGGGCGCGTTCGCTCCCCAATTCGGTGAGGGCATGGAACTTTTGGGCAACCTGATGGTGCAAGGGCATGAGTGGCACGGGACCGGGCTGCGGCAGGCCCACCTTCCCGAAGAGTTCGGCGACATCGGGAGCAAGACCCATCTCCACTTCGTCGGCGTCCCCAATCTCGTCATGCCCAATCTCCAGCGAGACGGTGAGCCACGACTTCCCCAAATACGAGAGTTTGACGTCAAAGGGCTGCATCACATAGTGCGACGGCACGCCCTTGGGCTTTGCAGGCCTGCACTCCACCAGCTTGCCCGTGAAACCGCACCACCCCTCGGCAAGACGCTCGTCAAGCTTGCCCACATAGTCCGCCAAAGCGCTTCCCCTTGCGACGTCGAGGTCGGCGGTAAACCTAGTGCCCGCGTCGCCGAAGCGCAGCTTCAAAGCGCTGCCGCCCTTGACGACGCCGTCGGGCAGCATTTGCCCGACAATCGCGTTGGCGATCACCGTTCTGGCTCTGACATACCCAGCGTCGAAGCCTGCTACCCGGCGGATGGCGTCGTCAAGGTTTCGCCTGCTGTTCGGAACCTTCGTCATCTCTCCTCCAGTTCTTCAAGGAGGCTTTCCTCTTCTTTCGCTCGTATGAGTCCCCGCTCCCGCGCGTTTCTTGCGGCGTCGGCAAGGCGCCCGGGCATCATCGTCTTTCTGCAAGAGCGTATTGCCGATGGGATGCTCTGCGACGGAATGCCCTCGTAGGAGGTCACTTCATCGTCCACGCCCCCTTTGACCAGACGAATCGTCTCGGGCATGCGCCGCCTTACACGGCGCGTAGTGGCGACGTTTATCCTCGAGGGGTCGGTCGGTGCAAGTCCATGCATGGCTATAACCGACTCGCCGAACAGGTACGCGCCGTCTCCCACAAGGGCCACCGCAACGGCGTAGGGATCGTACTCGGTCGGCGCCCAATATCGCACCTGATAGACCCCCTGCCCGAGCCTCGTGAGCCTGCCGTCGCGGACGTAGCGGGTGAGATCTTTGTTAGTGGCCCCAATCCCGTTCGCCTGAGCAGTGGTCACGATGCCGTAGTTGTCGGCGGCAATCTCGTATATGTCGTCGAAGTAAGTCATGCCAAAATATTACCATATTTGGTAATAAAATGACATCTATATAAAAGATCGCTCGCATATACTATAACTGGCAGCAATGAAGGCAACACTCTTGCATCCCTCCATCGCAGCACGCCCCTGCACCCCTGCAACCTGCGGCTACTCCGCTGCGGGGGCGAACGTGTCGCGGTCTGGGGCGAACGACTGCATGGCTTCGATGGTGCGGGCGAACAGCTCGTCCAGCTCCCAGCCCAGCATTTCGGCGCCCTTGCGGATGACGTCGCGGTTCACGCCGGCGGCGAAGCGCTTGTCCTTGAACTTCTTCTTGAGCGACTTCACCTCGAAATCCATCACGCTCTTGCTGGGGCGCATGACCACGGCCGCGCCGATGAGGCCCGTGAGTTCCTCGGTGGCGAACAGGATCTTCTCCATCTGGTGCTCGGGTTGGGGCAGCGCGGGGTTGAAATCGGACGTGTGGCTTTGAATGGCGCGCACGAGTTCGGGCGTGCCACCGGCGGCCTGGATGTCGCGGGCGGCGTAGACGGTGTGCTTTTCGGGTTCGTCGGCATGCTCTTCCCAATCGAGGTCGTGCAGCAGCCCCGCAATGCCCCAGAATTCCTCGTTCTCCGGGTCGAATTCGCGCGCGAAGTAGCGCATGACCTGCTCCACCGTTTCGCCGTGCTCGATATGGAACGCGTCTTCGTTGTGCTCCTGCAGAAGCGCGAACGCCTGCTCGCGCGTCATGCCCGCCTCGAGTTTCGCCATGCGTGCCTTCCTTCCGTCAAAACGTGTCGCCCCCATCATAGAACAAATGGGCCGCGCCCGTCACGCAATGGACTAGGCCGGATTCATGCCAGTCCCAATCGAGCGGCTTTCGCCCACTATGGCCGTCATCGCGTTGCATGCAGGCATTCTGCCGATTATTGCCATGTCAAAAATATATCGAATACGAGCTACTTTTGACATTCTCGCCGAAGGAAATTCCTGCCACGGCACCCACCGCCATGGAAACAAGCCTTGTGGCCTACGCGCATCGTCCGCTTCGGGAGATCCCTCGACTCGCTTCGCTCGCTCGGGATGACAGGAAAGGAGCATCGGGCCGGGATGATGAGGATATCGGGCCGGGATGACGGGGAGGAAGTGCCGAGTCAACCCCAAAGCGCCACCATTCCCTTCCCATACATCCCGTGCATGCGGAAGAAGTCGTTATGCGCATTGGCGCCCCGGCGCCGCGCTCCTTAGAATTTTTTTCAGAGAAAGCGGCCTCGAGCCGCTTGGGACGCGAGGCAAAGGGGGAAATCGGATGGGTTCGATTTCAAGACGTTCGTTCGTGGGGGCAAGCGCCTTGGCCGCAGCGGCCATGGTGGCCGGATGCTCGCCGGAAAGCTCCCTGAACTCCACGGGAGAAGGTCCGTCGCCCGCAGACGGGGCAGGATGGCGAGTGGATGCCGAGTTCGACGCGACGCAAAGCGGCGAATGGGTGCCCGTGAGCTGCTGGACCAGCTGCGGAGGGCGCTGCCTGTTGAAAGCCTATGTGGTAGACGGCATGCCCATGCGCATCAAAACCGACGACATCGAAGAAGACAGCTTCGACAATTTCCAGAACCGCGCCTGCCCGCGCGGGCGCGCCCAGCGCATGCACGCTTTCGGTGCCGACCGCATCAAGTACCCCATGAAGCGCAAGGGCTGGCAACCCGGCGGCGGCGAGGCCAGCAACGGCGAAATGCGCGGCAGGGACGAATGGGAGCGCATCGGCTGGGACGAGGCGCTGGACTTGGTGGCTACCGAAGTCAGGCGCATCGTGGACACCTACGGCCCCATGGCCATCAACTACGCGGGCATCCCCTTCTACAACGCCCCGGTGGCGCAAACGCTGCTGCCGGCGCTGGGGGGCTACACGTGGCATCTGGGGTTCACTTCCTACGGATCGTGGACCAGCCAGCCCGAGGCCATAGGCATCGACTTCACCAACGGCGAGCCGGGAACCATGGGCACCAACGACCGGCTGAGCATGCTGCAAAGCGACCTCATCGTGCTGCACGGCAACAACCCCGTGCATGCGGCCGCCGGCTCGCCCTCGTTGCACCTCATGCGCGCCCACGAGGCGGGCATCCCGTTCGTGTTCATCGGCCCGGACTACAACCCCACGGCCGCCATGCTGGAAGCCCGGTGGATTCCCGTGCGCGTCACCACCGACGCGGCGTTTCTGTCTGCCGTCATCTACGAAATGCTGCAAGCCGACGGCGGCAGCGGAAACCTGGTGGACTGGGACTTTCTGTACAGCCACACCGTGGGCTTCGACGACGGCCACATGCCCGCCGACGCGCGGCTGAACGAGAACGTGCGCGGATACGTGGAGGGCGCCTACGACGGCGTGCCGAAAACCGCCGAATGGGCCGCCGAGATATGCGGCTGCACGCCCGAAGACATCCGCTGGTACGCCGATGCGGTGGGCCGCCAGCACAAGGTGTCCATGTACTACTCCTACTCCTGCGCGCGCAACACCGCTGCGGCCACGCTGCCGCAGCTGGCGCTCACGCTGGCCTGCATGGGCGCCCATATTGGCGCCGAGGGGCAGCAGTTCGGCCCCACGTACCACTTCTTCGCCCACAACTGCGGCCCGAATTTGGTGCAACCTGGCGAAATGCGCTCGGGCGAAGGCGTCGAATTGCCCCAGAACTCGCCCTTCGGCGCTTTCGACACCGGCTATCGCGCCGGCTCCAGCTGGAAGGCCATGGCAGAGGGCCACGGTCCGGACGGGCAAACCGGCGAGGACGTGACCAAGGACCTGCACATGATCTGGGTTGAATCCGGCGGATACCTGACCTCCCAGCCCGACGTGAACAACGGCATCGCGGCCTTCCGCAAGATGGACTTCGTGCTTGCGCAGGCGTTCAACTTCAAGCCGGAGGCCCAGTACGCCGACATCGTGCTGCCCGTGTCCACCCCGTGGGAATACGGCTACGACCAGATGGCCTTCCAGCAGTACAAGCAGTTCAACCGCGAATCGTTCTTCTTCCCCAAGGCTTTCGCCGAGCCTCTGTTCGAATCGAAGCCCGATGTGGAGATAGCCAAGGAGCTGGCGGTGCGCCTGGGCCTTGACGCGGAGGCCCTGTGGCCCCACTCCGAGGAACAGCGCCAGTTCGAGCGCATCCTGAACGCCACGGTGTGCGACGAGGACGGCGTGACCTACAAGCCGCTGGTGAGCATCACGCAGGAACGCATAGACGAGCTGGGCTTCGAGGGCGAGGCGCACGACGGCGTCATCGACTACGACGAGCTGCGCGCCCGCGGCGTGTACCACGTGGCCCGCTCGGAGGGCGACAACTTCGGCTACATTGCCTACCAGGACTTCGTGAACGACCCCGAAGGGCACCCGCTGGCCACCACGGCCAGCGGCAAATGGGAGCTGTACTGCCAGAGCGCGGCCGATGCGGAAAACGCGAAGGGCCTCATGGTAGAGGTGAAGCCCTATGGCTGCCTGACGGAATTCGGCGGATGGTTCGACGAGCGGCGCGTGTCGGGCGAATTCCCGCTGGTGGTCTATCAGCCCCATTACCTGCGCCGCGCCCACACCACCCACGACAACGTGGGCTGGCTGCGGCAGGCGTTCAAGAACCCCGTGTATTTGAGCAGTGCCGATGCCGAGGCGCGCGGCATCGAAAGCGGCGACGTCGTGGAAGTGGAAAGCCCCACGGGCACCATCCTGCGCATCGCCTCGGTGGTGGAAACGCTCATGCCCGGCTGCGTGGGCCTGCCGCACGGGTCGTGGCCCGAAGTGAACGACGGGGGCGTGGACGAAAACGGCTGCGAGAACAGCGTGAACATAAACTACCAGCCCGCCGGCTGGTACGAATCGTACCACGACACCGTGGTGGAGGTGCGCAAGCACGCCGACCAGTCGGTGCCGCAGGCCGAGGAACGCCCGCTGGTGACCCCTCGGGGCATCGAGCAAGACGCCGGCACGGACGCCGCCCAAGGCGCCGAATAGCAAGGAGGGAACACGATGGCCAACGGATTCTACTTCAACATGAAGCGCTGCACAGGCTGCCGCGCCTGCCAAGTGGCATGTCAGGACCGCAACGACCTTGCCGTGGGGCTGGCCGTGCGCAAGGTGACCAGCTACGTGGTCGGCACCTACCCCAACGCCATGCCCTACCACTACTCCGCCAGCTGCAACCACTGCGAGGCGCCGGCCTGCGTTGAGGCATGCCCCACCGGAGCCACCCAGAAGGCCGACGACGGCACGGTGTTCCGCGACGCCAGCCAATGCATCGGGTGCAGCTCCTGCGTGAACGCATGCCCCTACGAGCACCCGATGCTCGACGAGGACGCGCGGGTGTCGGTGCGCTGCGACGGGTGCAAGGCCTTCCGCGATAACGGACAGAACCCGGTGTGCGTGGACGCCTGCCAGTACCGAGCCTTGGACTTCGGCGACTTGGACGAGCTGCGCGCAAAGTACGGCGATGACCTGACAAGCGACGTGCCCTGCCTTCCCGCCTCCGACCAGACAGGACCGAACTTGCTGGTCAATGTCAAAGAGGCAGCGGAGAGCGCCGATTTCCGGGAATGGATCATGTAGCCATGGCGGGCACGGGTGCAAGGGCGGCGGGCGCGCCCGCTGCAAGCGCAAGGACCGCGGCAGACGCAGTGGCAGACACGAGGGCTGCAGCGAGCATGGCGGCGGGCGCCAGCCCTGTGGAAATCCACTCCGCCCGCCGGTACCTCTACGCCCTGGGCCAGTCGCTTGCGGGAAGCGAACCCACCGGCGCGCGCTTGGAAGCCGTCGATGCCGGCATTCTGGCCGAAGCGCTTGCCATCGTCGGGATTGCAGGGGACTTCGGCCTTGCCGAACGCGTAGCAAAAGCCCGGCAGGACCTTGGAGCGGCGCGGTCGCTTTACACGCGGCTGTTCGTGGGGCCGGCAACTCCCCAGGCGATGCCGTGGGAATCCACCTACCGGTCGAGGTCGAGGGCGCTGTTCCGGCAAGAGACGCTGGAAGTGCGCAATGCCTACCGCGCCCAGGGATTCCTGCCGCAAGCCTATCCCAAAGTGGCCGACGACCACCTTGCGTTGGAGTTGGGTTTCCTTGCCGCCTTGGCAGGCCGCGCCGTGGACGCCCTGCAGGGGAAAGATCCTCGGGGAGTGGCGGAGGCCGAAAATGCAAGCCGCGCATTTCTGAACGACCACCTGCTGAAATGGATAGACGCCTACGCCAACGACTTGGCCAAAGCCGGAACAGGTTCGCTCTACGAAAGCCTGGGCCGTCTTATGGCGGCGTTTGCCGCCCGCGACGCGGCGCTTCTGGCGGCATAGGGGCAAGCCGCGAAGCAAGGCAAGGCGTTCCTCCCCCTTCGCTTCGCGGTTCCCCAAAGGCAACTGGGAGAAAGGCGGGGCGGCATGCTGCGGCGCAGTTGCGGCATGCCGCCCCGCCGCGCTTCCCCCTCCGTCCCCGCATCCCGCTTATGGAACGCGCCCGAAAATGTGCGACAATGGACGCGTTCGCCTTCGGGAACACGCCCGCTCGGAAAGGGGACGCAATGGAGTTGCTCGACCTTCGCTGCTTTTTGAAACTGGTGGAGGAAGGCTCGGTCACCAAGGCCGCTTCCGTCATGTGCATGAGCCAGCCAAACCTCTCGCGCCACCTGTTGAGGCTGGAAGACGAGTTGGGGGCACAACTGTACGTGCGCGACGCCAAGCACGCCAAACTCACCGATGCAGGGCGCAAGCTGCTGGAATACGCCACGGCTGCCATCGCCCTCATCGACGAGGCGGCAGCAACAGTGGGGCATGGCGAAGACTCCCCCAAAGGGCACGTGCGCATAGGCTTCGGCGATTCCGAGGCCATGGCGTACATCATGGACGCCATCATCGCCACGAGACGCACCTGTCCCGGCGTGGTGTTCCACCTGTTCGCTGGCAACTCGCTCACGTTGCTCGACCGGCTGAACGCAGGACAGGTGGATTTCGTGTTCGAGGTGGAGCACGTGCCGCGGGTGGAATGCGAGGAACTGGCGCTTCCCGGTACCGACGTGTGGGGCGTGTACCCGCTACCAGACAGCGAATTGGCGAAGAAGGAGCGCGTGCGGCCCGAGGACTTGGCTGGGGAACCGCTCATCGTGTCCCGGCAATTCCTGAAAAGCGGCTTTCTGAAACGCTGGGCGGGCGAGCATTACGGCGACATCAAGCCCGTGGTGTCCACGGACATCTTCCCCAGCGAATGGCGCCGCCTGGTGGAAGGGCGCGTTGGGCACATGCTGGGCTACCTGTATTTCCAAAACGAAGTCGGCCCCATTCCCGGCGTCAAGGGCATTCCCTTCGACCCGCTCTTGAAAACGGGCAACGCCCTGATCTGGAAAAAAGGACGCCCGCTCACACGCGCCGCGCAAGCGTTCCTGGAAGAACTCAAGGTGCTGCTATAAAGGGCCTGCGCGGTGGCACCCCTTTCGGGGCGCCACCTGCTTATCCGGGTTGGCTGTTCCAGCTGGCGTCGCGGGTCCCTGTCCCGCGGGCGCCGCCGGCCGGGGCGCTACCGGTTCGTGCGCCTGCGGAGGGCGGCTGCCGTCAGGGCGCTTGCTGCGGCGCAGGCGAGCAGGGCCGCGCCGAGGATGGGGGCCTGGAGGCCGTCGCCCGTCTGGGCGAGCGTCGCGCCGGAAGCGGCGTCCTTGCCGCCCGAGCCGCCGGTGCCGGTGCCGGAGCCACCCGCACCGCCCGAATCACCGGAGCCGCCCGAGCCGCCGGAATCCGCTTTCTCGGCCACCGTTACCGCAGCCGTGCCGTGGACGGTGCCGTAGTTGGCGTCGTCGGGCGTGAACGTCCACGCGAACTGCTGATTCTCGCCGGCGGCAAGCACCGTGCCCGGCGCGTCCCATGCAAGCGTGCCCACAACGGCCGCACCCGTGACGGGGCTGACGAACGAACCGCTCAGCGTCGCCTTGTCCAGCGTGTCGCCCGCAACCAGGCTGCCGACAGCCATCACCGACGACCCCTCGGGCAACGCGGGCAACGCCTGCTCGATGGTGCCCGCGAACTCGTACATGCTCGGGTCGCTCTCCAACTTGTAGAACCCTGCCCGCTCGCCCGCCAGCTTCACGCTGCCCTGCTCCACCAGCAACGTGCGCTCGCCCGCGTCCGCCACGCCGAAAGCCGCCGCCACGCCGGCCGCAATGCCCACCTTGCCCTCGTCGCCGGGTACCACGTCCCACAGCGCCAGCGAGAAGTCCTCGGGGGCGGCCGCCGTGCCGTCGTAGGTCTTGGTGATCTCGACGGATGATATGGCCAGCACCGTGTACGGCTCCATCTGGAACGTCGCGGTTGCGGTCACGGTTGTGGTTCCTCCGTTGCCGTCCTCCTGCACGTAACTCGCCCCCACGATGTTCTGGCCGACGACAAGCCCCTCGAAGGAAGCGGTGTTGAAGGAAATGGAAGCCGCCCCGTTCTCGTCCACCTCCACGACCTGCGCCGCGCCGCCATTGACAGAGAAGGAGACGGACGTGGCCGTCGCGTCCATGGGCAGCACGGCCGTCGCCGTGATGGCGTCGCCATACGTGACGCTGTCCGCATCTGCCGACAGCTGACCTGTATCGTTTTTTCGGACACGCATGCATGAGACATCCGATACTAAGCTCTGCTACATTGCATGCATGAAAGGAAGGACGGTTCATATGATCGAAAGACGCGAATATACAGACGAATACAGGCGAGAGACCGCAGATTACGTCATCTCTAGTGGACGACCCATATCCCAGATGGCAGACGAGCTTGGCATCAACAAAAAGACGCTGGCACGATGGGTGAAAAACAGAAGGGACATGCTTTCAGGAGTAAAGCCCACGCCAGAGGAGGATGCCGAGAAGCGCGCTATGAGAAAGCGCATACGAGAGCTCGAGATGGAGAACGAGTTCCTAAAAAAGCGAGCGCCTTCTTCGCCAAGAACCAAGGGCTCTAGACAAGTACCAGCTGATGTTGGCAAAGAAGGCAGAATATCCCATAGCTTTGACGGCACACGTGCTGGGTGTGAGTAGATCAGGATACTATTCCTGGACATCGCGCGGATGCCCGCATGATCATTGGAGCGAAGTGCGCGATGAGGTGAGGAGGATATGGTTCGAATCCGACAGGAGGTTCGGACACCGCTTCGTCCACAGCTTCCTGCCAGATGAGCTCGGGCATGTGAGCCTCTATCGGGTGCTCAAGTGCATGCGAGAGCTCGGCATCAGGGGATGCACGCCCTACAAGCCGAAGCGCACCACCATCCCCGACAAGTCAGCGCGTCCGAAGCCGGATCTGATGAAGCGCGATTTCACAAGCCTAGTTCCCACCTATAAGCTCGTAGGTGACATCACTTATCTGAGAACAGGTGAAGGCTGACTTTACCTCTCAACCGTGATCAACCTTAACACCCGCATGGTAGTCGGATGGTCGCTATCCGAGAGGATGAGTGCTGACATCGTCGTATCCGCGCTCAAGAGCGCCAAGGTGCGCGGATATGTCGCCGAGAATGCGATCTTCCATAGCGACAAGGGAGCCCAGTACACCAGCAGGGCTCTTGCTAGATGGGCAAGTGAGAACCAGGTCAGGCTCTCGTGCAGCCGCACCGGTAACTGCCATGACAACGCAGTGGCAGAATCCTTCTTCGCTACGCTTAAAAACGAGATGTATCACAGGCGCTCGTTTAAGACCAGACGTACTGCCAAGCATGCTGTGATCGAATTTATAGAGAGCTACTACAACAGGAAACGCCCCCATTCCTCCATCGACTACCAAATACTTGCAGAGGTCATGGATTCGTTCTTCGAGCGGACCAAACCGAAAGAAGGGCGGATGATGCGAGCAGCATGATGTCTCATGGTTTTGTGTCCGAAATCTTGACACAGGTCAGTTGCCGGCAGCAGCGTCGAGCCTGTCGTAGACCCGCTTGCAGACAGGCCCCACGCCCTTCCAGTCGATGCGCATGAGCTGGGAGACCACGCTGCGGTTGCAATGAACGCACAGCCATGCCACCTGCTCCTCGAAGGCATGCGTGAAGCGAGACGCATGATGTGTCCAGGGAACCGCCGCCGTGACGATGCCGTGCTCGGGGCACCTGACCCGAAGCGTACGGTATTCGAGATAGGTCATCGTGGAACCGAGGTCGAGCGCGCGCCAGCGACGCGGATGCGTCGAGCGGTCGTGGACGGGGGACTTGCGGTTGCAATGCGGGCAGCGGCAGCGTTGTCCCTTGCGCGGCGATATGCCTATGACGAGCTTCTCTTCTTCGAATCTCATGGATTTGATGGCAGTTCGCGTGACGCAGAGCAGCACGGCAAGTATCCTCTTGATGGGCACGGGGCATCCTTCGCATGGTGGGTGATTTGTTAGCGCAAGAACTTTACCTTAGGAACCCTGTGCCCACCTGCATTTTCATGCTAAAACTCACCCACACTTACTGGCGAAGAGCCAAAATTTTTCGTTATTGGTTTTTGCGGGCCCTGCAGCCCGCCACTAGAACGTCACGCCCAAGGCGTTTATTGCGAGGCCCCACAGGACGCCGGTGGCGTACAGGGCCACGATGACGAGCGCGTTTTCGGCCGCGTGCCGGTTCGTGCGCACCAGCACGAGCAGGCCCACGCCCGCCGACACCAGAAGGCCCGCCAGCATGGCGCCCGCCCCCAGCACGCCCTCCACGTACAGCTGCGCGATCACCACGCTGGCCGCGCAGTTGGGAACCAGCCCCACCAGCGCCGACCCCAGCACCGAAAGCGCGGGATTCGCCGCCAGGAAGTCCGCGAGCACGTCCTCGCCCACCACTTCCAAAACCGCGTTGAGCACCACGGTGATGGCGAAGATGAACACCGTCACCTGCAGCGTGTGCTTGAGCGCGCTCTTGACGATGCCTCCCTCCCCGCCATGGCAGTGGCAGTGGTCGTGCTCGCACAGCTCGTGGATGTGCAGGGGCGCGTCGATGCGGCGCGCGATGCGCAGGGCGGCATCCACGACGAATCCCATTACCATGCCGATGACCACTTTCGCGCCGAGGATTTTGAGGATGACGTCCAAAGGCACCTGTTCGGCCAGGAAAATGGGCAGCATCTCGTCCGACGTGGACAGGAACACCGCGAACAGCGTGCCGAGCGTGACGACGCGCCCCGCATACAGCGTGGCTGCGGCAGCGGAAAACCCGCATTGTGGCACCGCGCCCACCAAGGCGCCCACCACCGGGCCCGCCGCACCCGCGCGGCGGATGGCCTCCTGCGCGCGCCCGCCCGTCTTGTGCTCCAGCCATTCCATGGCCAGATACGTGACGAACAGGAACGGGACGATGTAGAGCGTGTCGCCCACCGAGTGTTCGAGCACGTGGCCCGCGATATGTAGGAACTCTTCCATGGTTGCCCATTGTATCCCATGCCGCCCGCAAAGCCCACAAAAGCGGCACCGGATTTCGATCTCGGTCACGCCAATGCACGAAAAACGTCATCCAACGCCACAACCCGCAAACGCGAACTGGGAAAATCCTCCGACGACCGAGCAACGCACCCCAAAACGCAAAGCGCGGTGCACAAACAACGTAATCCAGTGCCACTTTCAGACCGCAAAGCTTTCGACCACGCCCACAAGCCACGGGCAGCGGCGCAATCCACGGCTTGTGTCGGGGCGGGCGGCACATGCGCGGCAGCCCGCAGCGGCACAGCAAGGCCACGGAAGCGTTTAGTTTTTCCCTGTGGATTTCGACTATACTGGCAATAATTCGTTTTTCCGATTCGTTCTAAGGAGACGCCATGACCGACCAACCCGTTGCCGGATGGTACCCCGACCCCTCGGGCGACCCTTCGAAGCTCCGCTATTGGGACGGCACGCAATGGACCAACGATTTCGCCAACGCCCAGCCGTCGTACCCCACAGGCGGCCCCGCCAACCCCGGCGGCCCCGCCGCGCAGCCCTACTACGGGCAGGCCGTCCCTGCGGCCGGGTACGTCCAAAGCAACAACGACACCACCCTGCGGCTCATCGCCTTCATCCTGTGCATCGTTTCCACCGTGTCGGTGTGCTGGGCCATCATCCCGCTGGCGTGGATGATCCCCATGACCGTGCGCTGCTGGGGCATCTACAAGGGCACCAAGCCCAACACGACGGCCTTCGGCGTCTGCACGCTCATCTTCGTGAGCATCATCGGCGGCATCCTCCTGCTGGTTTCGAAAAAGGACGCCTAAAGGCCACATCTGCTGCCGGCGGCACCACCAGCACCGCGGCGCCACCGCAGACGACAGATGGCGACCCGAGGTCTGCCGTCTGTGGTGCCGCCCGCACCACAGCGCCATCGCAGACGGGCAGGCGGATGACCTCGCCCACCTGCCCGCGCCCGCCAGCCGCCAAACCCCCTACACACAAAGGAGGACGACCCACTGGGGGTCGCCCTCCTTCCGAGTTTGCATTCGGCGCGCATGCAACAGGCGCAGGCGCGCCGAATGCGCGCCGGATTCCGCCCTGCCCCGCACCGCATGCGCCCCGGCCCCGCAACGCGGGAGCCGGGAGCGCTTGACGGCGAATGCCGCTAGGACGCTGGCCGCTGGGCCTACATCATGCCCATTCCGCCACCGCCGGCACCGGCGAGCGCCGACAGGTCGGGGCCTTCCTTGGGGATCTCGTTGATGGTGGCCTCGGTGATGAGGATGAGGGCGGCCACGGAGGCGGCGGACTGCAGCGCCGTGCGCGTCACCTTCACCGGGTCGTTCACGCCCATGCCGATCATGTTGCCGTACTCGCCCGTGGCGCAGTTCAGGCCTTCGCCCTTGCCCATGCCCTTCACATGCTCCACGACCACGCTGCCCTCGTAGCCCGCGTTCTGGGCGATGGCGCGCATGGGGGCCTCCAGCGCCTTGCGGATGATGTTGACGCCCACTTCCTCGTCCTTGTCGGCAGCCTCGATGGCGTCGAGCGCGGGCAGCGCGTCCACCAGCGCCACGCCGCCGCCGGCAACGATGCCCTCTTCCACGGCCGCGCGCGTGGCCTGCAGCGCGTCTTCGATGCGGCTCTTCTTCTCCTTGAGCTCGGACTCGGTGGCAGCGCCCACCTTCAGCACGGCCACACCGCCGGAGAGCTTTGCCAGACGCTCCTGCAGCTTCTCGCGGTCGAAGTCGGACTCGGTGCGGTCGAGCTCGGACTTGATCTGGCTGATGCGGTCCTCGATGGCCTTCTTCTCGCCCGCGCCGTCAACGATGAGCGAGTTGTCCTTGGTGACCTTGACGGTCTTGGCGGTGCCCATCATGTCGATGGTGGCGTCGGCAATGGTCATGCCGAAGTCCTTGTCGATGACCTGCGCACCCGTGACGGCGGCGATGTCCTCCAAAATGCGCTTGCGGCGGTCGCCGAAGCCCGGCGCCTTGATGGCCACGCAGTTGAGCGTGCCGCGCAGGCGGTTGAGCAGGATGGTGGCCAGGGCCTCGCCCTCCACGTCTTCCGCAACCACGAACAGCGGGCGGCCGGAACGCATGACCTCTTCCAACAGCGGCACCATGTCCTGGATGTTGCTGATCTTCTGATCCGTGAGCAGGATGTAGGGGTCCTTCAGCACGGCTTCCATCTTCTCCATGTCGGTGGCCATGTAGGGGGAGATGTAGCCGCGGTCGTACTGCATGCCCTCAACGATCTCGATGTCGAGGCCGAACGTCTGGCTTTCCTCCACGGAAATGGCGCCGTCCTTGCCCACGGCGTCCATGGCCTCGGCGATCTTCTCGCCGATTTCGGCGTCGCCGGCGGAAATGGTGCCCACGTTGGCAATCTGCTCCTTGGTGGACACTTCCTCGGCGTCGGCCTTGATGGCCTCCACCACGGCGTCGGTGGCCTTCTGGATACCGCGGCGGATGCCCAGCGCGTCGGCGCCGGCCGTCACGTTGCGCAGGCCCTCGGACACGATGACATCGGCGAGCAGCGTGGCGGTGGTGGTGCCGTCGCCGGCCACGTCGTTGGTCTTCACGGCAACTTCGCGCACCAGCTGGGCGCCCATGTTCTCAACCGGGTCCTCCAGCTCCACTTCCTTGGCCACCGTCACGCCGTCGTTGGTGATGGTGGGGGCGCCGTAGGACTTCTCAAGCGCAACGTAGCGACCCTTGGGGCCAAGCGTCACCTTGACGGCGTCGGCCAGCTTGCTGACGCCGGCGGCAAGCGCGCTACGCGCGTCTGCCTCGAACTTGATCTCTTTCGCCATGGTTCAATATCCTTTCGATACGCGTACCATTAACTCTATAGAAGAACCAACCGGAAAAACGACAGGGTTTCCGTGGCGAGTCGCATGGCCGTGAAGCGCCGAGAAGCCTGAGCTAAGCGGCCTTCGCGCCGTGTGCGAAGGCGACGAGGGGCTGAACGGCTAGGCGGCCGCCACGGGAAGCCGTC
>CAJFUR010000020.1 GCA_904420215.1 uncultured Eggerthellaceae bacterium
ATAGCACCAGTTGCACGTGCGGAACGTCAGGCTGCGCCAAATGCCCAGCGTGCCGCCCTCGCGGCCCGTGCCGGCGAAGCCCACCACACTCTCGCGGCCGTACTCGGCCGTGATGCGACGGTAGTTCTCCTCTATGATGTCGAGCGCCTCGTCCCACGTGCAGCGCTCCCACTTGTCGGCCTGCCCGCGGTGCTCCTTGGCCCGCTTCATGGGGTAGGTGATACGCGAGGGGTTGTACAGGTAGTCTTTCAGCGTGAGGCAGCGCACACACAAACGCCCCTGGGTGATGGGCTGGTTCTCGTCGCCCTCCACCTTCGCCAGCTTGCCGTTTTCGTCAACGTAGAGCTTCAGGCCGCATCCCACCGGATGGCACCCCGGAGGCGACCACGGCGCCGTGCGGGTGACCGTGTAACCCTCCTCAAGGTACCGCCAGGGTTTGCCCAAATCGTTGACCTCGCCCAATGTTGGCAAAGGCACCGCTTGGCTCGCTTTCATGTCGCCCATGCTTCCCCCTTTCCGAATTGCATCGCAGGATTCCAAAACGCCCGATGCGGCTTGGCCGGACGGGCCGAAACGGAAGCGGAACGGAACTGCGCGGGTTCAGTGGCCATCCCGCGCGACAGGGTTGCCGCGTCCGCGGCCGCAGCAGCCCCTGGCATGCCGCGGCGCCTTGGAACTGCCGCCATTATGGGCAATGCCGCCGCACCGCACATGGGGCATGAGGGGTGATATCGGGAAAAGCGCCTTGTGACGATGCTTATTTTGAGGTGGACCAGGGCGGTGGGCGCGGCGGGGGGACGCGCAAGCGGCGGCGGGCGCATAGATGGGCGGCGCGGAGGAGGGGTACCAGCGCATGCAGGCGCGCAGAACCAGTGCGTGAGGGCGGCGGGCGTGGTACACTGCCGGCAACGCCAAGATGACGTTTTCGTAATGCGCTGGTCATGCCCGTGAAAGCGCATGGGGCGCATACTGGTTCGCGAAGGCGGGACCAGAGGAAAGGCAAGCCATGGACATACTGACCATTCAACACCTCACCAAAGTGTACGGCAGCGGCGCCACAGCCACCAGGGCCTTGGACGACGTGTCGTTCAGCGTGGCCGCGGGGGAATTCGTGGCCATTGTGGGGTCGTCCGGATCGGGCAAATCGACGCTTTTGCACCTCATGGGCGGGGTGGACCGCCCCACGTCGGGCAGCGTGTTTTTGAACAACAACGACGTGTACGCGCGCAACGACGAGGAGTTGGCCGTGCTGCGCCGCCGTGAAGTGGGCATCGTGTACCAGTTCTACAACCTCATCCCCGTGCTGGACGTGGTGGAGAACATGACGCTTCCCGTGGCTCTGGACGGGCGCCCGGTGAACCAGGAGCGCCTGACCGAACTCGTGCGGGCACTGGGGCTGCAAGGCCGCGAACACCATCTGCCCAACCAGCTTTCGGGCGGCCAACAGCAGCGCGTGGCCATTGGGCGCGCGCTCATGAACGCCCCTTCCATCCTGCTGGCCGACGAACCCACCGGCAATTTGGACACGCGCACCAGCCGCGAGATCATGGGCATACTGCGCGAGTCGAACACGCGGCTGGGGCAAACGCTGGTGGTCATCACGCACGACGAGGACATAGCGCTCACCGCCGACCGCGTCATAGCCATCGAAGACGGCCGCATCGCCCGCGACGAGAGGATCCGGAAATGAGCGGCGCACACGTCATCCGGTCCTTCACCCTGCGCACCTTGCGCAAGAACCGCACGCGCACCGTGGTGACCATTGCCGGCATCGCGCTTTCCGCCGCCCTGCTCACCGCCGTGCTCACCGTGCTTTCCAGCCTCACGTCGTTTCTGTACGAACAGGAAGCGGCCGCGCAGGGGCCGTGGCATGCCAGTGCGCCGGCCGCCAGCGAACGGGCAATCGAGAACGCCCGCGCCGACGCGCGCATCGGCGACTTGTCGGTTGTGACCGACGTGGGCTTCGCGCGTCCCGGCGACGCGGACGCGCTCACCTACGGGCAGTACCTGGCCGTGCAGGCCATCGACGCCGACTTCGACAAGCTGTGCGTGATGCCGCTTTCCGAGGGGCGCATGCCAGAGAACTCCCATGAAATCGTGCTGCACTCGCTCTACCGGGGAAGCACCGTGTTCTCGGACGAGGCGTGCGAAGTGGGCTCGCAGGTAACCCTGAACTTGGGCGTGCGCAAGCCAGTCGCCCTCGAGGAAGGCGCCGCGGACGGCCTGCCGGCCTATTTGGATGCCGACTTCGGCTACCTCGACGCGCAGGAGGACCACGGCAACGTGGGCGAGGAGTTCGTGGAGGTCGGTCTGGAGCAGACCTACACGGTGGTGGGGTTCTACCAAAAAACCAGCATGGTATCGGCCGTCGGCTTCGGTTCCAAGGCGTTCACGCTCTCCGACGCGGACACGCGAACGGCGCTGGAAGCCTTGGGGGAGCCTGCCGGCATGACGGCCTACTTCACCACGGTGGGCCTTTCGCGCGTGGCCGACATCCAGGAATGCGCGGCAGAGCTGTTCGGCACCGACCAGCTGCAGCTGCACGACTCGCTTCTGCGCTATGCCGGCATCAGCGAGGACCGCGCGCTGTGGGCCACGCTGTACCAGATGGCGGCGATACTGGCGGTGGTCGTCATCGTGGCGTCCGCGTCGCTCATCTACAACTCGTTCGCCATATCGGTGGCCGACCGCACACGGCAGTTCGGGCTTTTGGCCTCCATCGGCGCAAGCCGCAGGCAGGTCCGCCGCATGGTGCGCTGCGAGGCGCTGGCGCTGGCCGCCGTGGGCGTGCCCTTGGGCGTGGCGCTGGGCGTGGGCGGCTCGTTCGTGGTGCTGGAAGCCCTGTCGCCCGCATTGAGCGAAGTGTTGGGCGGCGGCGCGAAGTTCGGGCTGCACGTGGATGCCGCAAGCCTGCTTCTGGCCGCCGTGCTCGCGCTGGTTGCCGTGGCCGCGAGCGCATGGCTGCCTGCACGCCGGGCAAGCCGGGTGAGCGCGGTGGACGCGGTGCGCAACGTGCAGGACGTGCGCCTCGCGCCGAAGAAGCGCAGGTCACGGGCAGGCGGCGCGGCGGGCGTGGGCGCCGGGGCCGGGGCGGGCGTGGCAGCCGTGGGCGCCGGGGCCGGGGCGAGCACGGGCGCAGGGGCGAGCAGCGCCGCATCCGCAGGCAGCGGGACCAGCGCGCAGGGCGCAGGGCGTCCCGACGCGGCGAGCGCAGGCAAAATGCCGCTCGACGGCCCTTGGAAGCCCCACGGCCTTGCCTTGGGCGCACGCCTGCTGGGCGTCCCCGGCGCCATCGCCTGGCGCAACGCCACCCGCAGCCGGGGCAAGGGCCGGGTCGCCGTGGCTTCGCTTTTGCTTGCAGTGGTGCTGTTGGTGACAGCGGGCACGCTCAACCTGTATCTGGGAACCGCCGTCAAGGTGGCAGGCAGCGTGGCGCCCTACGACGTGCAGCTGCAGGCGTACAATGGCTGGTCGGACGACGACTCTGCCGAGCAGTTGACCATTGACGGCTTCGCCGCCTTGTACGCGCAGCTGTGCGGCCAGGAAGGCGTGGAGGGCGTCGGCTCGTCCGTCGGCCTTTCCCTGCCCGTTTCCATTCCCGCCGCGCTGGTGGGGGAGCGGACCGGCGAAAGCCTGGACAACGCCGTGGTGGCTGCGGACGGAACGGTGGAAACGCAGGCTTCGCTCATGCTCGTGGACGATGCCAGCTACCGCGCCTATTTGGAGCAGCAGGGACTTGACCCGGAGATTTTCATGGACCCCGAGCATCCCGTGGCGCTGGCGAACCGCCACGTGTACGGCAACGACGGCTCGACGTACCAGGTCATGGACATGTTCGTGGAAAGCGGAAGCATTCAGGTGTACGCCTACGAGGACCGCGAGGGGTTCTACCGCACGGGAGAGTTCGTGCTGCCCAGCGGCCAGCGGGGCGTGATGTACCAAAAGGACGGCACGAGCGAGGAAGTCACGCGCGAACAGGGCGCGCATGCCGCCTACGCCTTGGAGATAGGCGCGGTGGTGGAAGACCTTCCCGGCGTCGTCGGGAACGACGCATGGGCGCCCCTCATCGTGGCTCCGCAGAGCTTCGCCTCCGTCTTGGGAGTGGATGGCCCCCAATTCACGCACGCGCTCGTTTTCTTGGCGGCGTTCGACGCGCAAGACCATGCGGCGGCGGCCAAGGACATGGAGGCCATCGTGGCCGAAAGCGCGCCGACCTCCGCCCACGTCGCCGACATAGCAGCCGACCAGGAGCAAACCGAAATGCTGGCCATGGTGGTGGAGACGTTCTCGCTGTGCTTCGCCGGCATACTCGCGCTCATTGCCGTCGCCAACGTGTTCAACACGCTGGTCAACAGCCTGATGCTGCGTCGGCGCGAATTCGCGGTGCTGAAGTCGGTCGGCATGGACAACCGCGCCTTCAACCGCATGATCGCCTGGGAATGCGTGCGCTTTGGCGTGCGGGGGCTGGCAGGCGGACTGGTGGTTTCCGTGGCCGTGGCGTTCCTGCTGTTCAACGCGCTGCGAACGTCCATCTCGGGGCTGGAGTTCGCGCTGCCGTGGGAGCATGTGGGCATGGCCGTGCTGACGGTGGCGCTGGTCACCGCGGCAAGCACCGCCTATGGCCTGCGCCGCAGCCGCGCCAACAACGTAGTGGAGGCCCTGCGCACCGACGTGCTGTGATGCGCCGCCCGCAGGTGCGCCGCACAAGGCGCCCGGACGGCCACCCCGCGCCATCCGGGCGCCGACAGGAGGCGGCACCAACGCGCGCCGCCGCATGGCGGAGCCTCTGCGGATGCCGCGCGGCATCGGCCTTGCCGGCGCGCCGGCGCCAAGCGCCCCGTCGGTGCCGCAGGTCAGCGGTTGGCGGCACAGCCTTTCAACACCAGCTTCACTGTGGTGCCCCGCCCCAGCTCGCTTTCCACTTCCATGTGCGTGTCCGACCCGAAGTAGCCGCGCATGCGGTCGTGCACGTTCTTCACGGCAATGCCCATGCCGGTGGACGATTCCGGATGCAGGATGTTCTGCCGCGCATGCTCGCTCATGCCCACGCCGTCGTCGGTCACGCTCACCACCACGTCCTCGCCCTCCACTTTCCCGGCAATGGACACGGTGAGCTTCCCCTCGGAGGGCATGGCATGGCGCACGGCGTTTTCCACCAGCGGCTGAATGAGGAACGGCGGAACGAGCATGTCCTCCACTTCGGGCTCTATCTCCACCTCCATGCCCACGCGGTCCTCGCCGAAACGGGCGACCTCGAACGCGAAGTAGCGCATGGTCTGCTCTATCTCGCGCGAGAACAATATGAGGTCGGCGGAGTCTTCCAGCGTGCGCCGGTAGAACACGGCGAACTCACGCAGCAGCACGCGCGCCTTGTTGGGGTCGGTGCGGATGAGCGAGGCGATGGTGTTGATGGTGTTGAACAGGAAATGCGGGTTGATCTGGCTTTGCAGCGCCTTCAGCTCCATGCTGGTGGCCAGCTTGGTTTGCTCTTCCAGCGCCGCCGCGGCCATCTGGGTGGAAAGCAGCTGGCCAAAGCCCTGGGCGATGGACTTCTGCGTTTCGCTGATGTGGTTGGCGCGGCGGTAGTAGAACTTCAGCGTGCCCTCCACGCGCGAACCCACCACCAGCGGCACGATGATGGCGGCGCGGATGGTGGTGTCGGAGGGAAGCCCGATGTCTTCCGAGGTGAAAAGCACGCGCATCTTGCCGTCGGCGATGGTGGCGTGCGTGGCGTGCGTGCGGATGTCGGTGCCGGACGGGTTCACGTCCTCCTCGTAGCCTGCATAGCCCAGAATCTGCTCCTTGTCCGTGACGGCCACGGCGATGGCCGCCGTGGAGGGCAGGAGCAGACGGCAGATTTCCTGCGCGGCCTGCCGGTTCATGCCGCCTTTCATGCTGGCGAGCGTCTGGCTGGCAAGGCGCAGCATGGCGTCGGACTGCCGTGCGCGCACCGAGTCGGGGTCCATGAGCAGCCGGATGACGATGACCAGCGAGAACGTGAACACGATGCCGGCCGCTATCATGACGGCCACGTTGCGGTACGGCATGAGAATGGACCAGACCAGCACCAGCCCCGCAATGACCGTGAGGGTGAACATGCCCATTTCGAGGTTGAAGAAGCGGGGCAGCCGCGCCCGTTCTTCCCGCCGCGCCGCCTTCGGCGTTTCGCCCATGATCCTTCTCCTGTCTGACGTCCCTGTGCCTGACGTCCTTGCGCGCAAGCCGCCTTGCACCCTGTTTTCCGCACGCACGGGCAGCAACGGCACGTACTTCCATCGCACTCTAGCCGCCGCCTTGCACGCAGCCTTCCCTCTCGCCCCGTGGCCCCGCATGCGGCGCACAGCACAAAGGCCCGCCAGCCAGCCGCGGCACGCACTTCCACCGCACCCCGACTGCCGCCTTGCACGCAGCCTGCAACCCCGCCGCCCACTAGCCCGTGGCCCTGTCGCCCATCGACTCGCCGCCCTGCCTCCCCGACCATACCACGGCGGCGAAAGCGCCGGCAACGCCGCAGGCGCGCTTTACCCCAAAATACCGAACTCGTTCAGAACCAGCACGCACGCCGCAACGACGAGGAACCCGCCGAACAAAAACCGCAGTTGGCGTTCGGGAACGACGCGCACGAGGCGCGCGCCGACGACCGCACCCGGAATAGACCCGACAGCCACGGCAATGCCCGCCAGATACTGCACGTTGCCCAGCAGCGCCTGCTCCACCACGCCCGGAACCGCCAAGATGGCGACGGCGATGAGCGACGTGCCCGAGGCCTGCTTCATGGCAATGCCCACGAACGACAGCATGAACGGCACCATGATGAAACCGCCGCCAACGCCCACGTATCCCGATGCCAGGCCCGCGAAAAGCCCGATGGCGACGCCGATGGCCAATTGCCGGCGCGTCATGCGCTGCCGGTCGGGCGCGGCGGACACGGAAGCGGGAGCCAACGTGGACGCGGAGCCCCCGGAAGCCGATGCGGAGACGGGGTCCCCGGGAGCCGGCGCGGAGTCCGCCGCCGATGGTGACGCGGGAACGGCCGCGGCCACAGAATTCGGCGCCGATGCGGGAGCCGATGCCGACGCGAAACCCGCCGCCGACCCCGCTTCCGCCGCCGCGGGAGCGGACTTGCCGGATTCCTTCCCCTTGACGGCCTTGCCGAGCATTTTCACTGCGGAATAGCCGATGATCAGCGCGGCCACCACCATAATGAGCCAGCCGGGGGAAATGGTGGCAAGCCACACGCCAAGCGGCGACGTGACCGCCCCACCCAACCCGGCCGCCACGCCCAGCGACGGCACGCACGTCTTGTGGCGCACGTGGGACACCGCGCCAGACACGGACGTGGGGATGATGGTGAAAAGCGACGTGGCCGTAGACACGACCGGGCTCATGCCGAACGCGAGCCTGAACACGGGCACCAGAATGGTGCCGCCGCCAATGCCCAGAAGACCCGACAGGATGCCGACGACAACGCCGACAAGCGCCGGCACGATGAAGGATATGACGAAATCCATGCGCGTGCTTCTCTTTCGTGCTCGATCGCATGCCGCGCCCGACGCGCGTCAGGGCGCAGCCAATCCTGCGTCAGTGTAGCCCACCCCCGCCGCGTGGCGGGCGCAAACCCCATCGGTTCGGCGTGCGTCACCAGAACGTTTTCGGCCGACGGACATGCGGACCTACGGCTTGCGGAGCGCGGCGGCGCGGCGCATCTTCGAGCAACGCGCCAAACCCTGCCATGCGCGCGGCTGTACGCAGCGGCGCATTGCGCCAGCCGCCGACGGCACATGGTCACTCGGCTATGTTCAACCGAATCTCGCTGGTCATGCCCGGATCGATGCCTGCCGCCGCAACCGCCTGCGCAGCGTCTTGCTGCGGGGCTTCCACGCCATAGGCGCGCTGCGCCGCCGAGCGCAGCAGGGCCGTGCGCAGGATCTGGTCGTTTTCCATGCGCGCCATGAGTTCGGGCCACACGAACTGGAACTCGAAGTACTTCGCGCAATTGCGCTGCGCGTAGGTGGTCGCCTCGCCCGTTGCTGCGCGGGCCGCCTTGCGGTACGCCTTCTTGTCGGGGCGCGCGAGGCTGCGCAAAAACGCCGTCAGGCGGATGCGCCGCGTGATGCCGGGCTCCAAGAACGGCCCCGGATACGGCTCCAGCGAAGAAGGCTTCACTTGCAGCAGGTCTATCTGCGTGCGGCTGTACTCCATTTTGCGGTACTCGTAGAGCCAGCGATAGATGTCTTGCCGGAAGCGGTTGCCCTCGCTTGCCGTTTCGGGCGGCAGGTGGTGCAGGCTCCATTGGTTGTCGAACCAGATGTCCGAGCCGTACATCCGCAGGTCGAGCAAGTAGTCCAAGTCTTCGCCGCGCGGAATCCACGGGTCGAACGAAACGCGCTTGAAAGCCTCCTTGTGCAGGGCCAGGCACCCGCCGCACACGTGGTTCGACCGCGAGAGGCGCGGCCCGCGCATGGCCTTGGAAATCCACTTGTTGAACGCCTTGCCCTGCTGCCAGAAATGGTTGTACCACTTGTCCTGGCTCTTCGAAAGGTACGACCCTTCGGAATTGAGGTAGAACCCCGTTTTGGCGAGAATGGGGATGCCCTTCTTGGTGAGCTTCCCCAAGCCGTACACGGCGCGCCGCAGGAAGTCCGGGTCGTCCACCACCTCGTCGTCGTCAACGAACACCGCGGCATCGAAGCCAAGCGTGCCGGCAACCACAAGCCCCAGGTTGCGGATGGCCCCATAACCCGAAAGGCCCACTTCTTTGGACAGCTTGCCCAAGCCGAGCTGCTCCATGCGCTGGTGTATCAGCGCCAACTCCGGCGCACCCACCACCACCACGTTCAGGCCGGGGAACTGCGAGGCAGTGGCCTGCACCTTCTCGGCAGCTTGGTTCTCTATCGTCGGCTCGCTGGCAACCAGCACCACAATCTGCCCGATGCCGCGCACCTTCTGCAGCGAATCGAGGCACCGGCCAAGCTCCCCCGACTGCGAGATGGGCGTCATGTGGTCATAGGTGGTCAGGACACTGCCCCCCTCCTTGCGGCGGCGGGCAGATACGTAGGTGGGAATGACAACTACCGGGTTCATGCGCGTCCTTCGGCCTTGTTTCGCATATAGCCTAACCGGCTTATTGTAGCGCGCCTTCCCGGGGAAAACCCGGCCTACACCGAATTTGCGCCGACCGCCTTGACCACCTTGGAGCGCTTGAGCGCCGAAAGGAGCGGCAGGCCGAGCACGTACATGACCAGCGCCTCGCCCAAACCCGTGGCCACCAAGCCGAACAGGTACATGGGAAGATAGGCGCCATCGAGTGCGATGCTGGTGAAGGGGATGGTGTAGAAGCCCAGGCCCTGCAGCATGAGCGGCAGGTAGGCGGGAACGATGAGCGCGTTCGCCAACACAGGACCCAACAGGGCGATTTTGGGGCGACTGCGCATCTTCCAGCACCACAAGGCCCCCAAGAAGGTGGCCAAGCTGCCGAACACGACGTCGAGCAGGCCCAATGCACCAGTGCCATTCACCACGAGCGCAATGAGGTTGGCAACGCAGCACCCCACCGTCAACCCCGGGATTGCCGCCGGAGTGAGCACCGCCAACACGCACACGGCCTCCGATATGCGGAATTGCACAGGCCCCCACGCCAACCCCTGCAAAAGGAGCAGCGCAACCAACGTCGCGGCGGCATAGGTGGCGGCCACCATGCCTGCTTGCGCCACGAAGGCGCTGCGGGAACGTGGGGCGGCGAAGGCGGATGCGGCCGCAGACGGCGCGGAAGCGCCAGTGCGCGCGGCGCGGGTTCCAGGCGCGGCGGCAGGCGACCCGGAAGCGGATGCGGATGCTTCGGGGGCACCATGGCCGGCACGGGTTCCGGAAACAGCGGCGCGTGCGGCACGAGCTTCGGAAACGGCGGGACGGGCGGGGTGGGGTTCGGAGGCGACGCACGCAACGCGGGTCTCGGGAGTGGCGGTGCGGGCTTCGGACGCCGCGTCGCGCGCGGCCCCCATCGAGGAAGGACTGCTCATGGATACGCTCCTTGTCTCCACACGGCTTGAAGCCGCGGGCTATGGGCAACGGACAAGCCGCGAGTGCAGGGCCCAACGGTGCAAACGCGCAGCGCATGGCGGATGCAACCCATTCCGCCCAAGCGCCGCAAAGCAGTATACCCAAAGGCGCGGCGGTATGCCTCCACATTCCGAAGTTTCTTTTTGCGCGGGTTCGGAATGTCCGGAGGCTCCGGAAAGCCACTCCCGAGTCCCCATGCCGACACGATCGCGTCAAGATGCCCGCCTGAACGTGAACGAGACGTCGCACAAGGGCGCCTCCCCCACAAGCGCGGCAAAAAGCAACTCCTGCGCCGTCTGGCCCACGACCGGGCCGAACGACCATACCAGTTCTTCGCTCGCGGCGTTCGCCCCTATCGTCAGGGCATCTTCCGCAACGGCCTGGGCCATGCCGGCCTCGCAAAGCACCACCTCGCCCCCCGTTGCCCGCGAGACGGCGAACCCGCATTCCCGGTAATCCGAGCGGTTCGCAACGGCCACGGAGGAAAGGCTCACCGCAACAGGCGAGAGGTTCTCTATCCGGTACCCGCCCGGCGCGACCACCGTGCCGTCGGCCATGATGGCGCAGGCCAGTTTCGTCGGCACGCGGACAGAGATCACGGGATCGTAGAGGGCACGCACGTCCATCGCCTCGGTCACCGACGAAAAGTCCTTGTCCCAGCCGCTGAACGTCCATTGGTCCACCGGCGGCGCTTCGGGCGGCGTGGCAGGGTCGCCCCAAGCCACCTGCTGCTCCTCGATCACGCTCCCGTCCTTGCCGAGGAACCGGACGCGAAACGTGACGCGCTCCCATTGCGACGTGACGTCTATGCTGTCCTCCACGCTGTCGAAGCCGGCGTCCCACCCGACGAACGTCCACCCTTCGTGGCTTCCAGGGTCGGGGGCGGTTGCCGCATTCCCCTCCTGCACGCTTTCCGTTTTCAGCGTCTCCCCCGTTATGCCGTCCTTGAACGTGACCGTGTGCACGGGAATGGCCTCGAACTCCGCGGCGATGGAATGCCCCGCGTTCACGTTGGCGAACGTGTAGGAGGAAACCTTGCCTATGCTTGCGCCGTCCACCTTGACGTCCTTGATGCGGTACCCCTCGAAAGGAGCAATGGCATACTTTTGCGACCCCCCGGCATCCACCAGCACGTTGCCGCTTGGGGAGATGGACCCGCCGGAGGTCGCCGAAGCCGAAATGGTGTAAGGGACGTGCACGTAGAAGTCCCATCCCACTTTCAAAGTGGTGGTGCCGTAGGGCGTCTCCCTGCTGGTGATGTGGTGCGCGCCGCCGCCCCTCACGTCGAACTCCGCGAACTGCTGCATCCACGTTCCGGTCCGATAATCGGCGCCGATGAAGGCCGCCTGCGCCCCGTTGTCGTAGATGGTTTTGGTGCTTGTCCACTTCACGGTGGTGCCGTCGGTTGACCACAACGTGGTCGCGACGGTCACATGCACGCTGCCGTCCGGGTTGGGCGTGGGCGAAAGCAGGTACTGCGCGTTCTGGTAGTGGTTGCCCCACTGGTAGCTGTGCACCGTCACCCACTGCCCCGTGGGCGACGACGACCTTGCGGACAGCAGGGCGAACCTCGGCTTCGCCGTCAAGTCCAAAGCGCCGTCGGGCAGGTCGTGCGCCCAAGCCGCAAGCGGCGCCGCCAGCACGCAGGCCACGGCCAGAAGCGCGGCGGCCACGGCCCTAATTCCCGCCGACATCATGGTTTCCTCCCTTCGCCGCAGGTCGCAAGGCGCCAACGCCCGCCGCACAGGCGGCCGCACAAACGCCAAGGGCCGCAATGGGGGCAATCGGCATCCCGTCGCCGGTGCGCGGCAGCACGGCCGCCGCCTGTGCGGGCTGCGGCGCCTGCCAAACCGTGATCGCCGTCCCTGCAGACCGGCCCTCGTCCGCCATTGCCCCGGCAGGCACGCAGGCGCAAAGGACCGCAGAGCACAGGACGAGCGCAACCCCGTGCAGCCATGCCTCCCGTCTTTTCATGGCAAAACCTCCTGTTCTTGCAGCCAGCCCCCCCCCCGCAGCTGCTCCCCCGGCCGTCCCGCAACCGTCCCTCTGGTCGCCCCGCAGCTGCTCCCGCGGTCTCCTTGCGGTCGCGTTCCCGCGCCGCCCTCATGCCGCCTTGCAGCCGCCCCCGTGGCCATCCCGCAGTTGCGCAAGGCCGCAGCCGCACGGCCTTGGCCTATGCGGCAGCGCCGGGCGCAACCGTCCACGTTATCGTTGCGACGCCGTTTTCCTTGGACAAGTCTGCTTCCACGTGCGCCACGTCGCCTGCCGTGTCTATTGCCACGGATTCCCTTCCCGACCCTGCATACCCCATGTTGAAGCCCGCATCCGACGACGTGTCCGCCGACGAGAGCGCCGACGCGGCGTCCACCTGTCTGGTCGGGCCGAACTGGAAATCGATGGCGTTCTTCGTCTGTGCTGGAGCCTTGGCCGCGTCCGCCACGATGTTCCATGCCCCTTCGGCCTTCACGGCTGCCTTCGTCACGTGGATGCCGAACACGCTCTTGTTGGTGATCCTGGTCGCTTCCTTGCTCGGGCCGACGAGCACGCCGTCGGGACCCGCTGCAAACGGGATGACCGTCGGCACCTCGAACTTGAGCGTCTGGCTGGGGTCGGCCACCACCGTGACCTGCGTCGTTCCCTGGGAGACGGCGTCCGCAAGCGCCACGGCGGGCGTCATGCACCCCGCAGCGAGAACCCCCGCCAGCACGGCGCCCGCCAGCGCCCGGCGCCCCTTGAACATGCCCAAGCCGCCCGCCGTCAAATCCTTCGTCGTTTTGCACATGATCGCGTCCTTTCTTCCGTTTTCCCTGTGGCCGTTTCCTCGCGGCCGTCTTCCTACAGCCCCTGCTCGTCGGGTGCCTGCACGACCTCTATCTCCACATTCGCGGCGGAACCCGCATCCTTGCCCGTTTCCGGATCGACCCCTTGCACCGAAACGGTCGCCCTGCCGGGGGCGAGGCCGCGCGCTTCGAGCAACGACAGCCCTTGGCCGGGGGCGACGACGCCGGACTCGTAGACGGCCACGCCATCTTGCACGACGGCGAAGCGCTGATGCATTTCGTTCTGGGCGTCGTTTGCAAGCACGAGTTCCACCCGCCCGTCCCCGTGGACGAGGGCGCGGGGAGACACGGTGACGGTCATCATGGATTCGGCCACCTGACGGTCGAGTTCCTCCTGTATTTCCTCCCGCGTCATCCCCGCATAGTCCGAAACCGTGGCTCCCCCTTCGGCCATGCCGCGCGGCATGACAGGGAGCAGCCAGAAGGCAAGGGCGAAGACACACGCCAATGCCGCAAGCGCGGCGGCAATGGCACGCGCTTTCGGTGCGAAGCCGCCTTGCCGGACTGAGGAAATCCTTTTCATTTCGCCTCCTTGCATTGCCTAGCCATCACTTCTTGCGCGCCGGCCGCCCCTTCCCCGCCAGCCCGAACAGGGGAGGGCAAGGGTTCCATGGGGAGCAGAGAGGGCGCCCACGCCTCTCGTTCCTCCCTCACTTCCCCACAAAGACCAGCGTCCGTTCGTTCGACCAGCGGCTGTACGAGCAAGTGCAGAGGGTCACGACGCTTTCCGGCGTCTCCCTGCGAAGCACCGTCGATGCCCGAGCCATCTGCCCGCCGTACCATGCAGCGAAGTCCGCATCGCCTTCGAACTGCGTCCTCGCCGTCTCCTTGGAAGCATCCACCACGCTTGCGAAAAGCACGGGGCACACCCGCTTCTCGTCCGGCGTCTGCACGAGCACCTCTGCATGGCTTGCGGCGAAGGAGGCGTCGGCGTAACGCGCAAGGGCGGTGAACATGCCCCCGTCCATCAGGCTCATGTTGTGCCCGAGCACAACGGCGTTGCGACTGCCCAGCAGGCCGCCAGCGGCACACGAGGCATCCAGATACAGGCACCCGTACAGATTGGGCTCGCCGTACACGTCGTGCGCGAGGTAGTAGCCGGGGTCACTGGCGGGGGCCAGCGCGATGGGGCCGTTCACGCTCGTGCCCGGCACCGTGATCCAGCCGACCACGCTCGGGTTGACCCCCTGCCAATAGCCCCAGTCCACAACCGGAAATCCATCCGCATCGGCCTGTACGCCGCCCCCTGCTTCGGCTTCGGCGCCGCAAAGTCCAAAGGCTGCGGGCAGAAACGCCGCGGGCGAGAGGGCGTCCTTGGCC
This sequence comes from uncultured Eggerthellaceae bacterium, assembly GCA_904420215.1. Taxonomy (GTDB): domain Bacteria; phylum Actinomycetota; class Coriobacteriia; order Coriobacteriales; family Eggerthellaceae; genus CAJFUR01. Next base: position 14,220 of record CAJFUR010000020.1, read on the forward strand.
GCAGGCGCCGGATCGCACGCCGCGGCGCGTTGCCTCATGCCGCACACGGCGCCTGCCAAGGCCAGCGCCGCCACCGCCAAGACGACCGCCGCCGAAAAGGCCGCCATCGCACGCTTTTGCCGCGAGTTTCGCATTCCCTACCGGGCCTTTCTCGACTTGCGCCACTGAAGCGCCCCGTACAAGGCGGCCGCACATGCCGCCACGCCCAGCACGCCTGCACCCACAAGCACGCCGTCAAGCGGCACGCCGGTCTTGTCATAGGGCGTGCTTTCCTCGGGCGGTTCTTGCAGCTCCTCGCGCGGCTGCAGCTTCACCGTCTGGCCCTCGCTTTGCAGGTCTGCGTGTTCGGCAACCAGAACCCGGTCGCCCCCGACGTCGCGGTACAGCGCCTCGAACACCACCACATCGCTGCCGCCGAGCGCGGAAGCGTCGAACGCGAACTCGACGTTCACCGTGCCATCAGACCGCTCGGGGGAGAACTCCGCCTCGGCAGTCACTTGAAGCCCGCCCGCCGAAACCGGCTCGCCCGTGGCCTTGTCCATCAGCACGCCGGAAAGCACGTAGCGCTCCCCTGCCGTTGCGCCCTCGTATTCCACCGCATCCACTATGGTCACCTCCCCGTCTGCCCAAGCCTCATGGCCTCCCCGTTCTGCATCCGTCGCCGTGGTGGAAATGCGGACGGGCTTGTCGTCCACCGTTCCCAGGTCGATGACGTGGCCGTCGCGCGACACGGTGATCGTCAGGCCCTTCACCAGCGCATGCCCCGCATTGGCCGCACAGGGCAGCTCGCTTACCGTGTAGGTGTCGAAGGGAAGGGCGCCCTTTCCGTCATCGAGCGCCGTCTCATCGCCAAACCACACTCCCGCCGCCGCGTCGTATGCGCCCGCCGCCACGTCGTCGTTCGCGTTGGTATGCCAGCTGTGGGCGTTCCAGTCGCTGGATGTGGAAGCACACCCGTTCCCGTCCGTCACGATCACGTGACGCTCGCCCGTGGTGGCCGACACTATCTCGAACGGAACGCCCGCCATGCGCGCCATGCTGTCCTCGTCAACCTTGACAAGAGCCAAGTCGCCCCGCACCACCTGGTCGGGCACCTCGGGAGCGTGGTAGACAGGCGCCAGCCCGCCGTCGTTCCCGGCCACCACCTGCCGCACGTGCACTCGATCGTTTATCAGATACCCTTCCGGCGCCTCGATCTCCTGCACCAGATACGTTCCCAGCGGCAAGACGGGATTGCCTTCTTCGTCGCGGTAGCAGTCGCCTTCCGCAAGATCGGCGCCGGGTGCATCGCCGGGTGCGGCAAGATACGCGAACCCGTTTCGATCCGTTGACACCGTCCATGTGCGCAGCGGGTCGCCCGACGCCTCCGCCGCAGACGCATCATCGTAGTACCCGCCGTAGTGGCGCACGGCGAACCGGGCCCCTTCAAGGGATGCGGCGCCCTGGGGAAGGTTCCCCACCCCGGAGTACTCTTTATCGCCGTCGTGTTTCCCAACCAGCAGCGACGCCACGGCGCCCAGCGGCACGTCCTCTACCGAGGCCCCGTTCACCTGCGCCGTTTTCCCCGCCTGCACCTCGACGGAGTACGCCCGCCCATCGACGGCGAAACCTGCAGGCGCGTTCGTTTCCTTCACCCAATACGTTCCCAAAGGCAAGCCGTCGGCCTGGGCGTGCCCCTCCGCATTGGTGGTCATGCTCGCCACCTCTTCCGTGCAGCCCGCATCGGAGTACACGCCGTAGGTGGCGCCCTCGAGCGAATAACAGCCGTTGCCGTCGGTGAGTTCGGGACTGGAAGAAACCTTGTCCAGCGCCACCGAACCCGTCAAGCGCTCCACCGAGAACCACGCCGCCACCGTTTGTGCCTCGGCTGACACGAAAGCTGTCCCGCTCCCCTTGTGCAGCGAAGCGTTGGCGTCCACGTAGCCATTCAGCTCTGCCCATGCGGAAGCCCAGCGCGACCCCCAGCCGCCCGCCCCGTCCAACACCTCGACGGAATAGATCGTGTAGTTCTCCATGCCCGTTCCCGGCACATGCTGCATGACCCACCACGTATAGGCCTGCACGATGGAATACCGCTGCTCCCACGAAGCGCCGGGGAAGTGCGCGTAACCGCCCTCCGACGAGGAAAAGGCGTAGTCGTGGGCCAGGGCTATTTTGGTCAGTTGCTCCTGCGGCATGACCTGCAAGGCGTCTACCGGGCTGGTGGATTTCCCCTTGGGATACAGCTGGGTGATGTCCACGCACCACACGTCGTGCGCCTCGCTTCCGTTCGTTACCTTCAGGAAGCTGTCAAGAGATATGTTCCATTCGTCCCCATCGCCACGGCCTTTGTTCACGTAAAGCCGGTATTCCGTGTAGTTCGCCACTTTGTCGGTAACATACGAATCCGCACGGGCCTCCCCCGGAGAGAGCGCTATCGCACTTGGAACCAGCCCCGCCGCAAGCAGCGCCGAAAGCAACGCGCCCGCAGCGCGGCGGCGGAAAGACGCCGCCTTTCGCCGACGTGGTCGGCAGCCCACCCTCCAGCCGCTTGCCGCAAACGGCGCGCGTTGTGGAGCGGCCCCAGGGGTGCGTTTCTCGCCGCCGGGGCATTGCGCGGCGCCTTTTTCGTCGAAACGGCGCTCCCTTGGCCGTTTCCTTGGTCTGTCATTGGGTGCTCGCATGGCGTTGCTCCTTTCGCGCCGGATGCGCCGCGATTCTCTGCGCGGCGGACACTCTGCGCGGCTGACGGTTTTCCTGCCCTGCATGATAGAGACGCCGTCCAACGGAATGCTTGCACGAATCAAGCGGATCCGCCGGCTGCCAGACTTTGGAACCCCGGCAGAAAACCGGCCCGCCTTCTTGCTGGAGCATGCGGATCCTCGCCCGATTTTCGAGCGCGCCCCGCTTGGAAGTCAGCGGGGTTCCGACAAGTTCCAAGCGGCTTTCGAGCGGCGGCCCAGCGGGAGTACGACAGAAACCCGGCAAAAACTCGGCAGCAGCCCAGCACGAACCCAACGGAAATCAAGCGGCAATGCGGCGAAATTGCAACGGAAGCACAGCAAAAGCGCATCGGAGGAGCACCGTAAACGCGGCAGAAGCGCGGCAGATCACGGCGGAAAGGCACCAGAAGCGCAGCGGGAACGCGGCAGAATCGCGGCGGAAGCGCATCAAGCGAGCACCGGGAACGCATCGGAATTGCGCCAGAAACGTGCCACGCGCGCCCTGCGCGCGGCGGCCCGCGCGGCGTCTCCGTGGAATTTCGGCAACCGCCGGAAATTAATCGTTGACAGCCACCCGGTTTGCTGCGAAAATAGCTGCTGCTGTTCAAACGTGCGCCGTTACCTCAGCTGGATAGAGGGACTGACTACGAATCAGTACGTCGGGGGTTCGAATCCCTCACGGCGCACCATCGAAAACACGAGGTCAGGCGCTGGAAAGCCTGGCTTTTTTGTTTCTGGTACATCTGCTGGTACACCAAATGGTGGGGCTATAGGACAAAAAGTGTGTCTGGCCCGATTATTCACTGGTGGTATTTGAGGGTTATAGGACAAAAGGGGCTTCGGACGTTTATTTGGAGACTTTTGCCAGTCTATCACGATGCTCTTTGATGCCAAGCCCACCCAATGGCGTCTTTATCCTGCGATTGCTGTAAAAGTCGATGTATTCATTGATGGAACGTTCCAGATCGGATGCCTTGTCCCATTTGACCCCATGGTACATTTCCGTTTTCATGCGTCCGAAGAACCCTTCGCATGCAGCGTTGTCCCCACTTGTTCCTTTGCGAGACATCGACCTGGTGATGCCTTGCGCCTCAAGCTTCTCTATCCACATCTCGCCTCTATAATGGCCGCCCCGGTCGTTGTGGACGACAAGAAGAGCTGGGTTTGAGCTCGAGCACCTCGAAGAGCAGCTCTAGCGGCAGCCTTTCTCTAAGCTTCATCGCGATGGGGCTTTTCAGCCTTGGCGGCGGTTTTTCCGGGATGCCGCCCGGGGATTTTTTTTGCGAGCTCGAGTTCTTGCTCGAGAACCGCCTTTTCGGCCAAGAGCCTTGCCGCCATGTCCTTCAGCTCTTCCGGGTCGTCTGGAAGTGATTTTCTGAGCTGGGCGCGGGTCTTGTACACCCCGGCCTCGATCTGCTCCTTTTTGCCCATGAGGGCGGTCGCCCCTCTTTCTCTGAAATGGCGGATCCATTCGTAGATCGTGGAGTAATTCGCGACGCCGAGCGCTTCGGCCACCTCCTTGGTATTCTCTCCCATCTGGACGCGAACGACGGCCTCGCGTTTGAGTCTCCAGCCGTACCTCTTCGATGGCGCGTCCGGTTTGCGGGGTTTTCTTGCGCCGATCCCGTTTCTCACCCATTCGCAAAGCACGTGGTTGGAGGGGTAGCCAAGCTGGCGAATGGCCTTTGTGTAGGATCCCAGCTTCTTGTATGTCTGGACGGCCTTGCGTTTCTCTTCGAGCGTATAGGCGACTCTCATTGTCGGACCTCCTGTTTTTCTACAGAATTACGTCCGAAGCCCCTTTTGAAACATAACCCCGCTACGAATCCTTGATGCGGGAGCGCCTGCGCTTGGCCGTCCCTTGGCATGTCCCTTGGCGCGCGCCGTCGCAAAAAGCCCTGTTCGTTGGAATGTTGCCGAAAACATGCGAAACGTATCCATCGAATTACACAAAGGTACAGCGGGAGGAGTACGCTTCTCCCATGGAAAGAGCAGCCAGAAACACCACGATGAGCCGTCCGCCGCAAGGAGTCCTCGGAAGCACGCTGCAGAGCGCGACGCGCTCGCGCGTGCTTGGCCTGAACGTCGCCCGCCTGCGCAAACGGGCAGGAATCAACAAGAAAACGTTCTGCCTCATGGTGGGCATCGGCAGGCCTTTTCTGAACCGCATCGAGAAAGGCGAGGCCAACCCGAGGCTTTCGGTAATAGAAGATCTTGCCGAAGCGCTCGAAACAACGCCGCAAGACCTGCTCACGCCTCCGTTCTAGGCATGGGGCGCGCAAGCGTGCGCCCCCCCCCCGCCTGTAGCTGCCTCGCCGCGACGCCTCTCCACGCGCCGCCATGCGCCTCCGCCATCCATGGCCGTGCGCCGCGGGCCGCTTCCATGGCCCGCAACCATGACCTGCAACCGCCATTTCTCCGGCAAACCCGCCGACGGCCTACTTCTTTCCGCCTCTGAGCAGGCTTTGCAGAACCGACCAAGGGAAGCGGGCTTCGCGCGTCGCCTTCATGGGCTTGCGCCGATAGTCCGGATGCCGCTTCAGGAACACCGCATTGCACATGCGCGTGATCACAAGCCCCACAAGTGTCGTGGCAAGAAAGCTCGCAGCAAGATCCAGCACCGCCCCGTTGTCCTCGAAAAAGGCATAGAGCACCACAAGAAGGAAAAACGCCGACAGGATGCCCGTGAGCCACGTGAACATCCTGATGAGGATCTCCTTGGCGCGCGACGGCGAATACCGGTACGTCGCCACCAAGTACACGATGCCCGCAACAACGGCCAACACGGCCAGCAGCGGCACAATGCGCGAAAGTCGCGCTATCATCGCGTTCACCTCCTCATACGCTCTTTCTGCCGCTTCTCGCGCAGCAGCTGTGCCCGCAACGCGCCAGCGCAGCGGGCACGTACACCGCGTAGCGCGCTAGAACTGCACGCGCGGCGCCACGTCGGAGCCGGCAACGGCGTCGAAGCTCTCGCGCTGCGAAAAGCCCATCATGCCCGCGAACAGCACTGCGGGAAACGTCTGGATGGCCGTGTTGTACTTCATCACCGTGTCGTTGTAGCTTTGCCGCATGTAGCTGATCTTGTCTTCCGTGGCGGAAAGCTCGGCCTGCAGCTGCTGGAAGTTGGCGTTCGCCTTGAGGTCGGGGTACGCCTCGGCCACGGCGAACAGGTTCTTCAACGCACCGGTGAGCATGTTGTCGGCCCCCATTTTGCCTGCAGGGGTGCTTGCATTCGCCACGGCCGCGCGCGCCTCGGTCACTTCGTCGAGCGTCCCGCGCTCGTGCGTGGCATACCCCTTCACGGTTTCCACCACGTTGGGAATGAGGTCGAGGCGGCGTTGCAGCTGCACGTCTATCTGCGCCCAGGCGTTGTCAACCATGTTGCGCAGTTTCACCAGGTTGTTGTACAGGGCAATACCCGCTATGACCAGCACCACCACAATGGCAATGACCACGATCAGCACAATGTTCATAACCGCTCCTGTCCCGTTGCTTCCGCCTGTTCCAAACGGCGCCCGCACGCTCCGCCAACCGTGCGGCGGGCATGGCCCCTGCGAACCTCGCCAGCTGTGCGGCGGGTGCGGCCCCTGCGGGCCTCGCGCCACTGTTTGCCATGCCTATAGTAGCATCTTGGGCTCCGCCTTGCGCAAACGCCACGCCGCATTTGATGAAACCGTCAAGGCACCAAGGCCGCCCTGAGTGAACCGAACGTGGTCGAGCGCGCCCACCAGCCCTTCGCCTGGGCAGCGGCCGTCAGCCGGCACGCGGCGTTCAGGCTTTCGACCACCGCGAACGTGGTGGATCCGCTTCCGCACAGAAGCGCGTCCTCCACGCCCGGCTGCGCCTGCACCCATGCCTTCACGTCTTCCAGTTCGGGCATCAGGCGCTCGGACGCCGGGGCCAGATTGTTGAACAGCGGCACGTCCAACGCGCAGGCGGCCTGCCGCGCCTTGGCGAGCGCATCTTCGTCCACGCGCCGCGGATCCTCGTCGAAAGACCGGTACGCCGCCGCAGTGGACATGCCTTCGGTGGGTTTCACCAGCACCAGCGACTTCTTCATGGGAGCAAGCGCGTGGTCGAACCGCTCCCCCGCGCCGCCGAAGCACGCGCAGCCGCCGTGCAGGAAAAACGCCACGTCGCTGCCCAGCCGGCGCGCGACGCGCTCGAGCACGGGGTCGTCGGGCGCCACCCCCCACAAATGCGCCATGCCCAGCAGTGCGGCCGCGGCATCGGACGAACCCCCGCCCAAGCCCGCCTGATACGGAATGTGCTTCTCAAGCCGGATCTCCACGGCGCCCTCGTCCTCGCGGCCCAGCTCGCAGGCAAGGGCGTCCACAGCCCGGAACACGATGTTCTCCGCTGCGGGCACGGGCAACGGCTCCAATCCCTCGCGCGCGATGCACTCTATGCCGACGCGCACGTTGCCCACCGGCCCCGCAAGCGCCGCCTCGCCCGCGCCGGCAAGACGCTCCGGAGTGGGTGCACGGCGCACGTACAGCACGTCGTGCAGCGCGATGGCATGCAGAATGCTCGTGGCTTCATGGTAGTCGTCGCTGCGGCGGGGCCCAATGCCCAGAAACAGGTTGACCTTCGCCGGCGCGATCAGCTTGAGCAGGCCCGGGCCACCCCATCCGTCGGCCTCCTGCTGCACGGCGCGCGCCGTGGCCACCATGTCCACTGCCCCAGCCTGCGCCGCACGCGCCGCCGGCCCGGCGCCCGCCGCGCAGCCCGCTGCGCTGGCGCCCTTCACTTGCCCTGCGGCGCACTCCGGCGCCGCGGCCGGCGCCGCCCGTTCTGTCTCCGCTGCCTGCCTTGCCGCCTGTGCCGTCTGCCCTGCTGTCTGTTCGTTCATTTCTTCCTCTTGTTTGCGAAAAAGCCGCTGATAATGGCCGAGCACTCATTGGCGAGCACGCCGGGCGTCACGTCGAACACGTGGTTGAGCCGCGTGTCCTCGTTGACTGCGTACAGGCTGCCCAGGGCGCCGGCCTTCCCGTCGCGGGCGCCGTACACGCACCGGTCGATGCGCGCCTGATGCATGAGCCCCGCGCACATGACGCACGGCTCCAAGGTCACGTAAACCGTGCAGCCGGAAAGCCGCCACGCGTCCAGCGCGCGCGCGGCTTCCCGCATGGCAAGGAACTCCGCATGTCCGGCGGGATCGCGCGTGGATTCGCGCAGGTTGCAGGCTCGCGCAATGACGCGCGGCTCTGCGAGCGGCCGACGCGTGCCCGGATCGATGGGTTCGTACACCACCACGGCCCCAATGGGCACTTCGCCCAGCTGCTCCGCGCGGCGGGCCTCGTCCAAAGCCATGCGCATGTAGTGTTCGTCGGTCATGGGTCGTATTATATGGTATCCTTACGCCATAGTTTGCCCTGCGGGAAGAAAACACGCACAACCGCAGTGGCGCGCATTCGCGGAGGCATGGCCGAGTGGTTGAAGGCGGCAGTCTTGAAAACTGTTGAGCCGCAAGGTTCCGTGGGTTCGAATCCTACTGCCTCCGCCATCGAAAAACACTAGGTCAAACGCCAAAATTCCAGTTTTCAGATTCCGTTCGCCTGCGGGCGGACCGCACGTGGCGCCCGCAGGCGGGACACATGGCGCGCCCGCGGGCACATCCGCTGATGCCCGCCCACGCAGCCGTCGGCGCCGCATGCACCCGCGCACATCCCAACCAGCAGCGCGCTACCGCTCCTCGATAGGCGCGTAGGTGCGCTTGCCGCTGCGCGTGCTTTTGTAGGCGGGGCGGATGATGCGCTTGCCGGACACGATTTCCTCGAAGCGGTGCGCCGCCCAACCCGACATGCGCGCGCAGGCGAACAGAGGCGTGAACAGGTCTTCCGGAATGCCCAGCAGCGAATACACGAACCCCGAGTACATGTCGATGTTCGCGCACATGTCCTTCCGCGTGCCCTTTTCCTGCAGAATGACTTCCGGCGCCAGCCGTTCGATGCTCTTGAGCAGGTTGAACTCCGCCTCGTGCTCGGTGCCGGCAGCCAGTTTCTCGGCGAAACGCTTGCAGATGACGGCGCGCGGGTCGGACTTCGTGTACACGGCATGCCCCATGCCGTAGACCAAACCCGTCTTGTCGAACGCCTCCCGGTTCACTATCTTGGCCAGGTAGGCGGCCACTTCGTCGTCGTCGTCCCAGCGCTTCACCTGCTGTTTTATTTCCTCCTGCATGGCCAGCACCTGATGGTTCGCCCCGCCGTGACGGTGCCCCTTGAGCGACCCGATGGCCGCCGCGTAGGTGGAATAGGGGTCGGTGTCGGACGAGGTCAGCACCCGCGTGGCGAACGTCGAGTTGTTGCCGCCGCCGTGTTCCGCGTGCAGGCACAGCATGATGTCGAGCATGCGCGCCTCGTCGGCTTCGAACTGGCGGTCGGGGCGCAGCATGGACAGGATGGTTTCCGCCGTGGACTGGCCGGGGATGAAGCGGTGCATGATCATGGATTCGCCGTTGTAGCGCGCGCGCTTGGCGTAGTACGTGAGCACCATGATGCGC